>MFRL01000027.1 GCA_001784565.1 Candidatus Melainabacteria bacterium GWF2_37_15
AAGATTAGACGAATATGTATCAATTTTTTATTTTTTGGTGTTTTAATATATTAGTAAACTAGATAGGGAAGTTAAAACATGGCTACTCTTGAAAAGGAAAGAATCGAATTTATAGAAGTTACCGAAGTACCGGAAATCGACAAAAAAGCTCTGTGTGAAAAATTATGTGTTAATATTCTTGAAGGTCTTTTAGAAGGATATAGTGAACTGAAGGTGAAAAATCCTGAAAAAGAAGGCGAATTTCAGTCAAAGATCGAAGAATTACAAAAGCAGCTTCAGATTTATTAAATAATTAACGATGCAAAAAAAATTTTTAGTATTAAACTTTGGGGGAATAGGCGACCAGATCCTATTTTTTCCTGTATTTGAAACATTAAGAAAAACCTATAATAATCCATATATTATGCTTGTCACAGAATCAAGGAGCAGGGCTGCTGGTGACCTTACTAACTCAATTGATGAAGTTTTTGTATGTGATTTAAAAGGTAAAAATAAGTATTTTGAATTAATAAGGCTTCTTGCTAAGGCTTATAAAAATAAATATGATATTGTAATTTCTTCAGGTACTTCACAATTTATTTCAATTTTGCTTTTTTTAACAGGGATAAAAGAGCGTATAGGTTATGATAGTGGCCGTTTAAGTAGGATTTTGTTAACGAGGGCGGTGAAGCTAAATCAGAACCAGTATGCTTCAAATATGTATCATGATTTGGTTTCAGCGGAAAAAGAGGACAAAATCCCAGAGATTTCTCCACTCGCTACGCTCGGTCGAAATGACGGAGTAAAAACAATTGTTATCCATCCCGGAGTAAGCAAATTAAGCGTCCAGAAAAACATTATAAAATGCTGGGCAACTGATAATTGGGTAAAATTAATAGAAAAATTGTTATTCACCGGAAATTACAGGGTCCTTTTAACAGGTGGGCCTGATGATGCTGAGGTTATCGAAGTATTTAAGGAGAAGTTTCCTGAAAATATTGCGGAAACCAGGAACATAAAAGATTTTGTGAATATTGTAAGTCAGTCCGATATGCTGGTATGCGTTGATTCTGCGCCAATGCATATTGGGGTGGGTTTGCGAAAGCCTGTTGTAGCCTTATTTGGGCCAACAGACGAGAAAAAGCTTTTACCAATGAATAATGAACTCTTTATCGCAATTAAAAACGATAATCTGGATTGCAGGCCATGTTTATGGGACAAACGGCAAACTTCCTGTGAAAAGCAGGACTGTTTAAATATTTCACCTGATGAAGTTTTTGCTAGGATTAGTGATTATTTTGTTCAGTTCAAGTAAGGCAGTATAAGTAGGAAGTACATAAAGCTTTTCATGTTCTTGCACATTATCCAGGGCATGTAAAAAAGCTTTTTGGATATTTTCTTCGACAATTATATTTGTCGGGTTAATTCCTGCGTATTTCAGTCTGACCGCCATATCTGTTGCTCGCACTCCGCTTATTATTGCGGTTTTGCTGTAATTGGATAAAAGTTCAAAGTTCGCATCCCACAACCACGAAACATCCCTGCCATCAGCGTAGTTGTCATTAATCAGTATAAAAAGTTTTCCATTTTCATCATTTTTTATTGTTCTTAATACTTCTGTCGCGCCTATGGGGTTTTTAATCAGCTGGATAAGTACTTTTTTGCCGTTTAATTCCAGGGACTCCGCACGCCCGAAGATAGTTGAATAATTCTCAAATCCTTTTTTAATGGTGTTTATAGGGATTCCTGCACTCAGGGCTATAGTTATTGCGCATAAGGCGTTATAGCAGTTATACAGTCCGGGCAGATTAACTTTTACCTCAAATTCATCATTTATATATAAAGTCGATGAATTCACATCAACGGTGGCTTTTGCCCTGACGTGCGGCTGTGGCCTTTTCACCCCGCATGTGCAGTGAAAATAACCAAGATGCCCGTAAAAAATTTTTGAATAGTTAAAGGTTTCTCCGCAGCTACAGTTTACTGACTCTTGCGGGGCCTTAATTTTTTCATCCTGGTTTAGAAGTGTTAGTTCTTCAAAGCCGAAAAATACTTTTTCAATTGCGCTGTTTTCCATAATTCTTGAAACAATCGGGTCATCAGCGTTCAATATCAGCTTTAACGGCTTTTTGGCCAGAGTTTTTTCTATACCGGTTTCGATTTTTTTCGCTGTAGTGTTTAATTCCCCGTACCTGTCGAGCTGATCCCTGAACAGGTTTGTTACTGCAATGATGTCAGGGTTGAACTCATCAACTGCCCTTTGTAAAAATGCCTCATCAATTTCAAAAACACAGTTATCGCTGTCCATTTTTCCGGTTATGCTGCTAGATTCAGCAACAGCTGTGGTTATGCCGGTAAGCATGTTTGCGCCCCGCTGGTTATGGACTACTTTTCTGTTGTCCTGCCTGAGGATAGACGCAATTATGCCTGCTGTGGTGGTTTTTCCGTTTGTGCCGGTTATGGTGATTATTTCTTTTTTATTCTGTTTTACAAGGTATGAAAGCAAATGTGGTGAGATTTTCAGGGCAATTTTGCCGGGCAGGTTTGTGCCTGAGCCGGTTTTTGTTAGTTTTATGGCGTGGATCAGAGTTTTTGCTGTTAAAATTGAGAGTAAGTTCCGCATAATTCTATTATACTTAAAATGAATTATTAAGAAATTGTGGGAAATGTATATTTCCCACTTGAAGGATTCCCACAAAATGATATAATATGATCATAAAGATGAGGATAAAAGTATGGCAGTACCAGCAAAAAATTTAAAATTGGATTCTAAAAGAAGAATAACACTCGGAAAATTAGCAGAGAATGACGTAACTTCATACGATGCTGAATTAAAAGATGATGGAACAATAATTTTGCATCCAAAAGTGGAGATACCGGCGCATGAGGCGTGGTTATACAAAAACCCTGAAGCTCTTGCTGGAGTATTAAAGGGGATGGAAGATATTAAAGCCGGAAGAGTAACATATATGGATTTTTCAGAATATGCGGATGATGAAATAGAATGAAAATTTTTAAACTCGCAGTATCAAGTATAGCTAAAAAACAATTAGAGAGCCTTGAAAAGGATAAAGGGCTTGAAAAAAGATTAAAAGCAGTAAGAAGAACCCTCGGAATACTGCAGAGAAACCCACGTCATCCCAGCCTAAAAACACATGAATATTCCGGTTTAACTAGAAAATATGGCTGTAAAGTTTATGAAGCTTATGCGGAGAATAAAACTCCTGCTGCATATAGAATATTTTGGCATTACGGGCCGGAAGAAAATACAATATCGATTATTGAAATAACACCTCATCCGTAGGATAATTAAAAAATGACAATAACAATCGCAGATAAAACCTTTAACTCACGCCTGATGGTGGGAACAGGAAAATTTACTGACTTTGAAATAATGAAACAGGCGCATATAGCCAGCGGCGCTGATATCGTCACAGTCGCAATTAGAAGGGTTGACATCGGAGCACCGGGCCATGTCGGACTTATGGATTATATTGATACGAATAGGTTTTGGATTCTGCCTAATACCGCCGGATGCCAGACAGTTGACGAGGCGGTGCGGGTTGCGCGGCTTGGCCGAGCTATGGGGATAAATAACTGGGTTAAGCTTGAAGTTATACCTGACCCTAAATACCTGCTACCTGACCCTGTTGCCACACTTGAAGCGGCGAAACAGCTTGTTGCAGAGGGCTTTGTGGTATTGCCATACATAAACGCTGACCCATTATTGGCAAAATATCTTGAAGAGGCGGGCTGCGCTACTGTTATGCCACTGGCTTCACCTATCGGAAGCGGAAAAGGTATTAAAAACGAGGATAATATAAGAATTATAATAGAGCAGTCAAGCGTTCCTGTTGTAGTGGATGCAGGCTTGGGCGTGCCGTCAGAAGCAGCGCAGGCTATGGAAATGGGCGCGGATTGCGTGCTTGTGAACACAGCAATAGCTCAGGCTGAAAATCCTGCCCAAATGGCTGAGGCGTTTAAACTTGGGGTTGAGGCGGGAAGGATGGCGTATGAAGCCGGAAGGATTCCGGTTAAGGCGTATGCGAGTGCTTCTTCGCCGTTGACGGGCATTGTTGGAAAGTAAATTTTAACGAAAGAAAAGCGGGCTTGGCCCGCTTTTCTTTCGTCATGCTGAACTTGTTTCAGCATCTTGTAAATTATCAACGTAAAGCAAATTATAGCTTAAAATTGTTAACTGGAAAGATCCCGAAACAAGTTCGGGATGACGTTATTTACACTTTTTCTTTAGCAGCTTCAACCGCTTCCACAATTGCCTTAACAGCAATAATCATTTCAAACTCGGATTCAAGCCTGTTTACGCAGGAACCAATACCTACTGCGCTTGCGCCTGCTGCAAATGCCATTGGTGCTGTGGTGGCTGTTATTCCGCTTGCTGTCATTAAAGGTGTTCTTACATTTTTAGAAAGCTCTACTGTGTTTGCTATTGATGCCAGCGCTTTTTCTATTAAACCCCTTGCACCTGCTGATTTAGCGTCAATTGTTGCTGCGCCTTCTGTCTGAATAAGATCAATGCCGATATCTTCCAAATCCTCGGCAAGGCTTACCTGCTCTGCTATATCAAGATGTCCGGGAACTGTAACGCATATTGGTGTATCATCTCCAACCAATTCGATTGTTCTGTAAGTGATTTCAAGTACTTCTTCGGCTGTTATTCTCATGCCTTTTTTGTACATGGCATCAAAGTTACCTATTTCCAGGATGTCAGCGCCGCATTCTTTTGCCATTAAAAGCTTTTCAGGAACAACTGAAGAAACAAACACCGGAAGGCTGCATGTTTCTTTAACGAGTTTTATAATATTTTCATCTGCTGCGATATCCACCGCGTCAGCTCCGCCAATTTCGGCTGCTTTAACTATTTTAAGCACTTTTTCAATATCGTAATTATCAATACCTGCGATAATTTTAACTTTTAAACCTTCCATTATTTTTCCTCCCCATATTTTAAAATGAAACAAAGACAATTATATCATTATAGTATTTTAAAATTAATACTGTTAAAATTTTTTATAAAAATAATCAATAAAATTAATTTAACGTATCATTCTAGCCCTTTAATTTATAATATGTTTTAATAGTTATAACAAATGATATTGTTTCGGGAATATACTTATGAAATTAAACACCAGCAGATTCGGAGAAATTGAGGTTGATGACGGCCTCGTATTTAACTTTATTGAGCCGATTTTAGGTTACGATAACTTAAAAAAATATGTATTGATTGATAATTCGCCAGAATCACCTTTCAAGTGGCTTCAATCTGTTGAAGATCCCAACATAGCTTTTCCAATAACATTTCCAGCTTATTTTGGCATTAATTACCAGTTTGTTATACCTGAAGAAAAAACAAAAAAACTTGAGGTTAAAGGATCTGAAAATGTACTTTCATTTAATATTGCTTGCATCCCTCAGGGGAAAGTGGAGGACTCTACTGTAAATCTTGTGGGGCCAATAGTAATTAATGTTGAAAATAAAAATGCAATGCAGATCGTGCTAACAGATACAAAATTTAGCGTAAAACACAGACTTTTTGATAAGGATGTAGTAAAATGCTCGTCTTAACCAGAAAAAAAGGACAAAAATTAATAATAAACGATAATATAGAAATCACTGTTCTGGAAACCAGGGGTGATTCAGTAAAAATCGGGATAAATGCTCCGCGTGAGGTTTCTGTTTTCCGTGAGGAAATCTATGAAGAAATTAAAAAAGCAAATGAGCAGGCACAAAGAGAAGTGATTATTGCAGATTTGGATCAAGTCCTCGCTATGCAAAATGTAAAAAAAGATGTTTCCAATGACTATATGAAAAAGATTCAATCTTTTACTAATAAGCTGAAAAGTAATGACAAAGAATGATTTATTAAATCAAGCAAGAAAAGAAGTTTTAGTAAATAAAAATTATAAAAAAGCAGTGGAAATCCTTAATAGTATTAAGGAAATTGAAGATATTGAAATTTTTTATAATACCCTGGGTCTTGCATACCTTGAAAGCGGGGAATATGGCAAAGCTGCGGAAATTTACAAACAATCAGGAAAAAAATATCCTGCGGGTTTTTGTGAATTGTTATCAGGAAACGAGGAAGCAGCCAAAAAACTCTGGGAAAGTGCGCCTGATTCTTCACCATGCCGCTGGGGAAAATGTGTACTCGATTTTATAAAATTAAGAAAAGGGCCTGTGCCTACTTATTTACAAATAAGGAACCATCTTGAAACTGACCTTGGGTATTTTATTCAGGCTGATAAACTTCGATATGCTGAAAATTTAATGAAAAACGATACTGTTTTTATTTCTGTTAATCTTGAATCGTACAAGTTAATAGGAAGGGTTTTGCTGAATTTTGGCTTTATGAACATGGCGAAAAAGTATTTTATAAAAAGCCTTGGAGTAGTGCCGGACGATGCAGAATCATATTATTATTTAGGCCAGTATTATTATAAAATCGGGGCTTATGGAGATAGTAAAAGTGCTATTGAAAAGAGTCTTGCATATAATCAGAGTCATACGCCTTCGAGAAAGCTGCTGGGCAAACTTGAATTGAAGCTAAGATAAACAGAGGATCTTTTGTATTTTTAAATTGACTTTTATTCAGGCATAATTAAAATTTTTATAGAGCTAGAGAGGGAATATGATTACACAATTATTAAACACTATGAACACAATATTACAGGCTCCACATGTGAGTCAGATTCAATCCCAGCCTAAAAGTGCGGTAGAAAATCCTTTTGCGTCACCTTTTATTACTGTAAATGTTAAAAAAACTACGTTCGGAAGCAAAAACCAGCCGGTTCCGGGCGGATATTTTGCCGGGTATCATAATGACAAGATAAATATTGTAGGTAAGAAACTTTTTATTGCTGTATAATCATACAATGCGGTATGCAAACACATTTAAAAACATTGTTAAATCAACTATAAAAGATGACTGCCTGGGGATGGCTTCAAGTATGGCATTTAATTTTATGCTCGCCATATTTCCTTTTTTAATAGGAACAACCGCTCTCTTTGGTATCCTTGGAACAGAAGAAACAGTAAATGACATCATTGTGTCTATAAGGACAATCGCCCCACCTGATGCACTTTCTGTTATTGAGCGTACGTTGAGGGAAACTATTACCAGTAATTCAAAAGGCGTGCTGACTTTAAGCTTTTTGGTCGGGATTTTGTTTGCCTCAAACGCAATAAACATGCTTATGAAATTTTTAAACCGGGCGTATGGAGTGCCGGAAACAAGAAAAATCTGGAAAATACGTGCCCTGACTTTATGGATAATAATTCTGTTTTTCCTGGCTATATTTGTTATAACAAACATGATTATTATGGGAAGGGTAATCCTTGACTTCCTTGACCATTATATCGGCATTCAGGATACTACAATCAATATAATTAACTTTGCTCGTTGGCCTGTAACGTTTTTAACGCTGTTTTTAATTGGTTTTATAATTTATTATTTTATGCCTAATATATCCGCAACAGTTAAAAGTAAAATTTTAAGCTCATTACCCGGCACGTTGTTTTTTACAGCAGGTTGGTTGGGTGTTTCTAGGCTTTTTGGTTTATATGTTGAAAATATTGCGCAGTTCAGCAGGGTTTATGGTGCGCTTGGAGCTGTGATTATATTGCTTTTGTGGCTTTATTATACTTCGCTTGTTATTTTAGTGGGTGGAGAGGTTAATTCTGAGTTTTACAGGTATTATAAGGCGCGGGAGTAAGGATATTTTAGCCAATAAATCAGGGCAGACACACAGGTCTGCCCCTACAATATTTGGTTATTCAAGTTAATTAACGTTGATATCCAGTTGTTTTGCTATTTGTCCCAGTGTTTCTTTTACTTTCATAGGTTTGTTACAATTATGATGAAGGTCTTTAAAATAAATTTCAGATAGTTCTTCTTCTTTATGCCCCGATATAAATTTTACAGTATCCATAGGGATTATTTGTGCTGGGCGATCGGTAGGTCTAACAAAAATTGCACTTCCGCATCCAAATGATACATTTTTCATAGTTTTATCCTTTTCCTTAAATTATTAACAATAGGTTTAAAACACGTGAAAATAAAAGTTGATAGTATTGTTAATAAAAATTTACAAAAATGTTCGTTGTGTTATCAAGCTACACGACAGGGCTGCAACATTTAATTGCCGCGTGGGCTAAAGCCCACCCTATTTTAGCTAATTCCCGAGTGCCGTGAAACAGATCACCAACCCCGCAATGTTATTAATATTATTTTTCCGCAATTCGCTGATTAATTCTTCCATTGTAGCGCCTGTGGTGCATATATCATCAAACAGCACAAGCTTTTTGCCGGAATATTTCTCGGGGAAAATTTGGAACGCATCCTGAAGGTTATCTTTCCGCTCCTTTGAGGATAGGTGGTATTGCGCTTTAGTGTCTTTGACCCTTTTTATAAGGTTTGTGTTAACTTTAAGTCCAAGTTGCGAGGCAATAAGCTCAATGTGATTGTATTTTCTCTTTTTTTGCCTTTCATTGTGCATAGGGACAGGTATTATTTCTATATCTTCTTTTAAATCCATCGAGTCAGCGAGGATTTTTGCTATTGTCGCGGCGAGGTCACGTTTATCGTGGTATTTAATTCCCCGAATAAGCTTTTTAAGTTCTCCTTCATAGGAAAAATAGCCGTATATTGGAACTCCTTTTATATTTTTCGTTTTCTTAAAACTTTTAGCTTTTATCTTTTCAAAACAGTTACCGCACAAAGAGCCAAATTCGGCTTTGTTGCCGCATAAATAGCACTTTTTATAGAAAAAATAATCGAGGATATTACCAAAGAAATCTAACATTTTTATTAAACTTATTAAACTAACGCAGGATTAACTATAAAAATAATATATGTAAAATAAATTAATGCCAGACAAAAGTAAAATACCGGAACTCCCTACAATAGACGAAATCTCTGAAACACTGCCCGCTGTTTCTGAGTACTGTCCTGCTTCGCGGCTGCCTGAACTTTTTAAGGAGTCACAGAGTGACACTTTGCCTGTTATTGATATGGAAGGAAAGCTTACAGGCATTATTTCAGAGTATGACCTGGCGAAAATCATACCTGACTGGAGTATGGATCAGGAAAGTTACCTTCATGAATACCTTGTAGCGTCACTTATGACAAGGGATGTATGGGCAGAAACCACAAATACCAATATTTCAGAGTTGTTATCCAATGTAAATAAGATGCACACACGGGTAGTCCCAATAGTTGAAAAAGATGAGACATATACAGGGAGTGTAATTACAAGATCATCAATAATACATTACCTTACAAAGCTTGTTAAGCCCCGCTCATTGGGTGGGCTTGCGACTCCGCTTGGGGTTTATATCACAGATGGAAAACATCAGGCAGGGCCGGGCAACCTGGGTCTTTTTCTTACAGGTGTAGTTCTTGGCTTGATTATTTCTGTAATTGAGGTTATTACTGCGTTTGTAATTAACTGGTTTAATATTGACTCGATAGGCGGGCCATATTTTCCACTTATAATTTTAGGACAAATAGTTCTTTTCCTGCTTATATTAAGGTTTACACCACTTGTAAAGATGCACGCTGCTGAACATCAGACAATAAATGCAATTGAAAAAGGGATGCCTCTTAGTCTTGAAACAGTAAAAATGCAGCCTAAAGAACATGTACGCTGTGGAACTAATTTAATGGTGCTTATACTTGGCATACAGATTATTGTAATAATTTATGGGAGTTTTTTAACTCAGTTTGGGCCTTTATTTCAGTTTTTATTCCTTATATTAGGGTTTTCTTTTATTTTTTCATATTGGAAACGAGGTGGAATGCTTTTACAGAAGTATTTTACTACTGTTAAAGCTTCTGATAAATACATAAAATCAGGAATTAAAGCGGGAAACGAAATTCTAAAAAAATATAAGGAAGACACCGATCCCCGCTCCTCGTCTATCTTTACAAAAATTTGGAATAGCGGATTGATCCAGATAGTAGCCGGATTTATACTTGTTAATTTTATCTTTGATATAATTGTATAAAAGGAGAAATTAACTAAATGCATATAATTACGATGTTAGCTCTTTTGAGCGTTTTAATACTGGTTCACGAATTCGGGCATTTTATCGTAGCAAGATGGCTCGGAATAAGGGTAGAAAGGTTTGGTTTCGGCCTTCCGTTCGGCCCCACTCTATATGAAACAAAGTGGGGAGAAACCAAAATTTGTATCCACGCCTTTTTGTTGGGCGGGTATGTATCATTTCCCGATGATGATCCTGAAAGTAAAATCCCAAAAGACAGCCCGGAGCGAATATCCAATAAATCTGTATGGGAAAGGTTTCTGGTTGTTTCAGCCGGGGTTATTGCAAATGCTATAATTGCTTATTTTATAGTTTTACTGGTTGCAGGAGGCTCTGGTGGAGTTCCTTCAGGTAAATATAATGTGTTTATTGAAGGAATACAGGAAGGCAAAGATTTGCCTGCACAGGAAATCGGTGTACAATCCGGTGATAAAGTAGTATCAGTTAACAGCATCCCTGTTGATACACTGTTCAAGTTTGTGGAAACAGTGCAGCGCAGCAAAAGATTTAATGATTTTGTTTCTTATGGAACATATAATTCACAGTTGCAAAAAATTCAGGAATTAAACCCTGATCTGCCTAAAGAAGGCGTCATCCCGGCCGGAACCATGGTAAAACTGCCAGCTGCTTCCCCGGAAGAGCCGGTAGATGTTCCGAAAGACATTTTTTCCGGTTATCAAAAATATAAACCAAATGGTAAATATTTAAATGGAGAAGAAAAAGAACTCAGGAGCAGTCTTGAAAATAAGCAGGAATATATTTCAGACGGCAATATGACTGTTCAGAGTCTTGCTGCTGCAACAGGCGACACAGTTCACGCTATGAATATTATGGTTGAGAGAAACGATGAATTAATCAAGTTATCTCCTGTTTATCCTACTAAAGAAGGCGTTATTGGAGTAAAGCTTTCCATAGAAGAAATTAATACAACTGTTCAATCACCCGGTGATGCTGTGGTGAAATCCTGGAATTATCTCCATAGAAACGCAGCCTATATGGTTAAAGGCTTATGGATGATAGTAACAGGGCAAATCCCTTTAAATGACCTGCATGGGATTGTTGCGGTCACAAAAATCGGAAGCGATATTATTGAACAAAAAGGTATATGGGACGGGTTATTGTTGACCGCACTAATAAGCATTGACCTTGCTATAGTGAATTTGTTGCCTATACCGGCCTTAGACGGTGGGCATATAATGTTCCTGATGATTGAAAAGTTAAGAGGCAGGCCGGTTGAGGAAAAGACACAGGAAGCTTTTGCAAAATATGGTTTTGCTTTCCTTATAGGGCTGATGGTAATAATTATTTTTAATGATATTTTTGCGCTTATAACCGATAAACTGTAAAAATACTGAGGTTAAGGGTGCAGGACAGTCATCTTCCTGTTGTAGTTGTGCAAAATCATCTTGTAGTGGCTGTATTTAGGATTTATGTTATTATATTATTGATAGCTAGGATAAAGATGCTTAAAAGGTTAAATTTATGACTGTCCTTAAGATTCTGACATACGGAAATGAAGTCCTAAGAACTCCCTCAAAGGAAGTGCATAAGGTTTCTGTAAAAATACAAAAAATTGTGGATGATTTGTTTGACACTATGTATTCATACGACAATGGTATAGGGCTTGCTGCTCCGCAAATTGGTTATAATTACAGGATTTTTGTACTTGACCTGGCAAAAGATGGTGAACCACCTAATCCTGCTGTCTTTATAAATCCGAAAATTATTAAGAAATGGGGAGCTTTAAGCAGTTTTGAAGGATGTTTAAGTTTTCCTGATGTTTATACATACGTCAGGCGCTATGAAAATATTATAGTTAAAGCCCAGAACCTGAAAGGAAGATCTTTTACTTTAGAAGCAAAGAACGGCTCGCTTCTTTCCCGAGCGATTCAGCACGAATATGACCACCTTGAGGGGATATTATTTGTAGATCATGCAAGAAGCAGGTTTGAAACAGATAAACTTCTAGCAGAAAAGGGGTTGCCTCAAATTAATTCTGATTATTTAATGGAAGAAGAAGAATTGGAAAAAGAAATTTTAGAAAAAGGAAGTAATAGTATTCAAAATGAAGATAATATTCCTCGGGATACCCCAAATTGCTGTTAAATCATTAATTTAATATTATTTTATCTTCAGCTATTTCTTCAGCTAATACTTCGACCCAGTCTATTACATTATCAAACAATGTAGTATCTTTTGCATAACCGCGCATAGCTTCAATTCTTCTAATAGTATGCGTGTTACCTTTGTTATCAGTTATCACTACAGCATCTAAGATTGGCACATCTTTTGATCTTTCTGCCTTTATGTTAAGTTCTGGCAATATAACATGAGAAACTTTTTTATCCATATCACACGTTATAGAAGCAGAATAATCCTTAAATTTTTTTCTACCTACATCCAAAGTTTCAAACTTTTTAAGTGCTTTTTCAAGGGCTGGAATATTATCCCTGGAATGATCGGCTACTCTCGCTCCTGGCTTCCCATAATTATAAACTCCTGTAAAGGATAAAGAATTAATCATACTTGTAAACCTTTAAAATTAATCTAATATACTGTTTAAAAACTGAACAAAAAAAAACTTGATAGACAATTAATCAAATATAAATATTTATTTACAATGACAGGAAAAATAAATTTAAGTAGAATAAAAATATGAAAATAATATTTCTCGGAACACCGCAGATTGCTGTTAAATCACTTGAGTGTTTAATTAATAAAGACGATGTTGAAGTTGTTGCAGTTATAACCCAGCCTGACAAGCCTGCAGGTCGTGGTAAACATCTATGCGCCCCTCCTATTAAGCAAAAAGCGCAAGAATATAATATTCCTGTGTATCAACCTGTATCAATCAGGAAAGATTTGGAATTAATAAGTATTTTAAAGGAATTAAAACCTGATTTTTTTGTAACTTTTGCGTTTGGACAGATTTTAAGCCAGGAAGTTATCGATATTCCTAAATACGGCTGTATAAACCTTCATGCCTCGCTTCTCCCTAAATACCGAGGTGCAAATCCAATCCAATCTGCCATTATAAATGGAGAAAAAAAGACCGGTATAACAACAATGCTGACTGAGTTGTCGCTTGATACAGGCCCGATTGTATTGCAGGAGGAAATTGAACTCACTGATTCAATGGTGACAGGTGACTTGTGCGGTATTATTGCGCAGAGAAGCCCTGAATTAATATATAAAAGTCTTAAGGGGTTAAAAGATGGCATAATAGTTCCAACCCCGCAGGATTCAAATCAGGCAACTTATACACCAAAGCTGAAAAAAGAAGATGGATTGATTGACTGGGCTGAGTCAGCGCAGTCAATCCACAATAAAGTGCGGGGATTAAAGCCTTGGCCTGAGGCTTTCACTTATATAAAGAACACCTGCATTAAAATTACCGAAACAAAATTAAATTCTGAAAAAATTATTAAATCCGGGGCAGTTGGCGAAATATTATGTAAAATAAAAGATGGAATACTTGTTCAGACAGGCGAAGACTCAATAATAGTAACACGTGTGCAGCCTGCCTGTAAAAAAGAACAGGATGCAGTTTCCTGGTACAATGGGGCCAGATTGCAGGAAGGGGAAGGATTTAAAGGAGGTTAAACCATAATGTTTTTCTATAGTCCTGAATACATGTTCATAGCTTTAATAGGAATGGTGATAGTTTTTATCCCACAAATGCTTGTTAAAAGCACATATTCGAAATATGCGCGCGTTAAAGCTTCCAGAAATATGACTGGCGCTGAAGTCGCAAAATCTATGTTAGAAAATGCAGGAGTGCACGACGTTCATGTTGAACCTGTAGGCGGTGAACTCACAGACCACTATGACCCGACAAAAAAAATATTAAGACTCTCAGAAAACATATATCACGGCAATTCAATCTCTGCATACGGAATAGCAGCACATGAAGTCGGCCACGCTATACAGGATAACAAAGGTTATATGCCAATGCGGCTGAGGGCAGGAATTTTCCCTGCTGTGCAAACAGGTCAGGTACTCGGCCCATTGCTTATTATGGCAGGCTTGGGTCTTAGATACGCAGCAGGCATGGGTGAATTTACCAATATGATAGCGCTTGCAGGTATTGCTCTGTATGGATCAGTCGTACTTTTCCATATAGTTACCCTTCCTGTTGAGTTCAACGCCAGCTCCCGGGCTATTAGAGTACTTGCTGACGGAGGTTATCTTGTTGATAACAAGGAAGTCGACGGCGCTAAAAAGGTTTTTACAGCAGCTGCGCTGACTTATGTTGCGGTAGCCCTGTATGCACTTATAGAGCTCCTTTACTGGGTCTGGATATTTTTCGGACGCAGAAGGGATTAGATAAAAATTTTTAATATATATTGCATTTTCCGTTGCAAAAGGCCTGCTCAAGCTCTGGCATAATGCTTTTGTGTGTCATCTCAAACGTAATTGGGGTTATAGATATTTTATTGTTCCTGATTGCAGTTACATCAGAGGTTTCATCCTCTTCCGTGTCAGTTAATTCCCCTGCGAGCCAGTAATACACTTTACCCCGCGGGTCAATACGTTTTTCATATTTGTCTGTGTACATACGTGTCCCGAGTTTGGTAATCTGGATTCCGGTAATTCCTTTTGAATTCACGGTCGGAATATTTATATTGAGGATAGTTTTCTTTGGGAAATTTATTTCGGCAATTTTTGGCACAAATTTTGCTATGAAATTCGCGCTATAAGCAAGATCTGTAGAATCATAACCAATATCGCATAATGATACTGCTATACTTGGATAGCCAAGCACTGCTCCTTCCATTGCAGCGCTGACTGTGCCGGAATACAATATATCCGCCCCAAGGTTCGGGCCGTTATTAATACCTGAAATAAGCAGATCAGGCTTTTTATCCAGAATTGATGTGTTTAATGCTAATTTTACGCAGTCCCCTGGCGTACCATTGGTTGCCCAGGCTTTTATGTTTTTATCAAAGCCAATTTCTGTTTCCTCTAACCTCAAAGGATGGTGCAGAGTTAAGGAATGGCCGGCAGCACTTCTTTCCCTGTCAGGCGCCACCACATAAACTTCATGTTCATTAGCCAGTCTCTGGGCTAAAGTTCTTATTCCCAGAGATTGTATTCCGTCATCATTACAAAGCAATATTCGCATACTTTATTTTACCTTTTACATACTGAAATATCTTACAAATTATATTATCGGCAATTAAGAAATTTTCTTTGCTTTTAAATACTTAATTTCTTCATCAAAGCATAACTTAATTATCCTGTTCCTTTCTGTTTCGCTAATGTCTGTGAAAAGTATAACAGACGCAACATTCCTGCCCTGCAATAGGGTGTATAGAACCCGTCCTATTCCTTTTATAACCATTCCATCAGGAAGAAACAGGGAAAATACCCACCTGTCTTCAGCTTTAAATTCCTCGTCCGCAAAGAATCTTATGCCGCCTCCACCTATGTTTATTGTCCTTGTTTCAAAGTTTACATCCCCTTTTTTTAAAGTTAATCTGAGGCTTATAGGAGCTCTTACATATTCTCTTCTTTGAATTTTCTTTTTTTCCACCGGTAGTTCAATCACAAAATCATGTTCCAAAGGAGAGTTTATAACTATTGAATCAAATGCAAAAATTCCTGAATCTGAGTATATTACAGCCTCGATTTCCCTGCCTTCAGGCAGGTCTCTTATAATATCCATCCTGTCCTGTGGGAAAACAAGGCCTATTCTGTCATTTTCTACCCATTTTATAGTACAGGAAATGTTTTCCTCTTTAACAAAAGGCATAATAAATTTTATTTTCACTATGTTCCCGTTTTGCAGCTCTTTCATTTCAGCCCTTTTATTTCAGCCTTTTTATTTCAGATTATAAGAGTCCTCTTTTTTTAGTTTTCTTGACATAATTTTTTGAACTATTTCATCAGGGGTTATATTAGTATAAACAGCCTCGTAAACAGCGCAGGAAAGCGGGGTTTCTATGCCAAGTTTTTTGGACAATTCGACAACTGCTTTTGAAGTTTTAACCCCTTCTGCTACTGTACCTATTTCTTTAAGGATGTCCTCAAGTTTTTTGCCCTTCCCGAGCATATAGCCAACCTGAAAATTCCTGCTTAAAGGGCTGGTACAGGTTGCGATAAGGTCGCCAACTCCTGCCAATCCGTATAGAGTACTTGGGTTAGCTCCTAAGGCAACACTTATCCTGACCATTTCAGCCAGTCCTCTGGTAAGAAGAGCTCCCTTGGCATTATCACCAAACTGCATGGCTTCAATAAATCCTGATGCTATAGCTATAACGTTTTTCAGGCTGCCGCCGAGTTCAACGCCAATTATGTCTGAATTACTGTAAAGCCTGAATTTTTCAGAAACACTGAATTTTTCGCGAAGTAAATTTGCGATCTCCATTTTTTCACAGGCAATAGCGGCTGCTGTGGGTAGTCCTTTCAGTACTTCTTTTGCTAGTGTGGGCCCTGCAAGTGTTGCAACAGTGTTGTCAGGTAATTCCTGACTGATAACCTCACTCATTCTGTATGGCCCGGGCAAATCAAGCCCTTTCGATGCATTTACCAGTATTTGATCAGGAGTGAGGCCCACTTCTTTAAGCCGCTGGCATACTGACCTTAAGGCAGCAGAAGAAACAACACAAAGGATGATTTCCGCGTCTTTTATTGCTTCCTGCAAGTTTGAGGTAATTTTTACTTTATCATCAAGCCGCACTTCTACAGGAAAAGTGACAGATTTTGTATTTATGAGTTCATCTGTTAAATCTTCTTCTCTTGACCAAAGGTAGACTTCGTCAAAATTTTCTGTTAAAAGCCAAGTGAGTGTTAATCCCCAGCTACCCGCACCTAGAACCGCTAATTTCATTAAAAGTTTTCTCCACTTCCTCCAATGTAATACATCTTACCAGTTTAAACCTGTATTGACCAGCATTTCTAATATTTTTTACATAATAAGCAAAAAATTTCCGCATATGCTTAATACCTGCTTCTTCACCCCTGTATTCAACTTCATTTTGGCAATGAATTAAGGCTGTTTTTAATCTTTTTTCCAGTTCAGGAGGAGGTTCGATCTTTCCAGCTTCAATGTAAGTTTCGATTCTGGCAATAAGCCCCGGATCGCCTAATATTCCCCGGCCTACAGCAATACCGTCACAACCTGATATTTGCAGGCATTCGCCTGCTTTTTCAGGGGAATCTATGTCACCATTGCCGATAACAGGAATATTTACGGCCTGTTTTACCTGTGCAATAGCGTGCCAGTCAGCGTCTCCTGAATACATCTGAGATCGTGTCCTGCCATGTATAATTATTGCATCTGCGCCGCTGGATTCAGCCATTTTAGCGAATTCCAGGTAGTTTTTTGTGTTGCAATCCCAACCGAGCCTGCACTTTACAGTAACAGGTATTTTTACAGAATTCTTAACTGCTGTTATTATGTGTGAAGCTAGGGATAAATCAGTCATTAACCTTACCCCGTCAAAGTTTTTTACGATTTTAGGAGCGGGACAGCCCATATTTATATCAATAAAAGTAGCCTTATCTTCTAATTTTTGTGCTGCTTCAGCCATAATTTCCGGTATGTGGCCTGAAATTTGGAAGGAAAGAGGAAATTCAGCTTCATTATAGTCAGTAATACCCTGCTGGTTGTTGTATTTAAGGGACTGTGAGCTTACCATTTCGCTCATTAGCAGGCAATTTTTGCTTTCTTTTCTGACAAGACTGCGCAGCACAGTATCGGTAAAATCCGCCATCGGCGCCAGAACCACTCGGCTGTTCAAATTTACAGTGCCAATTGTTAAGTTTCTTAATGTTTTTGCTTTTTCGGATTGCATGGGGATTATATTTTGTCTAGTATATTAATAACTCCTTTCTATAATAATATAAAAACAAATGAGGCAGACACAAAAAGGCTAAAAAGCCGTTAATGTTTTGCCTCATTTTGAATATTTTATCAACAAAAAATTAGATTTTATAATTGGGAAACCCTCTCCCTTGCATACTTTACATATTCATCCTGCTGGTCCGGGGATTTTTCTATATACTTCCTGTACCATTTTTTGGCTTCAGGATAATTTTTTAGCGTGTCATAATCCACTGCGAGCAAATAATATGCCATTACCAGTTCAGGATTGTATTTAACTGTAAGAGCATAATCACTAATGGCGAGCGGATATTTTTTCATTGCATCATAAACCATGCCACGTTGGTAGTATGCCTCAGCATTTGTAGAATCTTTTATAAGCACTGTATTTATAGTTAAAAGTGCTTCTTTATATTTGCCCTGGTTATATTCAAGGATTCCTTTTTCAAGCAGGTTATTTGACGTAAGCTGATTTAGCGACGCAATTGCCTTTTTTATATCTTCGTTATTTGGGTCTAATGCGAGGGCTTGCTTGTAAGCTTTCAGGGCTTTTTCATAGTTTTCCTGTTGGGCATAAGCGGCTCCAAGATAATGATAGGCAGTTGAGTTTTTAGCATTAATCTGAACAGCTTTTTGATACGCTTCTATAGCTTCCTGATTTTTATCTGAAGCCTGGTAAGCAGCCCCGAGATTTACGTACAAATCACTATCCGGCTCACTTATCTCTATAATTTTCTTATATTCTTCTATTGCTTCGGTATATTTCCCATTAGTGTGCATTTCCAAGGCTTTTTGATACCTTACAGTCGCTGCTTCTGAGTCTATTATGGAAATCATATCATTAATTTTCTTGTTATCCGGCATAATTTTTTTGGCGTCTCTGAGCACGGCAACCCCTAGATCCGGCTGGTTCTTCTCTTTATATATCGTGGCTATGTTTAAATAGGCATCAGTATGTTTAGGGTCTATTTTTATGGTTCTTTGATAATAATCTAATGCTTCATCCGGTCTGTTAACGGAGTGAAGATAATAGGCAAATTTATACTGCGCTACCGGGTCGTTAGGATTATTATTTGCAAACATTGATAATGTACTGAGAATATCGTTTTTATTTGGGAAAAGCATGACAGTTTCAAAAAGCGCATTTTTGGCCATGGAATTCCCGCTGTCTTTTCTTAAAACAAGCTGGAATTCATTTATTGCCTCGTCTAACCTGCCCATTTCTTTTAGTGCTGTGCCTTTATAATAATGGGCAAGAACATTATCCGGCAATACCTGAAGAATTGTATCATATGCTCTTAATGCGGTTACATATTGTTTTTTCGCCTGGAATAAAGTACCAAGATTGAGTCGTGTAGTAACATCATTTGGGTTAATTGATTCGGAAATCCTGTATTCTCTTAAAGCTCCTTCAAGGTCGCCCTTTTTTTGGAGAACCACGCCCAAATTCATATGTGCAGAAGCATCACGAGGTTGAGCCTTAATTTTTTCTATCCAGATATATTCAAGGTCACGTAATATTTCATTTTTTTGGCTATCTTTACTGGTATTTAATGCTACGTTAAATTCCTTTACTGCTGCTTCATTGTTTCCTGAATCTTGCAGTGCCCTTGCATATTTTAAATGCAGTTCAGGCCGATTTTGTGCGTTCGGATTGTTTAAAAGAGCCTTTTTATAATAATCAACAGCTAATTTGCCTTTTTGAATCGCCACATAAATATCGCCGACAGATTCATAAATTTCAGGGTTATTTTCTTTTTTCAGTGCTTCGTTGTATTCCACAATTGCTTCGGTAAATTTACCTTGTCCGCGAAGGACTTTTGCTATTTTTAACCTGGAACTCGTCTTTGCTGTATCAATTGCACTGTTAAGATTGGTTTCTGCTATGTATAAATTTTCTTCTTCGAGTTTGGATGCCAGTTTGTATCCATCATATTTAAGGTAATAAATGGCATTTCTATAATCATTTGCAGCTTGATCCAGGCTTGATTTCTGGTTAAAAAAGTAGCTGCCTCTGTTTATATATGCAACTGCCAGGTTTATTCTTGTTGTAGACCTCTCAGGAGCAAGCTCCAGGGCTCTTTTTAGGGAGTCAATAGCTTTACTGAACTCGTTTGCTCTGTAGTATTCCATTCCTCTTTTATAATACACGTCACTTTCATCAAGATATTGAGTGTAATTTGCCTCATTGTTTGTAATATCCTCGAAAGATTCAGGATAAGGCAGGCTTGCTGCAAGTCCCATAGAATTAAAAGTTGAAAAAAGGATTATAATACCTGAAGCTTTGACAATGAAATTCTTTTTTCTCATCTGGTCGTCCTCATAATGGATAAAGATATTTTAACACAATCCATCATTGTCATTCTGAGGACATTTTTTCAAAAAATGGACACTGCAAAAAAAATCATTATTAATAATTTCAGGAAATGGGAAAATTTTTACATAACTTTACAAAAAACCTAAAGTATTACTTGAATTTGCCGATAAACAAATTAAGTACGCTCATAAACATGGAGAAAAGATAATGGGTTTAGCAGCTAGCCAAGCAAGATTTTTACAGTTGACTGCAAGGAAAAGTGACCTTGAATTCCGGGGTCAGCAATTAAACCAGGAACGTACTATTAATGCCCATAATATGGAACAGCTCGTTGAACAAATGCAGGCGGCTGCGCAAGTTGATGATGAAGGCCAACTGGTAAATCCTAACGTTTATAATGTTATTACAGCTGAACTTGAACTTAAGCACTCGATTGACAGAACACTGGAATTAGAACTTAAAAACGTTGATACACAGCAACAGGAAGTACAAACTGAAGTTGACGCGGTTAGCAAGGTTATAGATAAAAACATTGATATGACCTTTAAAACATTCGCATAAGGAGATTCTGAAACAAGTTCAGAATGACAATTAAGGAAGAGGAAGAGAAGGAATAATATGAGCTATAAAAATGATCATTTGCTGACTATTTCAAATAAATACGGCGAAGCCAGCAGCGACGCCAAAGCAATGGTCTTTGAAACTTATGACAGATTACGAGATTTAACAGTGAGCGGCCCAGGCATTGGGGGCGCTTCTGCATATGGTAATATAGGCAATTTCTTTATAAATCTTTCAAAATTAATCGGCCCTTCAAATTATATGCCTGTACTTGGATCTTCTGCGATTAATATTCCGGGAACATCCTACTCATCACCGATTAGCGGGGGATATTCATCAATCCCCGGTGTACAGTCAGCATTTGGAATGAGCAGCCTCGGTAAATACCCGGGCTTTCCAACAGGAGGCGCAGCCTCACTTTATAGTATAATGGCGCTGGGTAGTTCTCTTGTTCCTCTTGCAAGTACGTTTTCAATTGGAGGAATGCCTACAGGCGGAGCATCAGCTCTCACCGCAAGTATACCCGGAGGGAATTCATACGTTCCTGCTGTCGGAGCTTTTACCGGATTAACCTCTGCTGGTGCCGGGATTGGTGATATTACCCTTCCTGTTGCCGGAGTAGTGGGCGGAATAGGTGGCTTAATGACACATATGGCGCCTTATTTTGGGCCAAGCGGCCTGGTGGCAGCGCTTGCCGGAAACTTGCTGAGCGGGTATTCAGGTGCGGCTGTTAGTGGCTACAATTATATAACCAGCAGAATTATTACAAATGCGGATACTATTCTTACAATGAAGATTAAAAACCTTGAAACAACAGTGAAACAGTTGGATACTCAAGGTGAGGTAATCAAAAAAATGCTGAAAAGCGCTATTGAAGCTGATTCAAAAGTTGCAAATGACCTTTAATCAGGAATAATTATGCAAAGGCTCTACTTAAGATTAATTTTTAGCAGGTTAGAAAAAACTTTATACTTTTTTAAAGACTTTAAAACTTTGGTTTATAACCTTATTAAACCTGCGGTATACAAAAAAAAGATGATAAAAGTGCTTGAAATCAACAGGAAAAAATTATTAAAAAAGCAGGACATTATTAACTCAAAAAACGGACATAAAAACGCAAAATTTATGAATGTGACACGTTAGTTTAGTCGATTACAGGGAATATATTAAATAGGGAAACATAAACATTTGTAACAATTATTTACGTTAAAAAGTAAATTAACCAGGCTCAATTGTTTTTATATATATAGGAGTAAGTTATTTCTTCTATAAGGGAATTCGTCGAAAAGGAGCACTCCACAAATGTCAGCACCAGCAACAGCTATAAGTAACTACTTTAAAAATATGGCAAGCTTTGGCAGGATAACACATTCTTATTTTAGAAGAAGAAATCCTGTTGCTAAGGCGGTGGTGAACTTTTTAACTTCAATTTATAATCTGTTGAGTTTGAAAAAACGACTAAAATCAATGCAATACCAGGTGCAGCTAACTCAATACAGAATGCACCAAATGGAAAAAATGATGAATGAAGCCAATCCTTATAATTCACAGGGAGGTTTTCACATTAATAAATACAGATAGGTAACAAAGGCACGGGGAATCGAATAATGGGGCTATTTTCAGGCATAATCGGTCTGGTACACCTACAACAAAGACAGCTAGATCTTGAATATAAAGTTCAGGATATTCAGACTAATATAAATCAGGTTTCTTCCTATGCAGTGGAACTTGTTACCATTGGGGATGAACTTGATCCTGAATCTGCGGAATTTAAACGGCTTAATACACGAAAGAAAAAGCTCGAATTAATGGAAAAACGGCTTCAATCTGAGTTAACCAGATATCAAACCCAGTTAAAAATTGTAAACCAGCAACTTGAGTCTTACCAGAAAATGGTTGATGGAAGTATTAAGAGATTATGCACTTTTGGTGATGCCGGGCGTTAACGCATAACACAAATGCTATAAAATTTTATATATTTTGGGACAGGGGCGCCGAAGGCGCCCCTGTCCTTTTTTGAGGGCCCGCGCGAAGTGCGGGCCCTCAAAAAACAGTTACTTTTTTACCATTACCAAAAAGATTCTTCGCTTTGCTCAGAATGACCTTGTGCTAAAATTTCCGTGCTAAAATTTTATTAAATGGCTGGATTAATTCTTAAAAATGTAAATAAAATTTATGATAAAAAAACCCATGTAATAGAAAACCTTAACCTGGAAATCTTTGATGGGGAATTTTTAGTTTTGGTCGGGCCTTCCGGTTGTGGAAAGTCCACTATATTAAGGATGATAGCTGGTTTGGAAGATATAAATTCCGGTGAAATACTCATTGATAATAAAATAGTAAATAATACCCCTCCAAAAGACAGGGATATCGCCATGGTATTCCAGAATTACGCGCTTTATCCTCATATGACTGTGTATCAAAACATGGCGTTCGGATTAAAAATGCGGAAGTTTAAAAAGGATGTAATAGATAAAAGGGTTAAAGAATCCGCTGAGATTCTTGATCTTGGAGAACTTCTTGATAGAAAACCAAAGCAGTTGTCCGGCGGACAGCGTCAAAGGGTAGCATTAGGTCGGGCAATAGTCAGGGAGCCAAAAGTATTCCTGATGGATGAACCTCTATCTAACCTTGATGCTAAATTAAGGGTGCAAACCAGATTTGAGTTGAAAAAACTCCATAAAAGATTAGGAGCAACTTTTATTTATGTAACCCATGACCAGGTTGAAGCAATGACAATGGGGGATAGGATTGTAATTCTTGATAAAGGCGTTGTTCAGCAGGTCGGAACCCCTGATGAGGTTTATCACTATCCTGCCAATATGTTTGTTGCGGGCTTTATTGGCTCGCCTGCTATGAATTTCCTTGATGCCGGTATTATAGGCAAGCAGGGTACACTTGGCATCAGGCCCGAATATTTTACAGTCGGAGAAGCAGGAACTCATGTTTTTAAAGTTGTACCTGAGTTGGTAGAAACGCTCGGTAGTGAAAAATTGGTTCATTTTGTGATTTCTGATAAAAAAGTTACGGCTAAAGTGCCATCTGAAGTTGATATAGTACCTGGCAGGGAAGTAGTTTTTTCAGTGGATGAGTCTAAGGTAATCCTTTTCTGATTCATAAACCATTTCAGATATAAAATTTATAAATGGCTGGTTATTGCCTTTTAGCTGTGCCTCTTGAAGTGTAAAAATATAGTCATTTCTCATGACTGGAGGAATAACAGTTATGACATATTCATCCTGAAGAAGGGCTAAGTTCATCAATAATCTTGCAGTCCTGCCATTGCCGTCAACAAAAGGGTGTATTGTCACAAGTTCCTTATGAAGCAATGCTGCGAATTCTACTGGATGATATTTTTTTCGCATTTTAGGAATTTTATTGCAAAATTCTTTCATTAAATGAGGTATATCCTCAGGGGAAGGTGGCAGGAACTCCGTGCCTGTTATGATTACCTTTGTTTTCCTGTATTTTCCAGCTTTTTTCTCATCAATATGTTTATAAAAAAGATGATGAAGTTTTAAAATATCTTTTTCAGTTATTTCCCTATTTTTTGCCAGCTTATACAAGAAATCGTATGCTTCCGCGTGTCCTACAGCTTCAAAATGATCTTTTAGGGGTTTTCCGCCTATTGTAATTCCATCTTCCAGGACGATTTTTGTTTCTGTTAAAGTAAGGGAATTACCTTCTATGGCGTTGCTTGAATAAGTAAGTCCGATTTTAAAGTATTCTTTAAGTTGTTTTAGAGTATTTTTATCAAGTGGCCTATATTGATCAATTTCGGCCTTTAATTTATCAATTAATTCAATTCTATTTTCAAACATAGGATGATTATACCATGATTGAACGATAACTAATTTATTTAAACCCGCTATTATTGAGCCATGGAATTTGGCGGCAAAATAACTGTTAATAAAAAACACTACGGAAAATACCTTCCTCAGGGTAAATCCGGGGAAGTGGTT
Organism: Candidatus Melainabacteria bacterium GWF2_37_15; assembly: GCA_001784565.1. Lineage (GTDB taxonomy): Bacteria > Cyanobacteriota > Vampirovibrionia > Gastranaerophilales > UBA9971 > GWF2-37-15. Next base: position 24,710 of record MFRL01000027.1, read on the forward strand.
TTTGGTAAAGAAAAAAAAGAGCGGAAAGTAAACCCTTCCGCCGCTAATTACGAGGAAGCCGCCGGGTTAAATGACCTCGATTCTAATATTTTGAATAAAAATTTTGAACAAAATATACCTAAAAAATCTTTAAGACTTGAAATGCAACTTGAAAAAGCGGAAAAAAAGCTAAAAAACGTTAAAGAAGAAATGAAAATGAATGAAGTCCTTAACGTACAAAATCCTGAACATGATGAAAAGCTGAGAAAAACCAGGGAAAGGCTTGAAAAAGAAATCACAGCGCATCGAGAGGAGTACAAAAGACTTGGTTTCACGTACCAGATAGCTGATATTGTCAGCCAGGTAGATAAGGCAGTCAGTGAAAAAGCGCTTCAATTTAAAGAGATTGTAATAAAGTTTGTCCCTTCTGCTAAGGAAAGAAAAAAGGTTGAGTATGCCAGAATGCTGGATAATAAGCTTTCCAGAGAGCTGCGTAAGTCTGCCATTTCTCGGAGTGAAGACTTAGAACCGTTGCTGTTCCAGGCGGAGAAGTTAAATAAAGCTAATAAACTATCTTCTCAACCTTAATTAAATGCCAGCCGAATTCTGTTTCTACCGGCTCAGAAATTTCTCCTTCAGGCAGGGAAAACGCAGCTTTTTCAAAATTTGGAACTGTTTGCCCCTTTGTTATATAACCAAGAGTGCCGCCTCGCTTACCTGAAGGACAAAAAGAAAATTCTTCTGCAAGTTTCCCGAAATTTTCGCCTGCTAATAATCTGGCTTTTAATTCTTTAGCCTCATCCAGGGTTTTAACAAGGATATGTGAAGCTTTAACCTCTTTTTTGCGGTTTATTTCGCATTGAGATTTAATCTTGCCTTCAGCAACGGCTGTCTGGTAATCAGCATAATAAATATACGACCACACTGCGGTAGTAAAGGCTAATATAATCAACAGTAAAGGTTTATATCTTTCCATAAATTTTAATTTATATGTAAAAATATTCCCTGCCATTCCCCTGTATATTTAGCCTGCCGGGCATAGATTTTCCCTTGCAAATAAATTTTTAATGTAAGATAATGCAGTTTAATAAAAAATCGAGGGCAAATTCTTGAAAATATTATTGCTTTATCCCCAATACCCAGACACTTTTTGGAGCTTTAAAAACTCCCTTAACTTTATTAAGAAAAAAGCGCTTATGCCACCATTAGGGTTAGTAACTATTGCAGCAATGCTGCCCCAGGAATATGAAATAAAGCTTATAGATATGAACATAGAAACCCTTAAGGATGAACACCTTTTGTGGGCTGATTACGTTTTTATCAGCGCAATGATTACACAAAAGGATTCAGTTCATAAGGTTGTTGAAAGATGCAAAACCCTTGGCGTAAAAACTGTAGCAGGTGGGCCGCTTTTTAGTAACCTGCATACTGAATTTCCCGATGTTGACTATTTTACCCTGGATGAAGGTGAAGAAACTATGCCTTTATTCCTGGAAGACCTCAAAAATAATACGCTTAAGCGATATTACAGGTCCAGCGTAAAACCTGACATAAAAAACTCGCCTGTTCCAAGATGGGACCTGATTGATTTAAAAGCCTACGTGCGTATGCCTATTCAATACTCAAGGGGCTGCCCTTATGATTGTGAATTTTGCGATGTGGTAAAGTTAAACGGTAAAGTTCCAAGGACAAAAGCGCCGGAACAAATCGTACGAGAGCTTAATGCGATGTTTGGTGCCGGCTGGAAAGGCCCTATTTTCTTTGTTGATGATAATTTCATCGGCAATAAAAAAGAAACAAAGGAACTATTAAAAGCCCTGGCAGAATGGAAAAGAACCACAAAGCATAAAACATCATTTAAAACAGAAGCGTCTCTAAACGTTGCGGATGATGAGGATTTAATGCAGCATCTTAGGGAAGCAGGCTTTAATAGTTTGTTTATAGGGCTGGAAACTCCTTCAGAAGAGAGCCTGGCTGAATGCGGCAAATTCCAGAATAAAAACCGCAATATCGTGGATTCTGTGCTTACTTTGTATAGGAACGGTTTCGAGGTGTCTGCCGGGTTTATCGTTGGCTTTGACAGTGATGATACCACTATATTTAAACGGCAAATAGAATTTATTCAGAAAAGCGGTGTTGTTATTGCAATGGTCGGGATTTTACAGGCTATTCCCGGCACAAGGCTGCATGAAAGGTTGAAAAATGAAAATCGGCTTTTGACTGAATGTACAGGAAGTAATACAGATTTTTCACTGAATTTTGTACCTAAAATTGACCCTGATGTGCTTGTTGAAGGATATAAACAGATTGTAAAAACTGTGTATTCGAAAAAAGAGTACTATGAACGCGTACTTACATTCATCAGGAATTATAACCATAAAGTAGAGGATTGCTTCACAGCTGGAGCGCTCTCGGCATTCTTCAAGTCTATACTTTATATGGGAATTCTTGACAAGAGCAGGCGTTATTATTGGAGAACATTTTTTATAAGCCTGTTCCGTTACCCGCATGCGTTTACAAAGTTTGTTACAATGTCTATTTATTATGCACATTTTAGAAAGATATTTTTGGAGTACGCAAAGGTGTAACATACTACTAACCTAGCCCAACCGGGTAAATAATTTTTAATCAAAAACAGCTATGGTTGCTATTGCAACCATAGCTGTTTTTTTTATAAGATTTAAAAAGGAATTTAAAGGAGCGTTTTTAATGTACAAAATTGAAGAAACACTGGATCACACCATCAGCACGGTGGTTCAGCTCATCAAAAATTCCCTGTTCAGGGAATTTAAGGCAAAAAACCATAACATCACGCCTGAGCAGTGGGGCGTACTTGCAAAACTGCACCATGAAGACGGAATTTGCCAAAAACAGATCGCAGACAGTCTGGTTAAGGATAAGCCGACCACAACCAGAATTCTTGATCTTTTGGAAAAGAAGAACCTTATTATAAGGATTTCTGATGACAAAGACCGGAGGAAATTCAGGGTGTATCTCACGCAGGACGGTAAAAATACGGTAAATGAACTTATTCCTGTGGCTGTAGCGTTTCAGGACAGACTAAAATCGAACATTTCCGCTGGAGAATTAGAACAATTTTATGGAATACTTGAGAAAATTAATAAAAATATTTAAATTATTTATAATTTTCTTTTTGATTTCCTGTCTTTTGACAGGGAACGTTTATGCTGAAGAAATAAAGCCTGAAATATTACCTGAAGAACCTCTAAAATGTGAAAAACCCGATGTCTGTGGTGAAATTATCTTTGACCCTACAGTTGAGGAAATTCCAATCAGCCTTGCAGAAGCGGTTTCTATTGTGTTGGATAAAAATTTTGATGTAAAAATATTTGTGCAGAGAAAGCTCAGGGATAAATGGAGATATTACCAGACAATTACCAATTGGTTTCCTGATTTGGGCTATCAGTTTAGAATTGCAAAAATACAGGGTACGTTCCTGGTTGATTTTGTTCTTCCGGATAGTGTTAGTGAAATCCCAATAGAATCAAATTTTTTACTTAACTACAATTTGAACATTAACAACTATTTTGCTTTAAAAGAAGCTTTTTATAATTTTAATTCAGCTAAAAAAGAACTTGAATTTACAAAGGATGAAGCGCTTTTAGAGGCTTCAAGAAGGTATTATGACCTTTTAAGGGCAAAACTCACAATAGAAATTCACAAACGACATGTACAACAAATCGAGGAACAGTTCAGGATAAATAAACAACGTGTGGAAGCCGGAACAGGGACACAGTTTGATGTACTAAGAGCGGAGGCAGACCGGAACAATGCAATACATGAACTGTTAGACCGTCAAAATGCGTACAGGCTGGCACAGGCGCAGCTTGCAAATCTGCTGGGCATCCCGGTTTTTATTCAACTTGTTCCTAATGAAAAGGATGTTTTTTTAAAGGATATTTTTTGTGATTGTTTTGAACTTGAAAAAGCTTGTAAAATTGCAATATACAACAGGGACGACCTTGCTGCTTCAAGGTTTGATATAGAAGCAGCAAGGCAAAGAAAAAATTCAGGGTACTCAGTTTACTTCCCGACAATTAATATACGAGGGCAACTGGCAAGTCAGGGGACAGCAGATACAGGTTTATTTCCTAGTGAACGTATAGAACTGTTTGCACAGTGGAATGGACTTGCAGGCCTGGGATTAAGAGGCTATACAGAAGTTAAGGCACGAAAAGCAGAATTACAGGAACAGGAACTCTTATATATAACAAGGTCAAGAGATATCCAGGAAAACCTTGTAAGAACTTTTTCCAGTACTGTTACAGCAAGGAAACTTATAGAACCTACTTTTAAAGAATTGGAAGCAGCCAGAGTAAGCAGGGAACTTTCCTTAATCAGATTGCAGGAGGAAATAGGATCATTTATTGATGTTATTCAGACACAAGGTGTTTATACTTTGGCCAGGCTTCATAGTCTTGATGTACTTATAGATTATAATATTTCCCAGATTGAATTATTATTTGAAATGGGAGCTATTTCGCCGGAAAATATTTTGTATGGATTTAGCAGCGGGGCATTAAAACCCAATACAAACAATGAAAAAACAAAAGAGTATAATAAAAAAATTATGGAAGAGCTTGAAAGACTAAAGAAAGATGAAGAAGCAGCAAACCAGCAAAGACAAGGAACGCTTAGACAATTACCTGGTGAGGATGGGATATTTCGAGACCAAGAACCAGGCCCAGGCAGCGATTCTGTCGGGCAAGGTGAAAGTGAACGGGGAAGTGATAACCAAAGCGGGCAGTCCGGTCAAGTCGGAGATTAACGTTGAAATAGAGCACATGCCTTATGTTAGTCGTGGCGGTTTTAAGCTGGAAAAAGCCGTCAGGGAATTTAATATTGACCTTAAAGACAGGATATGTCTTGATATCGGAGCATCTACGGGCGGGTTTACTGATTTTATGCTGCAAAATGGGGCGCAGAAGGTTTATGCAATTGATGTAGGGTATGGACAATTAGCCTGGAAATTGCGAAATGATGACAGAGTGATTGTGCTAGAGCGGACAAATATAAAAAACCTTAAATCACTGGAAGATTTTGCGACCTTTGCCGCTGTTGATGTTTCTTTTATTTCAATAATAAAAGTACTTGAAAGTATTAAATCCCTTATGGACAGCACCCAACAGGAAATTGTCCTGCTTATTAAGCCTCAGTTTGAAGCTGGCAGGGAACAGGTGCCAAAAAGCGGGGTTATTAAGGATAAAGATGTTCATTTTGAGGTAATAAAAAAGGTTGCGGATTTTGCGCAAGGACTAAGCTTATTCCCTGTAAACCTAACCTACTCGCCAATTAAAGGCCCGGCAGGAAATATTGAATATCTTTTATATTTAAGTAATAAATGTGATTGCGGTAAAATAGATGAGTCCCAAATTACAGAAATAGTGAACAGCGCGCATGAAAATCTCTAAAGCCGGCATAATTTATAACGTTGAACACGAACCAGCACAGACTGTTGCAACTGAGCTGGAAAATATGCTTGCTAAAAGGGGAATTCCCCAAATTACTCTGTATAAAATTAGTGGCAAAAAACAAAAACCTGAAATAGAAACAGATATAGATATAGCCTTTATCGTAGGCGGAGATGGAACATTTCTTGGCAGCGCAAGATATCTTGCCCCGCATGGAATACCACTTCTCGGTATTAATACCGGCAGGTTGGGCTTTCTTTCCCAGTTAAAACCTGCAGACATGGAAAAAGGCGTGGATAAAATTATAAATAATGACTATGAAATTGAAGAAAGGCTGATGATAAAGTCGGAATACGGCACTGCGCTTAATGATATAGTAATTAAAGGCGGGGAAGTATCACGTACAGCACAGCTTTTTCTATACATAAACGGCAGGCACGTGTGCGATTATTTGGCGGATGGTCTGATAATTTCTACCCCTACCGGCTCAACAGCTTATACCCTATCAGCAGGTGGGCCAGTGGTTGTACCCGAATTGGAGGCGTTTGTAATTGTGCCTATATGTCCGCATTCCCTTACTACCAGGCCTATTGTTATTCCGTCGGATGAAAAAATTGAAGTAAGAGTTAAAATAAATTCAGACTTTATATATATTACCCATGACGGGCAGGAAAATCTTGAAGCTGATAGCACAAAGACTATTTTAATAACAAAAAATGATTATAAAGCAAAATTGATTCATCTTAAGAACGACGATAATGGATTTTACAGCATTTTAAGAGAAAAATTGCATTGGGGAATTTCTCCGTTTAATTAAGAAATGTTACGTTTTCTCTTAAATTTTCCCAAAAAATAGAAATTTTTACCCGTCAGGTGTTTTATAAATGTAGTTCAATAAGAAATGGGGAAAGTAAAATGTCTGAAGCTATAGCACCAGTAATTAGCAAGCCCGTAGCCACTGCAGGTCTTGTATATGATTTAAAAAATGTAAACCTTGGCCCTTTAGTGCAGAATTCAGGACAAAACAATCCCGCAGCAATGACCATGGAAGAAGCATTGGGAGAAAAGCCAAAAAGAAGCTACACAGCTTTAAAAATCGCAACCGGCCTTGCAGCCGCCGTAGGTATAGTCTATGGTTTAGCTCGAGCTGGCGCAGGAATGAAAATGTTTAAAACCGCTGAGTCCGGCGTGAAAAAAACAATTAAAGAATTCAGCGAAAAAACTTTAGAAAAATACAGAGCTGTTGGCAATTGGTTCAATAAAACCATCCTCAGGAGGGGCGCAAAAGAAACAGATCTTTCAACACCGCCTGCTCTGCCTGCAGCAGCAAAAGCAACCGAAGCAACTACTTAATAAACGACGACAACTTGCAATGCTCGTCAAAGCGTTTTTCGTGATCCTTGTACGCTGACGTTCTCCTTATGACTTCATCGAAGTCAACCTTGTGAGCGTCAAAATCAGGACCATCCACACAGGCAAATTTAACCTTGCCGTCAACAGTTAGTCTGCATGACCCACACATCCCGGTTCCATCAACCATGAGTGTGTTCATGCTTACAACTGTATATATACCTTTATCTCTTGTAAGCTCCGCAACCGCTTTCATCATTGGCACAGGGCCGATTGCCATAACATGATCTATCTTTTCAGTATTTATAAGCTCATCAAGCTGATGTGTAACAAATCCCTTTCTTCCAAGGGAACCGTCATCAGTCGTGATGAAATATTTATCACTCGCTGACTTCATCCTGTCCTGCCAGAAGACAAGCTGTGCTGTCCTTGCGCCAACTATCATATACACCTTGTTGCCTGCTTCTTTAAATGCTTTTGCAATTAGATAAGCTGGCGCTGCACCATAACCGCCTGCTACGCACACTACTGTGCCGTAGTTTTTGATTTCTGTCGGTATGCCTAGCGGACCCGCAAGGTCTTGAATTTCTTCCCCTGCATTGAGTATGGCGAGTTTTTTTGTTGAATACCCAACCGCCATAAAAACCATGGTTAGTTCGTTTTTCTCTTTATCAATATCTGCTATAGTAAGCGGTACACGCTCGCCTTCCTCGTCAACCCGGAGAATGATGAACTGGCCTGCTGTGGCGTTTTTTACTACATAAGGTGCATAAACCTTTATTTCGTATAAATTTTCGCTTAATTCTGTTTTTGAAATTATTTTGTATCCCATAGTACTATTATTATAGAATGAAAACGTTATGAGATACATTTCAATTTTTGACATAATTGGCCCCATAATGATTGGCCCCTCAAGTTCTCACACTGCTGGCGCCATAAGAATTGGCTTGTTTGCAAGGAAAATTTTTGGAAAAAATCCTGAAAAAGTTTTATTCAGGCTTTATAACTCTTTTGCAAAAACAGGACTCGGCCACGGCACAGACAAAGGGCTGCTGGGCGGGGTTCTGGGCTTTAATGTTGATGATTCCAGAATAAAAAACTCTTTTTATTATGCGCGGGAACAGGGAGTTGCTTATAACTTTGAATACCTGGCTCGTGACGATAGGTATCCGAATTCTGTTGATATTATTTTTATGGACACAAATAATAATGTACTTATGGAGATTTCCGGCAAGTCTGTAGGCGGTGGAGAAGTACAAATAGATAAAGTTGATGGATTTAATACCGACATACGAGGTGATTATCCGGTACTAATAATGGTTTATAAAGATCAAAAAGGTGTAATATCAAATATATCAAAATTAATTCAGGATCAAAATGTAAATATCGCTACGATTAACTGCGAAAGAAAAGAAAAAAACCAGGAAGCTGTGCTGACAATATGTCTTGATTCAGTATTAAGCATTGAAACCGTAGAGGAAATAAGGAAACTTCCTGATATGTATATGGTTAGAAATATAGATAAGTTAGAAGAATGAAGAATATAGTTACATTTCAAAGACTTTTAGAAGAAACCCGCTCCTCAAATAAGCGTATATATGAGGTTTTTCAGGAACTCGAATCCTATATGCTGGAAAGAAGCATTGAAGATGTCCGACAGTTAATGAAAAGGAATCTAAACGTAATGGCAGCCTCCGTTCGGGATGGGTTGAGCCATTATGGCCCTTCTCCCAGCGGGATGTCAGGTGAACTTGCTCAAAAAATACTTCGCCGGTATCAAAACCCCAACAAATCAGCATTCAATCCGCTTCTGGGGAAAATATTAACCTATGCCGTCGCGGTTTCTGAAGAGAACCAACGAATGGGGCGTGTTGTAGCCTGCCCTACAGCCGGAGCCTGCGGAATAATGCCATCTGTGTTAATTGCTTACGCTGAAGAATATGGTTTTAATGAAGAAGAACAGGTTAATGCCCTGATAACCGCCGGAGCAATAGGTAAAATAATAGCCCAGCAAATGGAACTCGCAGGCGCAGTTGGTGGTTGCCAAGCGGAATGCGGTGTTGCATCGGCTATGGCGGCAGGCGCGGTAGTGGAGTTAATGGGTGGGACAAATGAGCAGATTGTGCACGCTGCTACTTTGGCCTTGAAAAATATAATGGGGCTTGTTTGTGACCCTGTTGCCGGGCTTGTGGAGGTTCCGTGTATTAAAAGAAATGGATTTTTAGCTATACATGCGGTGACCGCCTCAGAGATGGCGCTTGCCGGTGTGGAAAGTTTTATCCCGCCGGATGAGGTTGTTAAGGCTGTGAAGCAGGTTGGAGTATTGATGTCGCCATTGCTGAAAGAGAACAGTGAGGGCGGGTTGGCTATTACTGAGACAGCTAAGAAAGTAGTTCCTCAGCCATAATCGGCACACTAAACCCGTGAGAAAGATTATATACAGTGTTTCTATGAAACCTCTCATTATACGTCGCAGTCCCGTCAATCACAAAAAAGGAATTAAACCCCCGCACAAACGCCGACCTGGCCGTTGTTTCACAACAAAGGTGCGTCATAACGCCAGTAATAACAAGATTTTTTATGTTAAGACTGTTTAGTATGTTTTCCAGTTCTGTATTATAAAACGCATCATACTGACTTTTTTCAATCACCACATGTCCGCTGGTATTGAAATCATTAATAATGCTATCTTCTTTAATAATATCCCGCCACCATGTGCCCATTAAGCCGGCATTCTCTTCGGTATTAATATGCTTTGTGAATATAACAGGCAGGTTGTTTTTCTCAAAAGCCTGAATTAGCGTGGAAATTTCAGGCACTATTGCATTAAATGAGGGGATGTAAGCATGTGAGTCGGGGTTTGCAAAGAATTCCTGCATATCCAGCACCAATAAAGCAAAAGAATGACAGGGAAATTCAAGCTGTGGACGCTTAAAAAGCCCTGCCATTTCGTTTTTTATTGTTGTAGCCTTAGCTTTTGTCAGATAATTTTCTTTCATTTAACACATTGATGATGGAATCCATCTGTTGTTTTGCCTGTAAAATCTCTGCTTCCACATTTTTCTTGTTTTTCTCAGCCTGTTTTAACTGATCACCCATAGAATACAGCCTGGAAAATATACCTAAATCGTGTTCGGCAGATAGAAGATTTTGTCTTTTGTTGGAGATGGCGGATAGCTTATTTATAAGTACTGATAGCTGCTCCTTTTTGCATTCCAGATTGATATGGTGTGCAAAAACCTTCTTTTTTTTCTCTAACAACTCTTTAAAACTTAAACTTAACAAATTTAGATCCGAATTTCCCCTGTTCAAACACTATCACTCCTCCTCAAAAGTTTGAAAGTAAACTTATATTTAACTCAACGACGTAATTAAATATTAATACATAAAACTCCTGCGGGTTTTGGATGAGCATGCCAAAACTGGCATGCCTGCCAAAATGGCATGCCAAAACCATGCTTAAAGCTAGTCATATACTTAAAATTTCATGTCCGTTTAATATTTCAGCTAAATCGTTACAAACAGGAAATAACAAAAACCTTATTTTTATTGATGTTTGGCTGTTTTGGCAAAATGATATTCCAGATAAAATCTCATTTTAAATTTATTTTTGTTCCTAAAACTCTGAATATTATGTAACATTTCTTAATGTATTTCATGGTTTATAATTTTTATTATCAGAGGCCATAGGAGGTAGAATGAAAAAATCTTTTAAAAAAACTTTTATTTTTATAGGAATTTTGTTTATTTTGCTGAAAATAGGCACAAGTATTGCACAAGAAAAAGAAAAGTTTAAAGAAATCTCATTAAAGCCATCCGGGGAAGTAAAACAGGGACAGACCGTTTTTATTAATATTAAATCCCCGGAAAAACTCGTAAACCCAGCATTTGTGTTTAACAATAAGAAATATAAGCTTTTTAATAGCGGAGAAAATCAATATTCCGGGCTTTTAGGAGTAGAAGCGCTGACAAACCCAGGTACATATACAATTTCACTTACAGATGAAACTGGAAACCTTAAAGACCAGGCAATAATAAAGGTTAGCGAGAAGAAATTTCCAAGTCAGAATATTGCAGTATCAAAAGGAACAGCTGGATTAACAGCCACTCAGCATGAAAATAACCAGATCAACAGGATGAAAACCACAGTTACAGATGATCTTCTCGGTGCTGTGCCTCCGTATAACAGTCCTACTGCCGGGTGTATTAACTCGGTATTTGGAGTAAAAAGATATTACAATGGCAAATTTTCCGGGAATTATCACAAAGGAATCGATATAAGAGCTAATAAAGGTGTGCCTGTTAAGTCAATAACTGACGGGAAAATTCTTTTTGCTGAATTTTTCAGGCTTCACGGCGGTAGTGTGGCGGTTGACCATGGGCAGGGACTTGTTTCCCTGTACATTCATTTATCAAAAATAGATGTAAAAGCAGGAGATAAGGTAACTTCCGGCCAGAAGGTCGGGGAAGTAGGATCTACAGGTTTTGCAACAGGCCCACATCTGCATTGGGGACTTTACGTTCACGGGACATCGATTGATCCAATGACGGACTGGATAAAACCTGTTACAATTTGTAAGTAATAAGGGTAGGTAGGGAATGCAACTATGGAAGATAGAAATTTACTTGAAAACATAAAAAAATTGTCTGAACAGATTAAGATTGACGACATAGAAGAAAATCCCGAATCTGCTTTTGAACAGTTTCAGTGTGATTGCTGCGGCGAAGTAAAGATGATGGCAGGGTCTTTACCTTATGCGGATTACAGGCTGTGTAATGATTGTGTTACGCTTGCAGAGACCAGCTTTGCCCTGGATGAAACGTTTGATATTCAGGATTTAATTGACAGTATGGAAGATAAAAGATTCAGCGCGGTGTATGATTCGCTGTTTACTGTTGATGAAAACAGTATGAATTAGGATAAAATTTATTGATCAGCCAAAATATGATACTTCTCTTCTATCTCATTAATTCTTCTATAGTTTTCAGCTTTTTCTCTTAACTCGCATATTTCTTCTTTTTGTCTGATTGGATTAAGGTCATCTGCAATAACATCCAGGGCTTTTGCGGCATATCTGCTGCCTAACCTTCGCCCGTTATTACAAAGAGTTTCTCCTAAAGGGCCTGTATCTGCTTCTGATTCAAACATTTTATCAGTATATTCAACGACTTTTTTATAGTGATCCAATGCTGCTTTATAATGTGACCAGGATAATAGAGCAAAAGCCCTATGATATCTATTGTTTGGCGACAATTCCACAGCTTTTTCAAATTGAGAAATAGCATCATCAAATTTTCTATTTCCGTAATGATTCAGTCCTTTTTCAAAAGGATTCCTGGGATCTTTTTTATCATAAGGATCCAGGGGAAAATCAATGTAATTAGATTGTCCGAATGAAATTGTATTTTTAATTGGAGCTATGTTCATAATAACCTTCCAGCTTTTTTTAATATAGTCAATATAATAAAACCCCTAAATGCAAAAAATTGTTATAGTAAATTAAGGTTATTATTCCACACTACCTTTTAATACTTCTGCAGAACAGGCGTAGCCATTAGCATAACCTCCATCATCAACGGTGGAACAAGGACTGACTGTTCCAAGCCAATCCGTACTGCCAGAAGGTTTTATCCCATCTTTTGTTACAAAAATGAAATAAATATCAAGTCCAAGTTTATTAGGTGCTTTCGGTCCATTAACATCTACAATTAAACGAGCGCAAAAAGGCATACCTGCACCCAAAGAAATATCATTACAGGCCTCATTATAACCCGAAACATTAATTGTACTTCCATCCATAAACCATAATATTATCCCTCCGCTTGTAAATCCTGCAATATCGTCTATCACATTTCCCTCATATCCATACCATTTATCAGACAGACACCCTGAGGCCTGTGCATCATTAGTATAACCGCAATCTCTATAAATTTTTAATCCGCTTCGATGAATATAAGCCTGTGCCATACAAGAACTTGTCACGCAAATAGGAAGATTAGACATATTAGTACTATCATATGAAAGCATAAGAAGTTTATGAGCCTGTGCAAGAACAGTGTACTGTTTTTTCCAGGCTGTCCTCAGAGTTTTGTTTTGAAAATTTGTTACCAGCACTGGTATGGTTTCACTCGCTACGACGCCAAGTATTATAATGACAAGTAATACTTCTGCGAGTGAGAAACCTGCAATTTTATTTTTCATAAATATATTATGTATTATTTTATAAACTTTTTAAAGAGGCTAAAAACCTTTTATAAAAATCTTCCCAGTTGTATTGCAAGGCTGTTTCATAAGCGTTCCGGGATATTTTTTCATAATCAATTTTCTTATTTAACACTAATTCCATTTTTTCCGCAAGGTTATCATCAAATATAAAGCCGTTTTCTCCATTCTTGATTATTTCTGATGCCCCGCAGTAATGGCTTACAATGGCTGGAATTTTGTTAGCCATCCCCTCCAGGGCAACAAGGCCGAATGTTTCAAGAAAAGATGGCATTACCACGCAGTTTATGGAATTATAAAATCCTTGCATATTCTCCTGGTATGGTAAAAACTTAATTCTATCTCGCAACCCATACTTATTAAGCAGGTATTGCAGTTTGAGATTTTTTTTGTATTTGGGATAAATTATTTTTGCCCGGAAAATGTAGTTTTTGTCTTTAAGGTCTTTAAGTGCTTTTAAAAAAACATATCCGCCTTTTTTTTCAAAACTTGGCGCTGACAGTCCGAAGGTAAAAATGCCGTTATGTTTTTTTGGGGCGGAATTTGGTACATCCACGCCCGGATACATCACAACAAACTTTTCATCTGGTATGTTAAAATTCTCCATTAACTCGGTTTTTAAAACCTCAGAAGGAACTATTATCTTGCGGTATTGGTTTTTTAACCACTTTTTCTGTGCCTGAATATGTTTATATTTTAATAAGCCAAAGAAAAATCCTGATTTTTTCTTGTAATGGATGAGTGAATGCCCCTGTAGAATTCCTATATCCAGCGGTGGGGAAATATTTTCTGATATTACAAAGTCATAATTCTCTGCTTGCGTGAGATTTTTAACCTCATTATAAAACTTCTCAATTTTATGTGGATATTTAAAGTCTTTTGGATGACCAAGAAAAACTATTTTATTCAGTTTATTTTTAAGTATATTTTGTTTGCTTAAATAGGTAGTGCAGTATAAATCAACAGCAAAACCGTCCTGAATAGCCCGATTCACCAACTCGTAAAAAAGCCGCTCCCCACCGCTGTGAAAGTCATCTTCTCTAAAAACATTAATTACAAAGGCCAGTTTCATTGTATCTACTGAGCAGTCATTAAGCCCTTCCTGCCTTCAATAGATATCTCATTAAAGCTGTATAGTCTTGCAGGACGCTTGGATGATTCTTTGGTAAACTCTTCATGCTCATTTAAAATGTCTAAAGACACAATCTTTTTCCTGAAATTCCTTTTATCCAGGTCATGATTTAAAATAGATTCGTATGTTTTTTGAAGCTCAGTTAAGGTGAACTTTTTAGGCAGTAACTGGAACGCAATAGGCGTGTATTCCAGTCTTGCTTTTAATCTTTTTAAAGCATAAGAAACAATAGCCTGGTGGTCGAAAGCAAGTGCGGGAAGTTTATATACTGGATGCCAGCTAATCTGCTGGATGTTTAAACCTTCTTCTGATGAAAGAATCAAATCATCAGACCTTATAAGTGCCACATAACTAACAGTTATAACCCTTGCGCTCGGATATCTGTGTGGATCACCAAAAGTGTAAAGCTGTTCCAGATAAACATCCTTAACGTGTGTTTTTTCATAAAGAACTCTCTTGGCAGCTTCTTCAAGGTTTTCTGATAATCTTACGAATCCTCCGGGAATCGCCCACTTGTTCTTAAAGGGTTCATGACCTCTTTGTACAAGCAGAACATCAAGACTACCGTTTCGAATGGTGAAAATAACTATGTCAACTGTAACTTCGTGTGTTTTTTGTTCAATCATTCGCTTTGCACTTGTTAATTGTAAAATTTGCACTTTATTTCCATTAAAATTATACTCTTTAATGACAGAAATTGTTAATACATTTTATGAACGAAAATTTTTGTATAAGAGAAATTATACCGGATAGCGCTAAAACAGTTATAGAAAGCATAGGGTTCGATAAATCCTATGTACATGCATCTGTTAAAAAATATAATTTTAAACTCATAAAAATATGCAACCTGAGCTGCCCTCAGGCGAACATAATAAAACAGGTAGCACTCTCAGCAGGAGCAGATGCTGCTGTGCACAGGGAAGTAATAACGTGCAAAGTGGAAAAGACTGATTTGCTGCTTGGCGGAACAATAGCGCAACTCGAAAACATCTGCCAAAAACTGAAAAATCAGCCGTTTAAATTATCCGAACTTTCTGATCACTTATTAAAACAGTTAACAGTCAAAAAGCATACATGGTCTGATAAAACGTATATCATGGGTATTTTAAATGTTACCCCGGATTCGTTTTCCGATGGGGGGAAATACTTTGATCCTGAAAAGGCGGCCGAACATGCTAAAGAAATAATTAAAGCAGGCGCAGATATTATAGATATAGGTGGCGAATCCACAAGGCCCCATTCAAAAGAAGTTAATATTGATGAAGAACTTAAAAGAGTGTTGCCGGTAATTGAAAAAATCAGGAGTTTTAATACTACAATTCCGCTAAGTATTGATACACGGCATGCAGAAGTGGCGAAACAGGCAGTGCAAGCTGGAGCTAACATTATAAATGATGTTTCAGGGCTGGAATGGGATGGCAATATGGTTAATATTGCAGCAGAATTGCAGGTGCCCGTTGTAATTATGCATAGCGTAGGCTCTTCAGAAACCAGGTATGATTATAAGGAAAACATAGTTGATGCTGTTTACAAAGACCTTTGCCGTAAAACACAAAAAGCGCTTTCTTTAGGTTTAAAGCCCGAAAACATAATAATTGATCCGGGTATCGGCTTTGGTAAGACAGTTGAACATAACCTGGAGCTGGTAAAAAGAATTGGTGAATTTAAATCACTGGGTTATCCGGTTTTAATTGGAATATCCAGGAAGTCATTTATTTCCGGCGATGAAGATGTTACCCTTGCTCTAAATACCTATGCTGCAACAAATGGTGCAGATATTATCCGTGTTCATAATGTTGATAAGCACGTTAAAGCTATGAAAGTATTACAAACCCTTAATAATATTTCCTAAATTCAAATATTTGTATTATATACTGCAAGAAATATGTTACAATATTATTTATATGAAAAAGATAATTATACTTCTGAGTTTATTCTGCGTTCCAATGACAGCCAGTGCTGGCGATGATCAGTACTATACGGTTTACGATGAACAATCTGACACTACCAAAACTCGCAATGAATTGAGCGAGGACAAGATAGAAACCCGCTCTGAATCAATTATAAAAAGCGAATTAGGTAATTTAAAGAACGAAATAAAAACATTAAAAAATCAAATGTATAATGAAATACGCAAATTGAGGCAAAGCTTTTAAATTAATGCCTGCTTGGGTTTAACCCCTTCTTCCTGCATATCAGCATCCACCATAATTTTCACAAGTTCTTTAAAAGTAACTTTAGGCTGCCAACCGAGTTTTTGTTTTGCTTTTGTTGCATCGCCGATTAATAAATCAACTTCGGCCGGTCTGAAGTACCTTGGGTCAATTTCCACGTATTTTTGCCAGTCCAAACCAACATAACTAAATGCTTCATCAAGGAACTCCCTGATTGAATGCGTTTCTCCGGTTGCGATAACGTAATCATCAGGCTCGTTTTGCTGGAGCATTAACCACATGGCTTCAACGTAATCCTTAGCGTAGCCCCAGTCACGTTTGGCATCAAGGTTTCCAAGATAAAGTTTGTCTTGTTTCCCGGCAACTATTTTTGCAAGGGCTTTTGTGATTTTCCTTGTTACAAAGGTTTCGCCTCTACGTGGGGATTCGTGGTTGAATAAAATGCCGTTACATGCGTATAAATTATAGCTTTCCCTGTAATTCACGGTCATCCAGTAGGCATACAGCTTAGCTACGGCATATGGACTACGGGGATAAAAAGGTGTAGTTTCCCTTTGCGGTATTTCCTGAACTTTTCCGTACAATTCGCTAGAGGATGCCTGGTAAAACTTTGTTTTAATCTGGGTTTCTTTGATAGCGTCCAGTAATCTTATTGCTCCCAGTCCTGTCACATCCCCGGTATATTCCGGTATGTCAAAACTTACCCTTACGTGGCTTTGCGCGCCGAGATGGTATATTTCATCAGGGCCTACTTTTTCGAGCAGTCTTGAGATATTGGAAGAATCTGACAAGTCGCCGTAATGCAGGAATAGCCTGGTTCCTTTTAAGTGCGGGTCACTGTATAAATGGTCGATTCTGTCAGTGTTAAAAGAGCTTGACCTTCTTATTATTCCGTGAACTTCATACCCTTTTTCAAGCAGCAGCTCTGTTAAATATGACCCATCCTGTCCTGTAATTCCGGTGATTAGTGCTTTTTTCATTTCAACAAAATCCTTTTATATAATTATTTATGGTTAATATTTTACTACGAATAAGCCATAACGATAATTTTATAGTATAAATTAATAATGAAGGATATTGTCTGGCATTCTGCTAAAATAAGCAAGGAAAATAAAGAAACCCTTCTGAATCAGAAGGCCTGCGTACTCTGGTTTACTGGCCTGTCCGGCTCCGGAAAGTCCACCATAGCTGTGGAACTCGAAAAAAATTTTTATGAAAAAGGTAAATATACAGTAATGCTCGATGGCGATAATATCAGGCATAGTTTGTGTTCGGATTTAGGATTCTCTGTAGAAGACAGGCAGGAAAATTTAAGAAGAATAAGGGAAACAGCAAAATTATTCTACGAAAACGGAGCCATAACCATAGTTTCCTTTATTTCACCGTTTAAACAGGACAGGGAATTAGCAAGAAACTTAATAGGGAAAGACTTCATAGAAATCTTCATTGAGTGTAAGATTGAAATATGTGAAAAAAGAGACCCCAAAGGGTTGTATAAAAAGGCTAGAGCTGGTGAAATAAAGGGATTTACCGGAATAGACCAGGAATACGAAAAGCCTGATAAGCCTGAAATTACTATAAATTCAGATAAAATAACGGTAGAAGAAGCTGTTAATAAGATAATCGGGTATTTATATGGATCATCTGGAAGCAATTGAAGCACAAAGTATCTACATTTTAAGGGAAGCATACAAACATTTCGGAAAGCTGGGTATGCTCTGGTCAATAGGCAAGGATTCCACTGTAATGCTTTGGCTGGCGCAGAAAGCGTTTTTCGGGCATTGCCCTTTCCCATTAATTCACGTTGATACAAGCTATAAAATTCCTGAAATGATTGAATTCAGGGATAAGCTGATTAAGGAACTGAATCTTAATTTAATAGTTCATCAGAACAAGGAAGCTCTTGAACAGGGCATGAACCCGAAAAAAGGAAGGCTTGTATGCTGTGAACATTTAAAAACAAAACCATTGCAGGAAGTAGTAAAGAAATTCGGGTTTGAAGGTCTAATCCTCGGTGTTCGTAGGGACGAAGAGGGCTCACGCTCAAAAGAGCGTTTTTTCAGCGAGAGAGACAGCGAATCAAACTGGGATTACACTGACCAGCCGCCCGAGTTATGGGACCAGTTCAAGACAGACTTTAAAAAAGGCAACCATATTAGGATCCATCCGCTTCTCCAGTGGCGAGAGATTGACATCTGGAAATACATTCAAAGGGAAAATATTCCTGTAGTTGACTTATACTTTGCTAAAAACGGGAAAAGATACAGAAGCCTTGGGTGTTACCCCTGTACATTCCCGATTGATTCTAATGTAACTGATGTTGAGGGAATTGTCGAGGAACTCCAACACACCACCCAGGCCGAACGCTCAGGCAGGGCGCAAGACCAGGAAGACGCTTACGCAATGCAGAAATTAAGAAGCAAAGGGTATATGTAATGACTGAATTGGCTGTAAAAATAAGGGAAAAGCTTAATATAGTTGTAGTCGGCCACGTTGACCACGGAAAATCCACCCTCATAGGCAGGCTTCTGTTTGATACAAATTCGCTCTCTTCTGGTGCCATTGAAAAAGTTAAAAAAATATCTGCACAAAACGGAAAACCTTTTGAATATGCGTATTTACTTGATGCTTTTGAGGAAGAACAGAAGCAGGGTATTACCATAGACACCACGAACATTAATTTTTCCACTGAAAAAAGGGATTATGTCATTATTGACGCGCCAGGCCACAAGGAATTCTTAAAAAATATGATTTCAGGAGCCTCAAGTGCAGAAGCAGCACTATTAATGATAGACGCAAATGAAGGGATTCAGGAGCAGTCAAGAAGACATGGCTATATCCTCTCACTTCTTGGGATCAAAAAAGTTTTTGTAATAGTAAATAAAATGGACTTAATCGGCTATTCCGAGGCTGTTTATAATGATATAATGCGGAATTTCAACAAATTCCTAAGCAATTTAAACATTTATCCTATAGAATACATACCCGTATCTGCTTTTAACGGGGAAAACATAACTATACGATCAGATAATCTTGCGTGGTACAAGGGAGTTACAGTAATTGAGGCATTGGATTTAATACAAAAAGACCCGGAAGCTGAAGATAAACCCCTGAGATTTTCAATTCAGGACGTTTACAAATTTGATACCAGAAGAATTATTGCTGGCAGAATAGAAGCCGGAACCCTGAAAGTTGGGGATGAGATCACCATAAGCCCTTCAGGCAAAACCACAAAAGTGAAAACAATTGAGAACTGGCCGCATGAACACGATAAAAATTATGTTTCAGCGGGCATGTCGGTTGGTATAACAGTCGAGGACGAGTTTTTCAACAAAAGAGGCGAGGTCATATCCCATAACCACAATAAACCCCAGAAAAGTAACCTGTTTAACGCAAATATATTCTGGATGGGGAAAAATCCCCTGGTTAAAGGCAAGACCTACAAACTAAAATTAACCACTCAGGAAGTGGAATGTGAAGTATTTTCTATAAACAGGGTTATAGATTCATCTAATCTCACAGCTGCTGAGGATTTTACTGCTGTAAACAGGAACGAAGTTGCAGAAGTAACAATTAAAACACGTGAAGTAGTTTGTTTTGACGAATTTGCAGAATACAGAGGCACAGGAAGGTTTGTAATTGTTGAAGATTATAATGTTTCAGGCGGCGGCATTGTTCTTAAAACCGACGATACATTGAAAAACAGGATTCTTGAACCAAAAAGCAAAAGCCTCAAACCCCGCACACGATTGGTTACAAGAGAACAAAAAGAAAAAAAACTAGGCCAAAAAGCAAAAGTTATCTGGTTAACAGGTTTAACTGGTTGCGGCAAGAATGAAATAGCCGTGAAGCTGGAGAAAAAACTGTTTGAACTGGGTAAAACCCTGTGCTATCTTGATTCTGCAAACCTAAGGTTTAGTATAAGCTCTGATCTTGAATTTAACGAGTCAGGAGTATATGAACAAACGAGAAGGATAGCTGAAATCGCTAACCAGTTCATGAATAACGGTATAATAACTATCGTTACCTCAATTAGTAGGTATAAAAAGGCCAGGGAGTCAGCAAAAGAGATTATTGGCACTGATGATTATCTGGAATTCCACATTGAAGTCACAGAAGCAGTCCTTAAAAAACGCTGGGATTCTAGTCAGGAATGTTATTATGAAAAATCAGATTACCCTGTACGTTCTATGTACATTGACGATCCAAACTTTAATGCGGACGAAAAAGTGGATTTAATAATGGAAAGTATAAAAGATATTTTACAATAATGGACATTTTTATATTAATTTGCTTGTTTATAGTAATTATTTTACTTGTTAAAAGCCTGATAGAGCCGACTTTAGCTTTTTTGGGACTTTTAATTTTTTATTTCCTGCTTGATTTAATTACTGTGAACGACTTATTGGGCAGTTTTGTTAATACATCAATAATAACCCTGATGTTGCTTATCATTATTGCTGATGTACTGGCGAGAACGCAGATCACATCGCTCACAAACCGCGTAGTAGGAACAAAAAAAAGGAATGTTTTAGGCTTGGGAGTGTTGGTGAGCTTTTTATCCAGCTTTTTGAGCAACACCCTCGTAGTCCAAATGTTCATTAATATGCTTAATAAAAAGGAATTCAAGTCCAGGCTACTTTTGCCCGTTTCATACCTTGCTATCTTGGGCGGCACAACAACCCTGATCGGGACCTCCACAAACTTGATTGCACAGGGATTTATGATTCAAATGGGTTTGCAACCTTTTAAATTTCTTGATTTTGCATATGTTGGGATTCCCCTTGTATTCGCAGGTATTATTTATTTAACATTTTTCAGTCCCATAATCCTTAAGCATAAGCCAAATGAAGCAGTTCAGGAATGTGAAAATTATTTTCTTGAAGCCAGAGTTCTGGAAGGCTCATCATTAAACGGTAAAACCATTATGGAAAATGGACTTAGAAACCTTCATAGTCTCTTTCTGGCAGAAATAATAAGGCATAATAAACTAATTTCTCCTGTAAAACCAGATGAATTGGTACTTGAAGGGGATATTTTAGTATTTACAGGCGATATAGAAAATATTAATGAGCTTCAAAAATTTAACAAGCTTGAAATATTTGAGCAAAAGAACGATGTGTTATGCAGAAATCTTGTATGGGCTGTTCTTTCGCATAATTCTTCGCTGGTTAACCAAAAAATAAAAGAGTGTAACTTCAGAAGGAAGTTCGATGCAGCAATAGTAGCGATTAAAAGGGAAGGTGAAAGCCTGAGAGGAAAAATCGGTGAAATTACGCTAAAAGCAGGCGATCATTTAATCCTGGCGGTTGGTGAAAACTTTCTGCCTACCAGGGAGGTCAAAAGTAATTTTTACCTGCTGAATGACCTTGAAACTGTTAAAAAATTCGACATCAAAAATTCAATGTTTATCTATTTTTCTTTCCTCCTGCTCATTGTCCTGTCTGCGCTTAATTTGATAGACCTGCTCAAAGGCCTGTTTGTGCTTTTATTTTTATACATGATTTTAAAATTCATAACGTTTAAGGATGTAATTAAAAACATAAATGTAAACCTGCTAATCCTGCTGGGATCAGCCCTGGGAATCTCTAA
Organism: Candidatus Melainabacteria bacterium GWF2_37_15; assembly: GCA_001784565.1. GTDB lineage: Bacteria > Cyanobacteriota > Vampirovibrionia > Gastranaerophilales > UBA9971 > GWF2-37-15. The sequence goes on from MFRL01000027.1 coordinate 46,592, forward strand.
GGTGCTTGTGTCTAACGGTGCGTCAGAACTTATATCAAATTTTATATTATATATAAGCCAGAATATAGGTGTTTACGGCACATTCATAGCTATATACTTTCTTTCAATTGTACTTACTGAATTCACATTAAACGCATGTGCTGTGGCAATTGCGTTTCCAATTGCATACCTGACTGCAATTAGCCTGGGAGTTAGCCCGACTCCATTTATATTTGCTGTAACTTACGGCGCCAGCGCAAGTTTCCTTACAAAATTTGGTTACCAGACTAATATGATGGTTTCCGCAGCAGGAAATTATAAAGCAGGAGATTTTATAAGGCTTGGCCTTCCCTTATCCATAATTTACGCAATAATAGTGTTGACTCTGGTACCTGTATTCTTTAAATTTTAAAGGACGTTGATAATGATTGAACAAGTAATAAAAATAGCAAACCAGGCCGCAGAAGCCATCATGGAAATATATAAAAGTGTTGATCCTGAGGTTAAGTACAAGAAGGACGATTCACCGGTCACGCAAGCTGACATATTATCAAATGAACTAATAATTAAAGAGTTAAAACAGATTTCTGATCTGCCTATCCTCACAGAAGAAACCCAGGTTCTTTATGAACAAAGGAAAACCTGGAATAAATTCTGGCTGGTTGATCCATTGGATGGAACAAAGGACTTCCTTGTCAAAAACGACCAATTTACGGTTAATATTGCGCTGGTAGAAAATAGGAAACCTATATTAGGAGCGGTTCTAATCCCGGCTGAAGGACTCTGCTATTGGGCAGAAAAAGATAAAGGCGCTTTTAAAAATGGGGAAAAAATTTATAATAATTCCAAAAGAACTGACTTAATCGGAAGCGACAGTAATTTCCATTCGACTGAAGAAACCCAGGCTTTCTATGCAAAGCATAACGTGCAGCATATTCAAAGATACGGTTCTGCCTTAAAGTTCTGCAAACTGGCAGAAGGAGAAATCGACCTGTACGCTAGGCTAAACGGCACCATGGAATGGGATACAGCCGCTGGCCATATTATTATGAATGAAGCAGGATGTAAAATTATTGATGTAAAAACAAAAAGCGAGCTTATTTACAACAAGGAAACCCTGCTAAATAATCATTTCATCGCTTGCAGGAATGATTTAAGTTTTTAAAAGCTTATAACTAAACCTTTTCCATCTTCAATTTTGTGCATAAATTCGTCTGTTGTCACTATTCCATCGTTATCGGCATCAGCGGCTTTTATCGCTTCCAGCATAGCTTTTTCGCGTTTTTGTGCCAGAGAATCGGTTCCGCTTAGAGCATTTAGCTCCCCGTCGATACCGCGAACGTGAAATTTATTATTATCACCTTTCTCATACTGCATTTTATTAAAGAATTCAAAGGCAAAATCTTCATCCACATATTCTGTGCCTTCTGATTCACTAAAAAATTTATCTTCGTTATTATTTACAAGTTCTTCACCTAATTGAGCTTTATTCGTAAAAAATTCACCCCAGTGGTCTGTTGTGTGTGTATGGTGATGATGGTGCTCAACAGGTTCACTGTCTACAACAGGTTCACTTACAGTCACAGGTTCGCTAACCTCTGCAGGTTTCTGTGCTACTGTTGGTGCATTAAACGCTGCAAATAAATTCATAAATGCGTTCAAGAATGAATTTGTATTATTTGTATAATTATTTGTATATACCGGCGTAAAAAATGAGGTTCTAGGTCTATACATACTTTGCACTGCTAGTAAACTATAAATACTCATTTTAAACCTCCAGTTGAGCCACTGTTTTTTTGATTCTCCACTTATATAAAAAATATATATATCGTAGTATTTCAGTATATATTAAAACTGTTACAAAATTTTACATGCATGTTTCATTTTCTTAAAATAAACGTGACAGGCCCGTCATTAATGAGGCCTACATCCATCATTGCGCCAAACTGGCCGGTTTTTACAGGGATACCCTGCTTTTTAACAAATTCTATAAACTTTTCATAAAGCGGTATTGCAAGTTCCGGCCTCGCCGCATTATCAAATCCCGGCCTCTTGCCTTTCTTGCAATCCCCGGCAAGTGTGAATTGTGACACAACAAGCATCTCACCATTAACATCAGCCAGTGAAAGGTTCATTTTACCTGCATCATCTTCAAATATGCGCAGATTCACGATTTTATCAGCGAGAAATTTGGCTTGCTCCTCGGTATCTTCCTTTTCAACTCCCAATAATACAAGAATCCCCTTATCAATTCGGGAATAAAGCTCATTATCTATTGTTACAGAAGCCTGCTTAACTCTTTGTATTACTGCTATCATAGTCTTTGTGTCAATATAACCGGTTCATCGTCGGTAACAAGTACTGTATGTTCAAAATGTGCGGAATGCTTTTTGTCATTAGTAACTACAGTCCATTTATCGGACAATACGTGCACGTCACCCGTGCCTAAATTAAACATCGGCTCAATTGCTATAACCATACCCGGCCGCAATTCCGGCCCCGGCTGTCCCGGATGAAAATTATACACAAAAGGTTCTTCATGCATATTTCTTCCCACTCCATGCCCGCCGTACTGCTTTACTATGCCATAGCCATAAGGTTTAGCGCAGTTTTCAATAGCAGCCGATACTGTTTCATATAGTTTATTTCCCGGGAGCATTTGCTTTATCCCGTCATATAATGCCTGCTCAGTGACTTCAAGCAGTTTTTTCAATTCGTCGCTTATTTCGCCGACCGGGAGGGTGATTGCAGAATCTCCCACCAGTCCTTTATAGACAGAGCCAACATCCACGCTGATTATGTCACCTTCTTTTAAGATTACGTTTTTGCTTGGAATTCCATGAACAACCTGCTCGTTTATTGAGGCGCATATTGTGCCCGGAAAACCGTGATATCCTTTAAAAGCAGGTACAGCGTTATGGCTTAGTATTATTTGTTCAGCCTTTTCATCTAACTCTAAGGTGGAAACGCCCGGTTGAACCATTTCTTTCATTGTTTCCAACACCTCAGCAACAATGCTGCCGGCTGTTTTCATAAGGCTGATTTCGTATTTTGATTTACGGGTAATCATATAAATAATATACTTTAAAAGTTATTTTCTCGGAATACTGGGAATAATATAAATATAATGATAGAAGGTATAAGCAGTTCACAACATATATATAGTCCGCAATACTCCGCTTCGTCGCGGCCTGCGGTCAATAGTCTGCTGAATTTCGACACTGAGGATCAGGCAATAATCAGTGCTCAGGCGAAAATCCTTAATGAGCTGGACAGGTTCAATGCCGGTGAGGGAAATGAAATTGAGCTTGCCCTGGCGACAATAACTGGTGAAATCCAAGTCAAAGCCGCCGTCCACGTCATTAAAACAAAGAATGAGATGATGGATTCTATTATGAAGATTATGGATTAAGGAATAAACCGTTTAAAATTTATACTCAGTTGCCAATTCCCCGTTAGGCAGGGCATAAACAACTTTGCCATTAATTGAATATACATTTGGCAAGCCTTTGCACCAATTTTCCTGCTGAGCTTTTTTAACTGCCCTGTTGAATAATTTTGCTATTTCAAATACTTCCTCAAGTTCTTTCTTAATCATTTTTTATATCCTTTAAAAACAACTCAAAAGAGCTTTCATCAAGTAAATTATAATCTCCCTTTATTCCACTTGCAACCAGCTCAATTTTTTCTATACCATTATAGAATAACATCCATTTATCTACTATATCCCTATATTTATACCATAAATTACTTTTGCTTCTGTAAAATCGGCGTATTACATCCTCATCAGGTACAAAATGCCCGCCACGCTTAACTCGAACTTTTATTCGCTCTATACAGATATTAGGATTATCAACAAAACAATATATTAACGCTGTATTATATCCCTGTTGCCTGGCCTGTTTTATTGTTTTAACAAGAAAATTTCCCGAAAGCGTTGTTTCAATCGCAAAAGATATGCCCTGTAAAAGCAGTTCGTTTATCTTTTTAAGCACTAATTTTCCTGCCTGAATCCTAACAGCCTGTAAATCATCAGGATTAATTTCCCTTGCAACCTCATCTGCATTGATAAATTTAAGCCCAAATTCCGGTAATAACTCCTTTGCAAGAGTAGTTTTACCGCTTCCATTCGCTCCGGCAATTATAAACAGTTGTTTAGACAAGCTTACGCTTTAACCTTAACAATCTTCATAATATCGCCGAAGATATCGTCAATCGCTCTGTTTCCATCGATGTCTTTAACAAGTTTTTTCTTTCTGTAGTACTCGATTACCGGCTCGGTTTCAGCTTTGTAGGTTTGAATTCTTTTGGTAGCTGTTTCTATATTATCGTCAGCACGCTGAACTAAAATACCGCCGCATACAAAGCATATCCCGTCTTTTTCAGAAGGGTTAAATTTAAGGTTATACTTCTGTCCGCAGTTTTTGCAGGATCTTCTGTAAGCCATACGGTCAATGAGCACGTTTTCATCGAGGTCAATGTTTATTACATAGTCAATTTTTTCATCAATCTCAGCTAAAATCTTGTCCAGCTCCTCAGCCTGCTCTACACTTCTTGGGAAACCATCAAGTATAAAGCCGTTTTTAGCGTCAGGTTTCAATAACCTGTTTCTGATTATTTTTACTACCAGCTCCATAGGAACCAGTTGCCCTTCGCTCATGTATTTTTCAGCTATTTTGCCTTCTTCTGAGCCGGATGCTCTTTCTTCCCTGAGCATACTGCCGGTGTCTATGTGCGGCAGATACATTTCCCTGGCTAATTTTTCGGCCTGTGTGCCTTTACCGCTACCTGGTGCGCCTAAAAAAATCACTCTCGTCTTCATTGTTTTAAAAATCCCTCATATTGCCTTGCTAATAAATGTGTCTTTATTTGATTTATGAAATCCAGCGCCACACCGACCATAATGATCAGCGCTGTGGCCCCAATCCCCTGTAATGGGGTTATTTTTGTTAAACTCGTTGCAAGTCCCGGTATAAGCGCAATAAGCCCAAGTCCCAATGCGCCTATAAATGTTGTCCTGGTAAGTATTTTGTCAAGGGCATCTGCTGTTGGCTTGCCAGGCTTAATTCCCGGGATGGAACTGCCGTATTTTTTCAGGTTTTGCGCAATTTCTTTGGGCTGCATATTGGGCATTATAGAAGCATAAAAGAATGTTAATGCCACAATAAGCACGAAATACAGTAAGTAATACGTTAAACCGCCCGGGTCAAACACTGTATTGCTTAAAAACGTAATAATATCTTTGAATATTCCTGGTGGAATATTAGCTTGGCCTGCCACGCTCAGGATGGTTGTCGGGAAAAGCAGGATAGCTACAGCAAAAATGATTGGCATAACGCCGCCCGGGTTGAGTTTAAAAGGTATGTGAGTGTTTACTCCGCCATAAACCTTGTTTCCTACCTGGCGCCTTGCATTTACAATAATTACTTTTCTCATTGCTTCCTGCATTATAACGATCATAACAATGGTAGCAAAGAAAATCACAAGTAATAAAAGCAGCGCAAGCTGCATTCCAGCCTGACCCGCTACAAGAGCACCTGTCCTTTGGGCATAGAACGGTATACCTGCAATAATACCAACAAATATTAAAATGGAACCGCCGTTGCCTATGCCTCTTTCAGTAATAAGTTCCGCCAGCCACATAATAAATACAGCGCCGGCAGTAAGCGTTACAACAGCTCCGATAAACGTTAAGGACATAAATCCGTCAGCCGCAAGGGCATTAATCCTTTTAAGGTAGGTCATCAATACAAATGACTGGAACAATGCCAGGCCAACAGTAAATCTTCTTGTATACTGCGACAGTTTTCTGCGGCCTTCTTCCCCTTCTTCTTTCTGGAGTTTTTCAAGTGCGGGGATAGCTGCTGCCAAAAGTTGCATAATAATTGACGCTGTAATATAAGGCCCGATTCCCAGTGCAAATATTGAAACCCTGCCTAATGCACCGCCGGAAAACAAGTCCAGAAAGCCTATAATATTTCCACCAGCTCCGCTTTGCAGGATCTGCTGGAACATTTCGGAATTAATACCGGATAAAGCGATATGAGAGCCGAAGCGGAACAGTGCAATTGCCAGAAAAGTAAATATAAGTTTTTCCTTTAAGCCTGATACCTGCCACATCCCCATTAATTCATCAGGCGTAGGAACTTTCATTTTTGCCATTTTAATCTCCTCAGAAATCCATTTATATATAATTTTACCTGCTGATTATTTCTTTACAATTGTAAAATTTTGTTAAGGTTAATAAAAAGAAGGCAATTATTTTTTATCACGGGTATTAAAAGAGTATAAGTAATAGAGGAAGTGAGAATATGGTTACAAATGTAGGTTTTGGCGGTATAAGGTATCTTGGTAGGAAAGAAAATCCCAGGATGGTTGCTGAAGAATTATCCAAAACGAATGATAGTGTTGGATATTTCGTTGAACTTGATAAAACAAAAAAAAATATATTTATGAAAGATGCGGTTGTCACTGATGACAGTGATGGAAATGACCTTACGGCCGCATTAGAACGAGAAAAAAATGGTGAATTAGATGAAGTTGTGGTCATAACCAGACATAAACCTAAATCCTAACCAGCTCGTAAACCCAGTTGTTGGCTATTTCATTACAATTGTAAATTTTTTTTGTTGTTTTAATAAAAAAACAGCAATTTTTGATATTTGGTGGTGTTATAAAATTATAAGGAATTTGGGAGATTAAATATGTCAGTAGAATTTACACCACAAACTATCAGCAACACAGTTCAGCCAAGCCAGCCTATACAGCAAAGCACTCAAGGCAGTGTTCCTATGCCGCAAATTCAGGATCAGGTCAGCTTTGGCGCAAGGATTAAAAAACCAGAAAAGATAGGCACTAAAATTTTAAATTTAATTAAAAAGTTACTTCCACGCAGTGAAGATGTGGACAATATGCTGAAATCTCAGGTTCAAATGTTTAAACCTTAAATCCCCATTCTCTCGTAAATCTTATTAATATTAACAAGATATTCACCGGGATCAAAGCATCTTTCTATTTCTTCAGAAGATAATTTTTCCGTAATGCGAGGGTCTCTGTACAAATTCGCCTTGAAATCGCCTTCAAGGTTGTTCCATGCCTGATGCGCATTTTCCTGCACCAGTCGGTAAGCATCTTCTCTCAACATACCTTTATTGCACAAAGCCAGCATCACTTTCTGGGAATAAATCACCCCGCCGTACAGGTGTGTGTTGCGTTTCATATTTTCTGGATAAACCTGTAAGTTATCAATCAAGGTTTTAAACCTGTTTAGCATGTAATCCATCAATATTGTGCTATCCGGGAAAATAACCCGTTCAACCGAACTGTGGCTTATATCCCGTTCATGCCAGAGAGGTATGTTTTCCAGTGCTGCAAAGGAATTCGACCTTGCCAGCCGCGCCAGCCCGGTTAAATTCTCGGCGCTGATTGGGTTTTTCTTATGCGGCATGGCAGAAGAGCCTTTTTGCCCCTTGGAAAAACCTTCCTCAACTTCCAGTACTTCTGTCCTCTGTAGATGCCTCAACTCCACACAAAACTGTTCAATCGTTGTAGCTATGAGGGCAAGAGCTTGCATATAGTTTGCGTGGATGTCCCGCTGTATAACCTGCGTAGAAACCCTGGCAGGCTTTAAGCCAAGATCTTTGCATGCCATTTCTTCTATTTCTGGGGAAATATTACTGTAAGTCCCGACCGGCCCGCTTATCATGCCCACACGTATTTCTTCAGCAGCAGTCCTGAACCTTTGCTGGTTCCTTTGCATAATATCCAGCCACAGGCACATTTTATGGCCGAACGTTGTGGGTTCAGCGTGGATGCCGTGGGAGCGGCCTATACATACAGTGTTTTTATGTTCAATCGCTTTTTGCCTGATAGAACCAATTACAGCTTCGATATCTTTGTCTATAATTGTGTTTGTCTGTTTTAACTGGAGCGACAACGCTGTATCCAGTACATCCGAGCTGGTCATTCCCATGTGGATATAGCGGGAAGGTTCGCCCACATACTCAGCAACAGAGGTCAGAAAGGCAATAATGTCGTGCTTAACTTCTTCTTCTATTTCATCAATGCGTTTTATGTTGAAATTGGCTTTTTCTTCTATTGTTTTCAGGGCTTGATCAGGTATATTGCCAAGTTTGTTATGTGCGCGACAGACTGCCAGCTCAACTTCCAGCCAGCAGTGGTATTTATTCTCAAGTTCCCATATATTGGCCATTTCCGGCCGTGAATAACGTTCGATCATAACATTCTCCTCAGTAATTATTTATTATTATATAAAAAAAGCCCGTGAAATTATCACAGGCTTTTTAAAAATTTATTTAAACTTAATTAACCGATATACTGCAATAAAGCGTCAATCATAGTGCCTTTAGAGCCATCAGCTCTTTCAAATCCGCCAACGAGTCCTACTGTATTACCGTGCTGGTCTTCTTTTAGCTTACCGGTTTGATCATATTCCTGGTTAAAGCTTGTTGATACTGATTTAATATTTGTTTCAAGCAATGATTTTAATTCATCATCATCAACCTGTCCGTTATGGTTTAAATCCTGCCAAGTCTGAAGCTTTTCAAACACTTCATCATTAATATCAACTTTTCCGTCTTTATTTACATCATATTTTGCCAGTTCAAAGAACCCATTTTCAGCGCCGTTTTGTGCACCGAAGAGTTCCTTGCCTGAATCAATCTGTCCATTACCGTCTTTATCAAGTACAAGGAATGCATCATCGCTTTCAGCTTTAGTCCAGGCTGTCTGGTCAATTTTACCATCACCGTTTAAATCAAAGTTTACACCGTCTTTTTGTGATGTTAAATCTATTCCATTTCCGGCCAGGTCAAGGATTAACGGAGTTTCTTTTCTTGCAAGCGTTGTTATAACATTGTATTCAGTTCCGTCAAGCTGAATTTTACCGCCCACGCCTTCTTCATGTTCTGATATGCCTACGTTTTCAACGTGGGTGTTTATGTTTAAGCTGTCCGATGTAACATTAAAATCTTTATTAAAAACAGCATCACCGGTTCTATTCAATGGATTTCTGCCACTGCCTCCATCCCAGTCAGAATCCGGGTCTATCTGGTAGTTAGCAGCTACACCTAATATCTCGCCTGACTTAGAAATTATATAAGCCTGACCCTTATCGAATTTAAGATCTTTAGTTTCCTGATCAAGCTTAGAGTATAAGCTTAATAATGCCTCGTCATTGGCAGTAACACTGTTATGGCGGGTATAATTCCAGGCTTCACCGTTTCCGCTATCTGCTCCTGCAAAATCGAGGATTGATTTGCCAAGATTTACCTGCTCATTATTATTCGCATATGACGATATAACAAACACATCTTCAGGTTCTTCGCTGCTTTCAACCGCAACTTCTTCACTGACAGGTGTTTGGGTGTTAATAAAGTAATTATTCCAGATATTGATTGCATTGGAGCTTCCAGTTGTGTTATTTGTAAAATTTGATTGCTGGCTTGTCATGGATTGGGAAATAATTTGAGTGGTTATAGGAGCCAGAGTTTGGAAATTTTGCCACGTTTGCGAAGTTTGAAAACTCTGCAAACTTTGACTCTGCAAGCTTTGAGCTTGAGGCGCTATTGTAGGTGTGACTATAGGTTCAGTTATAGGCTCAGTCTGAGGTTGAAATAAACTTTGTAAAGTTTCAGGGGAACGCTCTAACATTGCCATAAAAAGCATGGCAAAAATACTGTTAAAATATGAATTTTGATAGGAATTCTGGTAAGGACTTTGTCCATATTGTCCGAAATTTTGTCCGTAATTCCCAAAGGAATTGAAATTGCTTTGATAAGCGTTCTGGTTCACATAACCTGCAAATATACCCATTATTGTCTCCTCCTCGGCGCACGTTAAAATTTTATTCTAAATACTCTCCATGAATATAAAAACAATCGTTAAACTGTATATATTATTAAATAAATTTTTTTTTACATTTGTTAATATTTTTTTGATACTCTTTTCATATTATGAAAGCAGCAGTACTTAGAGAAGGTAATAAAAATCTTGTAATAGAAGACATCCCCATCCCCGAACCCGGAGCTGGCGAGGTGCTGGTAAAAGTGGCGGCCTGCGGTGTATGCCAGACAGACCTTCACTATATTGACCACGGAATACCAACCCAGAAAAAGCCGCCTATGATCCTTGGCCACGAAATATCAGGCATTGTAACAGCTACAGGCCAGAGGGTTTTACTGCTGCCGATATTCTGCGATAACAGAATAATGCTGGGTAATACAATTGACGGGGGGTTTGCCGAATATGTTAAAGTCCCGGAAGAAGCCGTTATACCCCTGCCTGATGAAATCCCGCTGGAAGAAGGCTGCATAATAGCTGATGCCGTTTCAACCCCTTACCATGCGGTTATGAACCGGGCAAAAGTAAAGCCTACGGATAAAGTAATTGTATTTGGATGCGGAGGCGTTGGGATGAACGTTGTGCAGATCTCTGCAATGCTAGGCGCGGAAGTCACAGCCTGCGACATTGATGAAAATAAACTGGAAATTGCAAAGGAGCTCGGTGCTGCATACACAGTAAAACCTGACCAGATTAATACGAAGTATGATGTTGCCTTTGAAGTAATTGGTAAGCCGGAAACAATCGAAGCAGCGTTTAAGACCCTCGGCAAAGCGGGGAGGTTGTGTGTCATAGGCTACACAAATCAGAATATAACCATAAACCCCGCCAAGATTATGTTTTTTGAGCAGGAAATAATCGGTTCTATCGGGTGCAGGATTGGCGATTACTCGAAAATTTTTAAACTTGTTATTGATGGTAAAATAAAGCTTGATAAGTTAATTGCGAATAAATATAGGCTTGAGGGTATTAACAAAGCCCTGGATGAATTAAGAAAATCAAAAGTATTGAGGAATATAATATTACTCAGCTAACTGCTTTATAACTTTTATAAATTCTTCTGTATCGTGAATATCACTAATAAGAGCTTGCTTATCAGGTTGGAATGTAATTGTATAATCGCTTCTTTGTCTATTATCAAATGTTTTTATGTATAGTTTACCGTATTTTTCTTCTACTTTGTTGGTTTTAATGAATTCCCTGTTAAACCATCCTAATAATTGTCCATGTTTTGATGTAGCAAAACCATATTTTTGGGCTAATGCTGATATTGCGTAGAAGATCGCATAGTATAACCTGTTCTGTGTTGTTGATAAACGGTTATTTCCTACTGCAATCTTTGCATCGTCCATAGCTTCATCTGATTTTAACAACCAGTTTTTTATCAATAATTCTTTATCTCTACCTTGCATAGTAAAACCCTTTTTTAACTTCATCAAAATAAATCCAGTTAAAATTAAGTTCCTCAAGGGTCATAGGCTGAAAATCAATTATGGCATCATATTTTATCATTAAATCTAATGTTTCCCCGTGAACCTCTGTTGATTGTTCCCGACGTGTTTTAAACACTCCAACAATATCAATATCACTGTCAAGTGTTGCTGTCCCCTTTGCGTATGAGCCATATAAATATAAACCCATAAAGTCATCATATTTTCGCAATTTATCGCATAATTCCTGCGCAATTTTTTTTGCGTTCATAGCAACCTCTTTATTTTTGGTTTATTATAACATAATAATGTTTGAACTAAGCGTAGAATCACATTTTTCATCAGCACACCGCCTACTTAACTACGAAGGCAAGTGCGAAAACGTCCACGGCCATAACTGGAAGGTGGAAATCACAATCGCAGGCGAAACCCTGGATAAATCAGGAATGCTGATTGACTTTAAAATCCTTAAATCCACGCTTGATGAAGTATTGGATAAACTTGACCATAAAGACCTGAACAGCCTCGAGGAATTAAAAGGCATCAGCCCGAGCAGTGAAAATATAGCAAAATTTATTTATGACGAGTTAAAACAGCAGCTTCCACAGCTTACACAGGTAGCTGTATGGGAAACTGAAAAGGCAAAAGCTGTTTATAGATCCTGAGCCTCGCTTATAACACCAATAACTGTATTAATGGGTTCTATGGCCGTGCTAGCATTACTTTCTCCCACTTGTTTCAAATAATTATTCAAAAATACAAGCTGCTTATAGGATTCATAATGTTTTTCAGGGCTGTCTTCGTACTTTTCCTTAAATCTATCTACGTACAAACCCAACAAAAAGGTTTTTGCATTAAATAACTGGATTTTATTTTTTGGATTTTTTTCCTGTTCGAGGATGCTTTTTATTTCTTTTAATAAGTACTCAACTTCTTTAATATCTGCAATGTAGTCACTATATTTATTGACACTGTAGCCGGTGCTGACCCGTGGTGCAATTATTGAAACAGGAGTTTCAGGAGAGGGTTTACGCTTTTCTATGGTTGCTTCCTGTCTTTGAGCCCCTTCGTTGGTGGTTTCACCTAATTTGGGGAGTTCTCCCATGTATCCAAAACCTGAAATAAAAAGAGGGAAAGTTAAAAGCAATGCAAGTTTAACGATTTTCATAAACGACCAGCCTCTCGTTTTTTTAAAGTTAAGACACTTTTGTTATTTTAGTGATTTTTTATGAGTTTGACAAGGTAGTAAAAGTTGAATTTTGAGTTACTTTGTAAACATTTTGTAACGTTTTTTGAAGTTTGCATAAAGTTAAACCTAAAAATACCGATTTATATAGTAAGAAACCTCCTCACCTTACCTCAAACGTTTATCTTACCTTTTTTCTACTACATTAACTTACCCCTATTCAGGGGAAATCCGAATGCAACTAATTAAAAAATAACAGGAGAAGATATATGAGCGAAATTCGTATCAACAAACTTAACAACTACCAGCCGCCAAAAACATCAGGTCAGCCTAAAAAAGAGGAAACAACCCAACAGGAAATAAAACAAGAGCCTACATTGAGCCAAAAAGCCCCGGATGAAGTATTAGGGTTCATGGCTAATCAGGCAATGCTCGGAAAAGCTGGCATAACCGGAAAAAAAGCCGTTGATGTAAATAAATACGTTGATACAGAGAGCAAAGAAAGAATTGAAAAAATAATGGTTGCTTTTGAAGCAAACATTCTTAAAACCGCAGAAACAGCGATAAAAGAGTTTGGGATATCAGAAAGAGCTGCATCTGATGCTGCTATAATCGGATTTAACCGAAAATTCCTTGTTTAAATTCTTTTGTCGATAACCCACAAAAAGCCCCTCTAGGGGGCTTTTTAATTGGGATTAATTACTCTACATTCTTCGTGAATTTTAGCTAAGGTATTATCATGGATATCTGAGAGGGGTTTAAACGAGTTATAACTCTTCGTAAAAACATCTCCGAGAGACTTTTCTATAATTTCTTTTCCATTTTTACTTACTTTTACCTCCCCTGTTTTACAGTTAGCGTTAACTATAACCCCGTTATCAAATTCCAGTTTTAAGTTATCCTCTTGCTTTGAAATTTTTGTATCTTTATTAATTTTAGCTCCCGTTTTATCAAGACTATGTCCTATTGCTATTATATCCCGTCGGGTTTGTTCAACTTCTATAGCACGATTTGCACCAAGACCAAATCCTGTAAGACATGCTATAAATACAGTGCCTGCTGTGAGCGCTTTAAGTGACATATTTTTATTTTTTGCTTCGGAATGTTGGGATTTTTTCCCGCCAAAACAAACCCCACTCCGCTGCATTGAGACGGGCCTTCTTTGTACCGGCTTATTTTGTAGGTTTATAAAATTAATATTTAGCATAGCTTTACAAAGAAGCTAAAAATATATAATTGCTTTGTTTATAAACTTTTTTTACAAAATTTAATCTAAACGTGATCTTTTTCTATTAAATATTCCCGAATCTTATTTAGCGCAGATTGAACAATCCTCGTAACCCTGGACGGAGAAAGCCCCATGTAAGTAGCAACGTCCTTTACCTGCAAATTTCTGTAAAACCTGTACTCAACTATTGTTCTCTCTTTAGGAGGTAGAGAAGCAATTGCCTTTTTAATGCCTTTGCTAAGTTCAATTAATTCCAGCCGCTCCTCAGGCAGGGCAGCACTGTCTTTTAAGAAATCAAACGGGGTATCATTTTCAGAAGCATCAGACATGCTGTCTATAGAAAGGATGGTTTCATAAATGCCTTCACGCAGTTTTTCCGGGGAAACGTCAAGACTACTACCTTCTTCGCCTTCTTCCTCAGGTTTTCCGCCCTGTTTATAGGAATACCATTTATAACGGTTTCTTAATTCATTCCTGATAGCCCACCTTACTGCAGTACCTATGTATGATTTATTATACTTTTCCAGTTCTTCGCCGCTTTTTCCTTTAATAAGAGATTGCACGGCAATTATTCCAATACTTACCAGCTCTTCATGATCAACCATGTGAGATGGAATGCGCCTCTGCTCTATGCGTGCGACCTTTTCAACTATTTCTAAGTAATCTTTTACTTTACTATGCATTATTTGTATTTACTTTGGTATCTTTACGTAAATTATAAACAAATAATAGAATTTCGGCTACAGCTTTATATAATTCAGGTGGAATTTCTCTGTTTATTTCCACAAATCTAAATATGGCCCGTGCAACCGGAGGGTTCTCTATCACTGGAATATTGTGCTCTTTAGCTATTTGAATAATTTTTTTTGCAAATAATTCTGTTCCTTTTGCGAGAAGTCTGGGAGCTTCCATTTTTTCTGAATCATATTTTAATGCAACTGCAATATGTGTAGGATTTGTTATAACAAAGTCAGAATCAGGAACAGAATCCTGCATAGTTTTATGTAACATTTGCATACGTTTCTGTCTGAGGGCTGCTTTAACATGAGGATCGCCTTCCGAGTTTTTATATTCATCCCTTATTTCTTTAAAAGACATTTTCTGGTCCTTGAGAAATTTCCAGCGTGTAAAAGCATAGTCAGCTCCTGCAATGACAAGAAATATAATCCCGGCTTTTATAACGAAGTCAATTATCATTTGGCCGAATGCGTAAAGAATTGCAAAGGTATTTTCCATTGCGCATAAAGAAAGAAGGGCAGGAATGTGGGCTTTAAAAACAAAAAAGGCTACTAACCCAAGCACAATAACTTTAACTACGTTTTTAGCAAGTTCAAAGTATGTTTTCAAACTAAAAAAGATATTCTTAAATCCTGAAACAGGATTTAGTTTGTCAAACTTTGGCTCTATGGATTTAGTGGCAAAAAGAGGCCCTACCTGCATAAAATCCCCGGCTATGGCCACCAGGCATGATAAAAAAAGTATAGGAACAATAATCAGTATCGTTGGAAATACCGCAAGAAATAATACATATGTATATCCTATTTTATCCAAATTTGCATTAGGAATCTGTTCATAAAGAAGAATAAAAAGCTTGGAAATCTGATTCCATAGAAGAGGAGCAAGAGCATTTAAGGCAAGAAACATAACCAGAAGTGATAAAGCAGTGGATAAATCCTTGCTTTTAACTACCTGTCCTTCTTTCCTTACTTTTCGCAGTTTTTGAGCCGTTGCCTCAAATGGTTTATCTTCGTCAGCCATTTACTGTTTCCTTTATAGGTTTATAAATCCCTATAAACTTCCCTTCGATGATTTATTTTAAGAAATTTTATAATAATATTATTAGTTGTTTCAATTTTTTCAAAAATAATTCTATAATCACCGCTTCTTATTCTATAATAATTTTTAAATCCTTTTAGTTTTATCCAGTCACATAAAAATGGATTAATAATAAATTTATCCACACTGAATTTAATTTGTTTTATTGTCTGTTTATCAAGTTTTTCAACATCTTTTTGAAATTTCTTCGAAAATTCGAATTTATAGGTCATTATTGCCCCACATTTCAGTATAAGAAATGGATTTTGAGGAGCTTGACTCGTGAAGGTCCTTGATTTCCTGTTCACTCAAAGTTTCTGATTCTTCTTTAACTGTTTTAAAAGCTTCATCGAAAACTTTTTTTCTTCTTTCATTGATAAACTGAGCAAAATCAATAACTTCCGCAAGTTCTATTTCATTAAGATTTTCAATTATTTTATTCAACTTATCTTTAGATGTAGCCATAGTTTAACCTTTATTCTTTTTATTTATTATAGCATAAAGAGGGTTAATTTATGTTTATGTTAACCCCCTACATTTTTCACACAAACCGAATATCTTAAACTGATAATCCCGTATTTCGAAACTATTATTGCGCTTTGCTATCTTAATAGCGTAGTCATACAGGTTTTTATCTTCAAATTCCACAGTCAGTCCGCAGGAATTACATATTAGGTGTTGATGTTGTTTGTTATCAGGACCTTTCAGTTCATAATGCTTATGGTCCTCACCAAAATCCAGCTCCCTTATAAACCCGTTTATCACAAGAAATTTCAGGCTTCTGTATAATGTAGCAAGACTTATTTTAATCCCTTTCTCCGTAAGCTTTTTGTGCATTTCTTCTGCGCTTAGATGTTCCCCATCAGGCAAGTTATAAAAGAATTCCAGCAATTGCTCCCGCTGAGAGGTAATCCTGTAGCCTTCTTCCCTTAGTTTATTAAACTTTTCTTTTGCTTCATGCGTCATAATTATAATTATACTTGAAAATAAATGTTGACATGGTATAAAACCCCTATGACCACCGCTATTAATTATGAAAAAGATATAAAACTGGCAAAACTTGCAGGGTTCTGTTATGGGGTAAAAAGAGCAGTAGAAGAATCAATCAGGATTAAAAAGGAGAATCCTGAAACACCGGTCTACATCTTAGGTAAACTTATCCATAATAACCAGGTATCGGAACACCTCGAAAGCCTTGGAATTCATACACTTACGGAAATCCCTGAAATTCTAGAAGGAATTTGTATTATAAGGACACATGGAGCAACCCCTCAAACTAAAGAAGAACTTGAGAAAAAAGGGTGTAAAGTTGTAGATTTAACCTGCCCGGATGTAAAAAGGGTTCAGGATAAAGCCAAAGCGCTGGCAAAAGATGGATATAAAGTCATAGTAATAGGTAAAGCCGATCATCCGGAAGTAATGGCAATAAAAGCGCATGCTGACCAGTATTCAGAAAGTCTTGTTATTTCTTCAATGCAGGAAGTTGAGAAAAATATTGAAAAAATAAGAACATTCAAGAAAATTGGAGTGGTGATTCAGACCACGCAATTGGTAGATAACTTTAAACAGATAATTCCCCTGATAGGAGAACACTCAAAAGAACTTAAAGTTTATAATACTATATGTGATGCTACTTTCGAGAGACAAAAAGCCGCACAGGAACTTGCAAGTACAGTAGATTTGATGATAGTGGTGGGAAGCAAGGAAAGCGCGAATACAACACATCTGACAGAAATACTTAAACCTGTGAAGAATACACTGCATATTGAAAGTAAGGAAGAATTGAAAAAATATAGGGATTTAATCATAAATACACATAAAATCGGAATAACAGCCGGTGCTTCAACGCCGGATTTTGTAATTAGGGAAGTAATTAATGAGATAGGAAAAATAGGAGAAAAGACTCGTGAATGAGGCAACTTTAAACATTGTAGACACATGGGATTTTGAGAAATTATTGGAGCAGTCATTTGAAAAAAAGTATAAAGTGGCTGATTTGGTTCAAGGAACCGTTCTTAAAATAGAAAAATCCGGAATACTTGTAGACGTCGGAGGAAAAACAGAGGCAAATCTTCCTTTAAGAGAGCTGTCAAACTTACCTTGTGATAACCCTGAAACTATAATTTCAGTTGGCGATAAAAAGAAATTTTATGTACTTAGAGAGGAAAATGACGAAGGTCAGATAACAATATCACTAAAAAGGGTTCATCTGGCTGAAAATTGGGGCAAACTTGACGAAGCTCGCAAAGATGAAGAAACAGTAGAAGTAAAAGTGATTGCCCTTGTTAAAGGTGGAGTAATTGTAGAAATATATGACTTAAGAGGGTTCATTCCCGCAAGCCAGTTAAGAACAGGCACTCCTCATGACAACCTTATCAATCAAACCCTTTGTGTTAAAGTTCTTGAGGCTGATCCTCAAAGAAATAAATTAATACTAAGTGAAAGAGTGTGTCTCCAGGAAGAGCGGAAAAAAATAGCTGAAGAAGTTATTTCAAATCTTGATGAAGACCAGATTATTGAAGGAGAAATAGTAAGACTTGCCGATTTTGGCGCATTTATTGATGTTAATGGCATAGACGGGCTTCTTCCTATTTCAGAAATTTGCTGGAATAAAATAAAACACCCTGCAGATGTTCTTACTTTAGGTAAAAAAATAAAAGTTAAAGTATTAAAAATTGACAAGGATTTAAACAGGATAAGCCTGAGTCTGAAAAGGATGGAAGAAAACCCCTGGATACAAATTGAAGGGAAATTTGCGGAAGGGCAGGTAGTTAAAGGAAAAGTCAATAAAATAACTGATTTTGGCGCATTTGTTAACATTTTCCCCGGGGTTGAAGCGCTCCTTCCTGTTGCAGAAATGAGTGAAGAATCTGTAAATCCTTATGAATTATTGAGTGTGGATCAGGAAATCGAAGTTTTGATTAAAAAATTCACTCCTCAGGAAAGAAGGATCGGTCTTAGTATTAGGGACCTGAAAAACAATTAAACCTTCTCCTCATTAATTTTTGCATATAAAGTGCTATGTTTTATCTTATAAAAAACATACAGGAGACAGACATGGCACACACTGTTATGAAGCAAATATTTAGTGAGGAAAAGCAAAAATATATTCAGTGCGAAGTTCTGGTGCTTGACGAAGAGGAAAACTTGCCGGGCACTGATAGGAGGGAAATCCTTCTTTCTTGCGATGAAGATGGAGAACCTTATACAGAACTCAGTGATAGCTCTACTGCTGATATAGGTGATGCTTACCCTGAAACTGAGCTAATAGACCAGTACGAAGATTTTGATAACCGGCAATAGTTTATTGATAATTATTAATCGTAGTCTTTATAAGGTTTATCATTTTATCTCTGGCCATCTTAGGGTAAAGAACTTCACAATTGGCTTCATACCTGAGAAGCCGTTTTAAGAGTGATTCTATATCATTGGAATAGGCGGTTACAGCAATGTGTCCTTTGGCGTCCGGCGGGGTTAACCGCTCATCTTCGTAGGGCCTGTAAACTTCTGCCAATTTGCCTTTTATTTTAAAAATAACCGGACATAGTATCTGGCTAATTTTAGAGACAACAGGTAATTGTTTAATGTCAAGAATCTGACTTATTTTTATTGAATTTACCTGGTTTGTAATAATGTTATAACAAATTATACATACATCGTTTGGCTCATATTTTATACATTGCAGCTCCATTAAAGCCAGTTTTTCCGCTTCTTCAGAAGGAATTCGGTATTTAATTTCAACCCTTTGTTTTTCGGCAATATACTGTTCCAATTTTTTAATTAAATTAGAATAATGGTCAAATTTTGTAAATGTTGCAGTGTTATTTTTCTCCAGGTCATTACAACAGTTTTCTAGTTTTTCCTTTTGTTCATTAGGCATATATCGTTTTAATTTTTTAAGAAATGAATGATAATTTTCCAAAAGCCGTTTTTGATGCAGGCTTTGAGCATACTTTTTCAACAATGCAAGCGTTTTTATTTCTGCTTCTGAAAATTCAATTTCTACCGGGGCATTATTTAGTTTATAACAATGTTTACTGGCTACGCAGGGTTTAGATATATCATACCCGGCAGTTCGAAGTGTATTTATATACTTTAAAATAACATCTTTCGAAAACAACCTTGATATGTACGGATCTTCCAGGAAGAATTTATTAATATCCTCTATATCGCAATCGTTTTCATTTAGCTTTTGTAGGAGTAAAAGTACCCTGTAAGCTGAAGCGCTAATTTTTACTTTTTTTTCCATTAGCACTCAATCCCACTATCATTATATAATCTGAGCATATTTTTTAGTTTAGTTGTTATTTCTTCTTTCAGTTCAGGAGGGTCTATAATAGTGCATTCATTTCCATAGGACAGGATTTTCTGGAAAAATCTGAATTTGTTTCTCACTTTTGATTCTACTATTATTTCATTTTCTTTTTTTTCCAGTATAAAGTCTTCCTCGGAAAGAACTTCACAGGTACTCTTTCCTTGAAGTTTATACTTTACTGTAAATAATTTAGGTTTGATTTTATTTTTTCGCAGGCTTACGGATTTTATATCCAGAATCCTGTCAAGGCGAAGATACATTGTTGTTTCTGTATCTTCGTTGTATCCCCATATATAAAAGGCACCGTTTTCCATAGTTATTTTTTCTGCAGCTAAGGTAATATTTTTTTCACCTGATTCAGGAGAATTATAAAGTAAGGTTAACGTTTTATTTTGTTTGCAATATTTTTCAAGTTGTTTAATGTCGTGGAAAAAAGTATTTGATGTTATTTCTCTGCTTAAAGAAGATTTCTGAGTTGAATGAAAAAGTTTTTTTGTAGATGGAGTTAAGTGTGCTGAGATAGTATCAAAAAGGTCATCAATTTCCACTGCTGTTTTCCATTCACACAATGAGGAAACATATTTTCTGAGTTCCATTAAAGTTTCCATTTCTTTTTTTGTTATATGGAATTTAAAAGGATGCAAAAGTAAGACATACTTAAAATTATTAGTTCGTGTAGGTCTTGTTATAGCGCATCCTAGAAGTCTTAAAGTATGCAGGTAAATGCAAATAGTATCTTTTGAAAGTTCCCTGGAATCTTCGATTTGTTCTTTGAGTTTCTGGTTTATCTCTTTATCGTCGCAGGGAGATTTTAAAAGCATATTAAAAATATATATGATTCTAAGCGCCGTAAGGCTAATATTATCTAGCTCTGAATAATCAGATCTTTGAAATTGGTTTTGCATAGGGCATTTCAGCTATCAATACTATGAAATAATATAACAAGCATATCATACTTACTTAAAAGTATTACTATCCCTAAATGCTACATATTTTCGGTTTTTAAATTTTTGTAACGAAAAGGTTAATGTTTTAAAATAATTCCTATTTTTTCTGACATTCGTGAAATCCTGTTGATTTCATCCAGTGCTATTTCAGCTAAAACCTGGGATTCAGTATTTCCTACCAGTTTTTCAATAATATTTTCAAGCAGGAATTTAACGCGTTCTGATTTTATAGAAATCCCTGCTCTTAAGCGATAGAGTTTTTGTTTTTTGACCATGGTTACTCCTTTATTAAGAAATTGTAATTAAACTGTTGTCTAAGCTTTTATATTTGTAAAGCATAGACAACAGAATGTCAATCATAAATTATAGTTTGTTAAAATTTCTTTATGATAAAAAATAATCTCTCTAAAATAATGGGCGAGAAAAGAATAAATATGGCGGAATTAAGTAGAATTTCGGGTTTAAACAGAACTACTATTTTTCAGCTTTACCATAATAAAACTACTCATGTTGGCTTTGACACAATGGACAAGCTTTGCAGTGCTTTAAATTGTGATGTGTGTGATTTATTTAATTATGTTGAAGGATAGTATATAAATATGCCTACTTCGTCATTCCGGGCTTGACCCGGAATCTTTCCAGCGTGGCTAAAAAACAAATTATTCCCGCTTTGTCATCCTGAACTGTAGAAGTAAGTCTATAATCTTGGTATAAAGGCGATGTGAAGGATCTTTTCAGCGACGATGGCAAGATCCTTCGCTTCGCTCAGGATGACATTTTATTTTTTTGTTAATATTTAATAGTTATGTTCATAGATAAGGTAAAAATTAAGATTATTTCAGGTTCAGGCGGCAATGGCATTGTGGCGTGGCGTCGGGAAAAGTATGTACCTCGAGGCGGTCCTGCTGGCGGTGATGGAGGAAAAGGCGGGGATGTATATTTAATTGCTGACTGTAATCTTTCCACGCTTCTTGATTTTAAATACAAATCAATTTTTGCAGCAGAAGACGGTGGACGCGGCGGTAATAAAAACATGCATGGCAAAAATGGAGAAAATCTTTATATAAAAGTTCCTTGCGGAACTGTAGTAAAAGACTCAAATTCAGGCAAAATCATCGGAGATTTAACAACTGAGGGGCAAATATTTCTTGTGGCTCAGGGAGGAAGAGGTGGACGAGGAAATGCAAGATTTGCAAGTTCCAGAAAACAGGCGCCACAATTTTGTGAACCCGGTGAACCAGGTATCGAAAGGGAACTTGAGTTTGAATTAAAACTAATTGCGGATGTGGGGCTTCTTGGTATGCCGAACGCAGGCAAGTCTACACTTATCAGCGTAATAAGTGCAGCCAGACCTAAAATTGCAGACTATCCATTTACTACATTGGTTCCGAATCTGGGTATAGTTAAAAAATCTGATGGCGGCGCAATTGTAGTTGCAGATATTCCGGGACTTATTGAAGGAGCAAGTGCAGGAGCCGGGCTGGGGCATGAATTTCTCCGGCATGTTGAAAGAACTCGTATACTTGTGCATATCCTTGACACCCTCGAAGAAGACCCTATGAGGAACTTTCAGATTATTAATAATGAACTGGAAAAACACGGAGGCAGGCTTATAGAAATTCCGCAGGTTGTTGCCCTGAATAAGATTGATGCTGCAGATGAAATAAAAATTAATATGTTAAAAGAAGAATTCCAGAAACTTGGTTATGATGTTTTTGCCATATCAGCAGCAACCGGCAAGGGTACAAAAGAACTGGTAGATTATTTAATAAAAAAAGTTGAAGAAATCCCGCCGCCGAGTTTTAATATAGAAATTGAGGAGGATCAAACCGCTTTTGACCACGATGATAGTGAATTTTTCGTAGTAAAAGAAAAAGGTGCATTTAAAGTTGTTGGAGGAAAGGTTGAAAGGCTGGTCTCAGTAACTGATGCTAGAAACAGGGAATCAGTATACCGGCTGGAAAATATATTAAAAGCTATGGGAGTTTTTAAGGCATTAAAAGCCGCTGGTATAAAAGACGGTGATATAGTAAAAATAATGGGTTACGAATTTGAATACCATTCAGAAGAGGAGAGCACAAAATGAAAGACAAACAGTTTTTAATGATCCCGGGACCGACACCAGTGCCTGAACGGGCTTTGCTCGCAATGGCAAAGCACCCGATGGGACATCGTAGTTCTGAATTTTCAGCAATAATGAAACAAGTTTATCAGGATTTAAAATGGCTCTTTCAAACTGAAGAAGACGTTTTTATCTATACTTCAAGTGGTACTGGAGCTATGGAAGCAGCTATCTCCAACCTTGTTAACCCTGGAGATAAAGTACTGAGTCTTGTTATCGGTAATTTTAGCGAAAGATGGGCTAAAATTGCTAAAATGCGCGGCGCCGACGTTGAGAAGATTAATTTTGATTGGGGGCAGGCTGTTGACCCAACTGTCTTAAAACAACGCCTTGACCAGGACGTAAATAAGGAAATTAAATTTGTTACCTTGATACATAATGAAACTTCTACCGGTGTAACTAATGATCTACAGGCACTTGCAGCTATAATAAAAGAACATGGCGCAATTTCCATAGTGGATGGAGTAACCAGCGTTGGCGCCCTTCCTGTAAAAATGGATGAGTGGGGTATTGATGTATTGATATCTGGAAGCCAGAAAGGATTTATGATACCACCCGGCCTCGCATTCCTTGCTTGCAGTAAAAAAGCATGGAAAGCTTACGAGAATTGCCAGAACCCAAGCTTCTACTTTAACTTTGGAGCAAATAAAAAGTCTGTTGCGGAAGACACAACCCCTTACACTCCGAATGTTTCACTGATTGTAGCTCTTAAAGAAACTTTCGCTATGATGAAGGAAGAAGGGCTTGAGAATATATATAGCAGACATGCAAAGCTTGCTTCTATGACAAGAAAAGGCTTAAAAGATTTAGGACTCAAACTATTCGTGGAAGACGATAATATAGGAAGTAAGGCAATCACAGCTGTATGGCCGCCTGAAGGAATAAGCGTACCTGATATTAGAAAAACACTTACCAAAGAATACGATATAGTGGTAGCAAACGGTCAGGATAAGCTGAAAGATAAAATATTCAGAATAGGTCATTTGGGTTTTGTAAGTGAACGAGACATTATAATGGCCCTTGGCGCTCTGGAAGCAACTTTAAAAAAACTCAAGTAAAAGTTATATAAATTTAAAAGCAAGACTCCATAAGGGTCTTGCTTTTTGGTGTAAAGAAATGTAACAGTATATACTTTTTATGTAATTCGTAGATATTTGATGTT
>MFRL01000028.1 GCA_001784565.1 Candidatus Melainabacteria bacterium GWF2_37_15
TGCCTCTCCTGAATTTTGCTCAGGAGTTTATAGACTATATTTTTATAGATTTTGTTTCTTTTTTAACAAGATGGCTTCTAACTTTAGGATATTTTTTCTTACTTATTATTATTCCATACGCATTTTTCCTGGATCCTATTGAACCTGCTCGTCCTATTCATCCAAGTATGGAAGATCCCATGATAGGAATTATTTTTGGTTTATTACCCTTAACTTGTTTGCTGATAATGTTTTCCTTTGATTATTTTGATTCATTATTCAAAGCATTTATAGTAGTTACAAATAAAAAAATTATATTTAAAAATTTTTTTACATTTTTTAAATACAAAATTTTAAATTTTAAAGAAATTAGAGATATACGACCTTGTGGTTCAATAATATCAAAGTATGGCAGTTTTCCTATTGAAGGAATTGTAATAGAAAAAATTTTTGGCTTTCCTCTAGTGATGATTAAGCCAAATGGAAATCCCAAAGAACTAGTTAAACAACTTATTAAAGTTGTTAAACCTGAAAATAATACGGCTGAAACAAAAGCTCAAGATGAAAAAGAATGGTTAATTAGGAAGCTTCTTGAAATATTTTATATTCTTGCAGGTCTTTTAATTATAACGGTTTTTACTTTTATAGCAATTGAACATATATAAAATAGCTGACTTAGCTAACATTTCGGTGCGCAATAGCGCACCCTACAAAAGCTGGCAACGCCAGCTAACGGGGGATCGGGGGCGGAGCCCCTGACAGTACGTAGCGCAGCGGAGTGGAGCGAAGCGACTTAGTTTTTTCTTTTGGTTCGTTTTCTTTTTTGCGTCCAAAAAAGAAAATGAACAAGAAACAATCCAGGTTGGAAAGATCCTTCGCTTCGCTCAGGATGACGCATAGAGTTGTTTGCTGGATAGACCCCGCATCAAGTGCGGAGTGAACACTTGGTGTTTAATCATGCATCAGGCAGGAATAACACCAGCCCTCATGCCCAAAAATTTCCTTTAAACCCTCAAGTGATAGATAAGCCAGACTGTCAGCCTCTATAAATTCCCTTATTCCATCTACATCTTCGTATTTATTGGCGATCAATTCCTTTTTAGTAGGTATATCAACCCCCCACTGGCATGTGTTGACGATTTGCGGAGAAGCTGAGCGGAAATGCACTTCTTTAGCACCAGCCTGCCTCAACATTCTTACTATTTCTCTTGACGTGGTACCTCGCACGATAGAATCATCAATAATTATAACTCTTTTATCCTTTACAACATCAATAATTGGCGTTAACTTGCGTCTTACACTGCTTTGCCGCATGTACTGCTCCGGCAAAATGAACGTCCGCCCAACAAAACGGTTTCTCATTAAGCCCATTTGCAGCGGTATTCCTGACTGCTGGGAAAAACCCAGAGCAGGTGCAAAACCTGATTCCATAACAGGAACAACTATATCAGCTTCCACAGGGTTTTCAATGGCGCACTTCCTGCCAAGTTCAACCCTTGACATATAAACGTTTCTGCCAAACACATTTGAATCCGGGCGGGCAAAGTAAATTTGCTCAAAAACACACTTTTTGCTAGGCATTTCTGGCGCAAAGCGTTTTATTTCATAGCCATCGCGTGTGATTTCAACTCCCTCGCCGGGTTCTATGTGATAAACGAGATGTCTTTCGAGCATCTGGAAAGAAGTATCTTCAGAACTTACAAACACCCCTTCTTCCGCTTCACACAGGGACATAGGCCTGTAACCATGCGGATCGCGATAAGCAAAGATTTTTCCCGGCACAAAGAAAAGTATTGACCAGGCGCCGCCGGTGAAGTTTTCTGTGAGGATACGTCCCACTTCCTCAAAAGTCCATTCGGACGGGGTTTTGCATAATTCTCTTATTACTTTTTTAAGCAACATCTCTGTATCAGAGGTTGTGAGGAATACTTCGCCCTGTTTTTCCAACTTTTTACGCATATCAACTGCGGATTTAACGTTGCCGTTGTGTGCAACAGCTACTTTTTCACCTAAGTAATTAACAGCGTACGGCTGGGCATGAGTACTGTCAGAACCGCCCTGAGTAGAGTATCTGACATGTCCGATGCCCAATTTCCCGCGTATATTCTTAATTACACGGTCATTAAGCACCTCCATCACAAGCCCTTTGTTTTTATAGATGTATAAATCCTTATCCCCGGCACATATTCCGGCGCTTTCCTGGCCTCTATGCTGCAAAACAAACAATCCTTGCTGAATTAAGGGCGCTACGGGGTAGTTAGTTGAAACTCCGCCGAAAATACCGCATTCTTCGGAAAATTTCATTCGTTCATCTCCCGCTCAATTGAGTTGTCATATAATTCAAATAATTTTTGCAAATCAAAGCTGTAACCATCAAATTCAAGCTTATTATTTACGCATTTTCCAAGGACTCGGTATGGAACATTTAGCTTTTCAGGTTCGTTGGTTGAAACAACATACCTGCCGGTTATTTCTCCAAATAAGGCTTTTTCCTTGTCATTAATGTTAATAAGGCTGCCAACAAAGCCTGTATTGCCTTTCTTAATTCCTTCAAACACTGCGCCAAACAGTCCGCCTTCAGATACATCAACGCATCCGCTAATTAAGCCTGAGAATATAGCATTTTTTAGCTTTATTTCAAGTTCAACATCTACTGTATCAACTTCTCCACCAAGGAAATCATACAAAACTCTCTGGTATAAAGAGCCGCCAACTTTTGAATTTTCATCTATATCT
Organism: Candidatus Melainabacteria bacterium GWF2_37_15; assembly: GCA_001784565.1. GTDB lineage: Bacteria > Cyanobacteriota > Vampirovibrionia > Gastranaerophilales > UBA9971 > GWF2-37-15. The sequence goes on from MFRL01000028.1 coordinate 2,716, forward strand.
CTACCAATAAGAACCAGGGTTTCATTTTCTGCAAATGAACTATTTATTAACTTTTCAGGCGAATTTATATAACCAACCATGCCTATTGTAGGGGTTGGGAATACTCTGCGTTGTGGGGATTCATTGTAAAAAGACACGTTGCCTGATACGATCGGGATTTTCATTTCCCTGCAAGCATCTGCAATACCATGAACGGATTTTACGAACTGGTATGCTACTTCATCCTTTTCAGGATTCCCGTAATTTAAACAATCAGTGGTGCCAAGCGGCTCAAAACCTCCGGAAACAAGATTTCTGTAGCATTCCCACACAGTATTTTTTGCGCCATTGTATGGGTCTAAAAATACCTGCCGGCCGTTGGAATCAATTGTTAAACCAATTACTCCGCTTTCTTCATGTAACCACATACCTGCTGCACCGGCATCGCCTGGCTTAACTGATGTTCTTGTGCCGACTGTGTGGTCGTACTGCCTGTAGACCCATTTTTTTGAGGCAAAATTAGGATCAGAAACAATTTTTTCAACTGCTGTTTCAATATCTGTTTGTTCTTGCAGTTTTAAAGCCTTATACTGTCCTATATATTCGGGGTCTTCTTCATTTATTGTATATTTTGGACCTTCTGCTAATATTTCCGGTGGCAGATCAGCAACATTCTTGCCTTGCCAGAAGAGCTTATATCTTCCTGAATTAGTTGTTTCGCCTATTACACTTGCCGGCATGTCATATTTAGCAGCTATTTGCAAAACTTTATCAACGCCATCAGGGTCCACTACAAAAAGCATTCTTTCCTGGGATTCTGAAAGCATAATCTCCCAAGGTTTCATGCCTTTTTCTCTGAGGTGTACTTTATCAAGGTGAAGATCAATACCGCATTCGCCTTTGAAAGCCATTTCTGATGAGGAAGAAAGCAGTCCTGCTGCGCCAAAATCCTGACAACTCTGCACTTCTTTTAAAGCAAGTATTTCAAGAGTTGCTTCAATCAGTACTTTCTTGGTAAATGGGTCACCCACCTGCACAGATGGCCTGTCTTCTTTAGAGTTTTCATTTAATTCTTTTGATGCGAACGATGCACCGTGGATACCATCCCTGCCTGTATGAGAACCCACTGCTATTACTATTTTGCCAGCTTCTGCACGGGCTGATCTTATTTTATCCTTATGCACAAGCCCTACACACATAACGTTTACAAGTGGCGAATCTGTGTATGATTCATCAAAACTAACCTCTCCGGCTACTGTTGGGACTCCTATACAGTTACCATAATGGGATATGCCGTGGACTACCCCGTCAAATATATGTTTTGAAAAGTTATTGGTAATTTTACCGAACTTTAACGAGTCAAGCAGTGCAATTGGTCTTGCACCGATTGCCATAATGTCCCTGACTATGCCCCCGATTCCTGTTGCTGCTCCCTGAAAAGGTTCTACTGCTGATGGGTGGTTGTGTGATTCAACTTTGAATACAACAACATGATCGCCTATCTGTACTCCTCCGGCGTTTTCACCGTGACTGACCGCGCCGCCTGAAGGAAATAGTGATAAGTATTTTCTTGAGTGCTTATATCCGCAGTGTTCTGACCACATTGCAGAAAACAAGTATGTTTCCAGTTCGTTTGGTTCCCTGCCAAGCCGGGATTGAATTTCTTTGTATTCGGCGTCTGTTAAGCCGAGGGCTTTATATAGTTGTATTTGATTTTTTTTCATTATTTTATCCATTATTTAATTTCCTAAGTAATCAAACTTACATTTGTTAATATTTAAATTATTTCTAGGTATATTCTTTTTTATATGATTGATTAAATTTTCTATAATTCTTGAATCATCAGGAATGACAACACTATACTTTTTATAAAAAGCACCATTTACCTGTACTTTTATCTCAGCACCTGTAGTTCCCAAATTATATATAATTAAAGGTGTATTTTTGTAGACTATATTGATCTTATTTAGTGAAACATCCACAACTTGTAATGTAAGTGCATCTTTAAAAATAAGCCTATTTGTAGTTAAAAGCACTTCAGTGTTAAGAAAATAAATGAAAATATGAACAAGAGGATAGGCTAAAATAAAAACAACAATGGTTTCAAAAAGACCAAAATTATATGATAATGATATTGCTATCACCGAAGCAATAACGAAAAATATAAATAGATAACACCCTAGTATTAATCCAACTGTAGGACTAGCTTTATCTAAAATTTCTTCATTTTCATTTAATTGTAAGGTTCTCATTGTTAATTTCCTTTAATAAAAGTCACCCTAAACTTGTTTCAGGGTCTGGCATTTATGCGATAACTGGATAGATTCCGAAACAAGTTCGGAATGACGCTTTGCGTTGTTTATTGGAAGATTGCTTCGCAACTTAATTAAATTGCTTATATCACTAAATTCACGGCTCGCAATGACTGTTGAGAGCATTACACTTCACCTCTACGCTGGAAAGATGCCGTATCAAGCACGGCATGACGTTTTAGTTCCTTTTCCAGCATTTTAAAAAACGCCCTGCCGTCTGTGTTGCCGGTTTCAGTAAAAATAGCCCGCTCAGGGTGCGGCATCATACCGATAATTCTGTTTTCCCTGTCATATAGCCCTGCTATATCCATATCAGAGCCGTTTGGATTATTTTTATAACGCAGGAAAATCATTTCTTCTTTTGTATTCTCATCAGCTATGTATCTGCCTTCGCCGTGGGCGATTGGGAGCTTGATTTCCTTGCCCATATAATCCAGCTCCACTTCTTCGCATATAAATTTAGTGT
>MFRL01000029.1 GCA_001784565.1 Candidatus Melainabacteria bacterium GWF2_37_15
ATATCAATCATTAGCTTAAGAGTATCCTGTACATAATCTTTGGATGTCTGATGATGATATTTCCTGGACTGAAAAGAAAAAATGGACAGACAGAGCAGTAAAGTATTACCTGACAGAATTAAATTTACCCAGAAGTCCTGCACCTCTTGATGTAACTATGAGGCGGGCAGCAGTAATGATGAAACCGTATTTTACTCTGTTCAGGAATTATTACCCTTTATCCAATAACTTTTTTTATTATGCACACTGGTGGCACCCTGTTATTTATGAAGCACAAATGATATCCGGTAATGATAAAGAACAGGACATAGCTGTGGAGCAAACAGACAGCTTAACGTCGGTTATACTGCAAGATAGGCCATTAAAAATGCTGTTAAGCCGGGAAGGGATGCCCCGTTATTCAAGATTTTCTCCTGAATCTGCCAATATTTTTGATAATCTACATATGCTGCACGGAATAGGTGATGTTTCCACTGAATTGTTTTATACCTTAAATACTGAATCTGTGTATGTTCCGGGTATGGCAATAACGAACCGTTTATTTTATCCTACGAATTCCGCAAGCCACGGTGTAGATATGGACTGGAGATTTCTTGCCGTTAAAAAGGTTGGCAAAGATCCCTATTTACAGCGAGTGGGTGTTAATCTTGCATGGCTACACAACTTTGATCGCAGAGTTAACGAGCGTTCTGATACGTATAAAATCATTCCGGCATATTATAGGATTATTGGTCCAAATTCCCTTGTTATTATTGATTACGTGCGTGAGTTAAACGTGGAAAAAAACATGGATACCGCCAATTTCATAGAAATAGGCTACAGGAAGGCTGTATCTCCGCTTACCGTCCTTGGCCTAGGACTTGGGGTAGGACTGGACAATGATTCACCAAGATTCAGGGCAACTATATCATACCAGCATTCTGTCATCTATCCATTTTATCCTTTTCCATGGAAGGATGAGGATTAATTATTGAGACTTAAATTCCCTTCCCCGCCAAATCATATAAATTGCTGGATAAATTATTAATTCCAGAATAGTTGAAGTAACAACACCACCTACCATCGGGGCTGCTATCCGCTTCATTACATCAGAGCCAGCGCCATGACTAAACATAATAGGCACAAGCCCTGCTAAAATTACGCTGACCGTCATTATTTTAGGACGTATTCTCTTTACTGCACCGTGCATAATAGCATCTTTAAGTCCACTAATACTAGTTAATAGTCCCTTTTTCTTCCATTCCTCGTATGCAAGATCAAGATAAAGGAGCATTACAACTCCTGTTTCGGCATCAAGTCCCGCAAGGGCTATTATTCCAACCCATACTGCAATACTTAGATTATAATTGAGCAGATATAAGAACCAGAATGATCCAACCAATGAGAATGGAACAGCAAGGAACACTATCATTGTTTTAACCCAGGATTTGGTATTTAAGAAAATCAAAACAAAGATAATAAATGCTGTTAATGGGATAACCAGTTTTAATTTATCCTGGGTTTTTGTTAAATACTCATACTCGCCGCTCCATACGAGCCTATATCCTTCTGGAAGATCCAGCGAAGCCAGCTTTTGTTTTGCTTCTTTAACGTACCCGCCTATATCTCTTCCTGAAACATCAATATACACATAGGCTGTAGGTAGTGCTGCTTCACTTTTAATATTTGTGGGGCCTGGTACAAAGCTGATATCAGCTAATTGCCCGAGAAGAATATGATTATTATTTTCTAACGGTATTAAAACTCTTTTAAGCGTGTCAATATCGCTTCTAAAATCCCTCATGTACCGCACATTAACAGGATACCTCTGCCTGCCTTCAATGGTTACAGTCAAATTCATGCCGCCAATTGCAGACTGGATGATTTCTTGTACCTCATCAACGCTCAATCCATAGCGTGCAGCTTCCTGTCGGTTTACTTTAATATCAAGAAAATACCCTGTATTGACTCTTTCAGCATATACGCTTCTAGTGCCCTGCACGTTTTTAAGGTTATTTTCGATTTGTTTTCCTAAATCTTCAATGGTTTGTAGATTAGGCCCCATAATTTTAATGCCGACAGGTGTCCGAATACCAGTTGCAAGCATATCAATACGGGCTTTAATCGGCATAGTAAAGGAATTTGCTACTCCTGGTATTGTAAGAACGTCATTAAGCTCGTCTGTCAGCATTTCCTGAGTTAAGCCTTTTCTCCATTCTGACTCAGGCTTTAGATTAATAACGGTTTCAAACATCTCAGGAGGTGCAGGGTCTGTAGGCGTTTCAGCACGTCCGGCTTTACCAAAAACACTCTGTACCTCGGGTATTCTCTTTATTAACTTGTCCTGTAATTGCAGTAGTTTACCGGCTTCAGGGATTGATAGCCCCGGAGCAGTTACTGGCATATAAAACATTGTGCCTTCATATAAAGGAGGCATAAATTCTGAACCAAGCTGGGATAAAGGATATGCTGTTAATCCTATTAATACGAGCGCAAGAAATATTACTATTTTCTTGAACTTTAGAGAAAATTTAACAACGGGTTCATATATTTTATGAAGAATTAAACCCAAAGGATTTTTCTCTTCCGGCAGAATTTTCCCCCTGATAAATAAAGTCATTAAAACAGGAGTTAAAGTAATTGCCAAAAACGAAGAAAAAAGCATAGCAAATGTCTTGGTATAAGCAAGTGGCTTAAATAGCCTTCCCGCCTGCGCTTCAAGTGTAAATATCGGTAAAAACCCTACAGTAATTACAAGAAGTGAAAAGAATAACGATGGCCCTACTTCTTTTGCAGCCTCGATGATTACATCCATCCTACTGCCGTGTTTGCCCTGCTGTTCCCACTCTTCCAGCCTTTTATGAGCATTTTCCACCATAATAATAGAAGCATCAACCATTGCACCAATTGCAATAGCAATACCACTAAGGCTCATAATGTTTGAAGTCACGCCAAGGCCAGACATAAGAATAAATGACATTATAATAGCAACAGGAAGAGTTAATATCACAACCAATGCGCTTGGAAAATGCCACAGGAAAACAATACATACTGCACTTACAGCTAATGAAAGTTTTAGGATTTCTTCTTTTAGAGTATCAATTGAGCGATAAATCAGGTCTGACCTATCGTATGTTGTTACAATATGTACACCTTTGGGTAAACTCGGCTCTATTTCAGTCTTGAGCTTACTCTTAACTTTTTCAATAACATTCAGGACGTTTTCTCCGAATCTGACAATTACAATACCGCCCGCAACTTCACCTTCGCCATTAAGTTCGGTTAGTCCCCTTCTTATTTCAGGACCTAGCTGAATAGTTGCTACATCCTTCATGTAAATTGGAGTGCCATAACCATTTGTACCAACAGAAATGTTTTCAATATCTTTCAAATTCTTAATATAGCCTCTGCCCCTGACCATGTACTCAAATCCTGAGAACTCAAGAACTCTGCCTTCAACATCCCGGTTATTTTTTCTAATGGTTTCCAGTACTTTTGTAAGCGGCAAATTATATGCCTGAAGCTTCACAGGGTCAATTGTTATTTGATATTGCTTTACAAAACCCCCGACTGAAGCCACTTGGGACACCCCTGGAACACTTTCCAGGGCAAGTTTAAGATTATAATCCTGAATTGTGCGGAGTTCTGCAAGATTATGTTTGCCTGTATGATCTACAATGGCATATTCAAAACCCCATCCAAGGCTTGTAGCATCAGGGCCAAGTATAGGGTTTGCATCCTGCGGGATTTTATTTCTTACAGCCTGTATATATTCGTTTATTCTGGCTCTTGCCCAGTAAATATCAGTTCCTTCATCAAATATTACATAGATAAATGAACTTCCCAGATATGAATATCCTCGTACAGCCTGAACACGAGGAGCTGCAAGAAGAGTCGTTACAATAGGATAAGTTATCTGGTCCTCTATAAGGTCAGGACTTCTCCCCTGCCAATCTGTATAAATGATTACCTGAGTATCGCTTAAATCTGGTAAGGCATCTAAAGGCGTGGTCTTAAGCGAAAAATATCCCCATAAGGTGAGAAAACCCACCAAAAGAAAGATAATAAATTTATTCCTGGCACTATATTCAATAATTTTTGGAATCATTACTGAGCACCACCCCTAAGCCTGGCTTCAGAATCTATTAAGAAGTTAGCGGAGGTGGCGACTACTTCTCCAGCATTTAATCCGCTAAGAATCTGAATCATATTATTAGCTCTTAGTCCTGTTTTAACCGGTCTTTGCTGGAAATCACCATTGCCTTTATCAACATACACAATTTCTTTTGTGCCTGTGTTTATTACAGCGCTTTCAGGCACAGCAAGCTGGCTTCCCAGCCCAATAGAAATATCCACATCAGAATACATCTGGGGTTTAAATATCCCTTTTTCATTTGGAATAGTAAACCTGACCTTTGCTGTGCGTGTTATATTATCAAGGGTTGGATATACGTAGCTTATGCTTGAAACAAAAGTTTTATCAGGATAATAGGGAAAACTTATTGTAGCTTTTTGACCCTCCCTGATTAAGGGCAAATCTTGTTCATAAATATCCGCAAGAATCCATACAGTTGATAAGTCAGCCACATCAAAAAGAGCTTGCCCGGGCTCCACACGTGTACCTTGCAGGGCTTGCCTTTGGATAATAAAGCCTTTGGACGGGCTGTATATTGTTAAAGTTCTTTTGGGCTGGCCTGTTCGCTCAACTTCTTTTATTTGCGCATCACTTATTCCGAATAATTTTAAGCGCTGTTTTGCAGCTTCAACAACATTTGCAGCATCTTTTACCAGCATTGTAGAAATTTCATCATTATTTGACGGAATATTTTTCCACTTTAACAGATTAACAAATTCCATCTGTGTAGAAAGAAGCTCAGGACTGTATATTTCAGCTATAGGCTGTCCTTTCCTTACATATTCTCCTGTTGTGCTAACATAGAGCTTTTCAATGTATCCGTCAAACCTTGTATTAATTGTGGCAAGTTTCTTTTCATCATATGAAACCCTGCCGACTGTCCTGATAAGTTTAATCATAGATGATACAGATGCAGTACCTGTTTGTACGCCTATCATTTGCTGTTTATCGTAAGGGATATTTATAGATGGAAGCGGAACGGATGGAAGTTCCTCTGTTTTTTCCATTCTGGTTGAAGGGTTTTGAGGTATTCCTCCATGCTGGTGTTGGGCTTGTGCTGTAACAGTCCTGGATTTTTCTTTTTTAAATAAGCCTGCATGGGCTCCATATATACTTATGCCTGAAACTACAACAATTCCTGCTATCGAAATTATTAATATATCTCTTTTCTTCATTTCTGATCAGCTCCTAAACTACAAGCAGTAATCGCTTCAAGTTTTGCTATTGCTTTTTCTCTTTCAACAACTTGTTCCCAATAAGATGATTCATAATCAATTAGGTTTTTCAGGCTATTAATGACGGTAAGAGCATCATTTTTGCCTGTTGTATAGCCGGCTAATGCAAGCTCAAAGTCCTGAACCGTCCTCGCTATTAATCCGCTCTTATAAATTTTTATTAACCTGTCAGCTGCTGTTATTGTTGAATAATTTTCTCTTACATTTGCTGAAAGCTCTAAGCGTTTAATATCAAGATTATACGTCATTTCATCTGTTGTAACCTGTGCTTCTTTAATCGCATTTTTTTGTTTTTGAAAATAATATATTGGCAAATTAAAGGTAGTTGAGAGCATCCACATAGTTGAGAATTGACCGCCTCTAGGGAAAACTCCGCCATTAACGGAAAAATCCGGGTATGCTTCTTTTTTTGCTAATTGTACCCTGGTATTTTGCTGAGCGATAATTCTTTCTGCTGTCATTAACTCGGGAGAATTTTTATATGCTATTTGAGTCAGCTCTTCAAGAGTATAAGCAATAGATCTCAATGCTGGCTCATTCGGTTTATCTACAGGGGAATCAGCCTCTCTTCCTAATAATGCGTTTAATTGTGCTTCATCAATACGTACTCTATTTTTCCATTGCTCTTCCTGGGTTAAAAGGTTATATTTCTCAGTTTGGGCGAGCAATACATCCTGTTGTTCTCCTAATCCGGTAGAATACCGTGAGAGAGATGCATTCTCGGTTTGATAAAACAATGCAGTCCTGTTTTGTATAATATCAAGATTCTTGTATGCCAGAAAAAGGTCATAATATAACTCTTTAACCTTTGAGGCAGTCCTATATTTTATTTCTTCAAGTTCTGCCTTAAGGGCCGATACTTCTTGAGATACTACCTCTGCTCTTAATTTTCTCTTACCAAAAAACGGAAATGTTTGCGAGCCTTGAACTATAATCGAGGATGATTCCATATCTCCAAGGGTAAATTCCCTAAAAGTATCGTCCTGATACCCCAATGTAATCTGAGGATCAGGCAGAGCTTTCGCCTGCGGAATTCTAAATTCTGCTGCTGAAATTCTTGCCTCTGTTGCGCGGATTTCGGGGTTGAATTTTATTGCCTGTTCAATTAAACCCTGAAGCTTTGTATCACTGCGTTTTGTTGCCTGCTCAATTAAACCCTGGAAGTTTAAGTCTTCTGCTTTTACAGATAAACTTAAAAATATTGCTGCTATTAACGCTGCATTTTTAATGAACGTGCTGATCTGCATGCCCTGAATGCTCCATGTGTTCTGAACCACCAAAAATCTTTTGTTCAAGATGATGTATCTTCATCATATATGGAGCTAAAGGCCCATTTTCATGCAGCCACTTATATAAAACATGATGACCAATAGCTGCTATTACAGCTAAAGAAATACATAGAATTAGAATTTTTTTCATTAACACTTACTCCAGACTATGCAACTATAATATATAATTTTTTATCTAGCGTCTATGCTAAATCTGGCTTTCTCTGTCTGTCCATCATGGCCAATATTAACAGTAATGGTCCAGGGGCCTGCCATCATTAGATCAATTGTTGCTTTGTATTCATTATTTTCTAATGTAGCCTCAGCTTTATGGCTCATTGCAGGCATTCCGGGCATTGCTGCCATATCATATCCTATAACTACTAGCGCATCAGTTACAGCTTTATTTGATTGATCTTTAATACCTAATGTAACTTCATTTTCTCCAGCAACAGGGGGGTTATGGTTTATGTTTAAAGTAACCATATAGGGCCCTGCTGGTTTTGTTGCTGCGTATCCTTTTTTAATGCAACTTGTTAAAAAAGTCAGGCTAAAAATTGCAACTGTTAAAATTGTAAGTAAAGTAAATTTTTTCATAAGAAATTTCTCCTCATCATTTTTATTATCATTTATATAATCAAATTGAATAATCCCCACAAACCGGATTATGTGTTTTTATCAACAACTTGATTGTATTGAATAAATCCTCATTAGATGTTTTAGACTTAAATAACACCGAGCTAACCTGCTCAGCAATTTCCGGGTTTACATCATGGGCGGAAAAAATTATTTTTATAACTTTCTTACTTGAATGTTTATTTATTAATGGAAGTAAATCCATACCATTTCCATCGGGTAACTCCAGATCAAGTATAACAACGTCAAATTCATTATGTTGCAGCATTGTTGCAGCATCCTGGATATTCGTCGCCCCTGACATGTTCGCCATATCCTTAAGAATAGTTGATACAACCTGTAATACATATACATCGTCTTCTACGTGCAAAATACGAGGTTTATATTTTGAACCAGCCGGTGAACATCTTTGAACTGTTTCTATGAGTTTTTTCTCGTCGATTGGTTTATTTATCCAGTCAACAACAGCAAAATCTCCGTTTAGCTCATGTTTACCCTCATCAGCTTTTGCCGATATAACAATAACTGGAATATTCTTTGTTTTTTCATTTTTACGCAATTCATGTATTAATGAAATACCATCCTGATCAGGTAAAAACAGGTCAAGAGTTAACAGGTCATAGTTATATTGTTGCAATAACTGCATGGCTTGCTCGGCATTATATGCAATATCACTGGTATAACCGTTTTCTTTAAGCAAAATGCTTATTAATAAAGCAACATCTTTATCATTTTCACATATTAGTATTCTTGGATTGTGAACTGTTTGCTGTGCTATTACAGGCTTATTTTCAATTATTTCAGGCAAATCAAAATAGAAGGTGGTTCCCTCATTAATCCTGGTTTCAAAACCAATGTTGCCTCCCATTTTATCAATAATTGACTTGCAAATACTTAAACCTAAACCAGTGCCTCCTTTTTGACGAGTATCCGATGCATCTGCCTGCATAAATTTTTGAAAAATACGACTTTGAAATTTCTCAGGAATACCCGACCCCTGATCTTTAATCGAAACACGTACAAACTTATCTGTTCTCGATACAGAAATATGGACTGCACTATTTTTCGGGGAAAATTTTGCGGCATTTGAAAGTAAATTAGTAATTACCTGAGAAAGTCTATCTTTATCAGCATTAACTTTAGCAGATGGTAAAATTTTATCAATTTCATAGGTTATTCCGTACTGATCTCCATATGCTTTGTTAAGTTCAACTGCCTGTTTAACAACAGGCATAATTTCAATTTGTTCCATATTAAATTTCATTTTGCCTGCTTCTATTTTTTCCATATCCAGAATGTCGTTAATTAAATTTATCAAACGGATACTGTTTTCATACGCTATTTTTACCAGTTCTTTAGTCTGGTCAGGAATTTCTCCCAACGCACCGCTGGTTATAAGCCCTAATGCGCCTCTGATCGCAGTAAGAGGGGTTCTGAGCTCATGATTTACTGTGGAAACAAACTCATTTTTAAGCCGGTCCGATTCTTCCTTTTGGGCAATATCCCGAAAAATAAGAATTACAGTGATAATTGAAATAAAAACACTAACTATTGTAATAAGTATAATTAAAAATATCAGAAAATTTTGATTGTTTTTTATTGCTTCTTTATCTTTTTCTATATTTTTTCCAAGTTCCCCTAAATGTACATCAATAATTTGCCTGTACTGTTTAAGATTCTTCTCCAGTTCATTTTTGGTGACTTCTTTTGCGCTTTCAGTATTAAATTGATTTAAATATTCGATTGCTTTATGTGTCGAAATGTAATGGCTTTTTTCTAAATTTACAAGCCTTTCAAAGTGTTTTTTATTTTCCTTAAAAGCAGATAGATGCATTTCCTTGCCGTTATATTTATCAAATAATGTCTCATCTATTGTGAAATCATCTATCATTTTGTAAATTTTGGCGATCCTGCCCTGAAAAAATTCGATTTTAGATTTTGCCGCTTCTCTTTCGTTAATTAAAAATTCATAGTTATCTGAAATGCGGATTGTCTGGTTTATACTGAATAAAAAGATAACTCCCATTAATGGAATTAGCAGAGATACGGAAAATAGCCCGATTATTAGTTTTTTCTGGATTTTATTTGTTAAAAATTTCTTTATCATAACTTATTTCTTTTCCTTTAGAGTCAAAAAGAGTAACCCAAACTTTATCCGAAGCTTGATGATTGGTTTTTGAAAAATTTAAATTATAGTTAAATCCGGGATCATAATTTTTCAACTTCTCTGCTGTATAAGCAAAGGATTCTTTTGATAAATTTTTCCCTGCATTAAAACATATATGTACAAATAATTTAGCGGCAATGTAACCTTCCAATGAAACAAAGGAGGGTTCAACCCCGGGATAATATTGTTTAAGATGTTCTCTATATTCCTTAACCACGGGCAGCTTAGAATTATATGGAGGGACAACCTGCGTTACAATTACATTTTCCAGATATTTAGGGTTTTTAGCTGCTAATTTCTCACCCAATTTTTTTGAACCGACAAACGAAACATTCAGGAAAAGAGCATCCAATCCCCTGTCCTTTGCCTGGATAATAAATTTGGCGCAGGGATCGTATGTACCTACCATAATTACAGCTTTAGGCTTGGAGGAAGCTTTTAGAATATTTTCTAATCCGGCTTCAATGTCCATGGTGTTTCGTTTATACCTGCCAATAGTAATGTCCTTAAGCCTTAACCCGTATTTTTTCAGGGCGTATAACCCGCCTTTTAAACCTGAAACGCCAAAAGAATCATCCTGAATAAAAAAAGCTATTTCTTTTGGTTTAATTCCCAGGTTAATTAAAAGAGAGACCATTTCAGCCGTTTCCTCAGCATAACTGGCTCTGTAATTAAAAATCCATTTGTCAGGCGGGTTTTTTCTTAAAATATCAGCCCCGGTAAAAGGAGCAAAGAATGGAGTCTTGTAAATATTTGATATTTTAATGGAAGGAATTGCTGTTGGTGTGCCGACATTACCGATAGTAGCAAGTACATTATCCTCTTTTATCAGTTTCAGCATATTTAAAGCGCTTTTTGACGGTTCATAACCGTCATCATACGCAATAAGTTTTATTTTGCGTCCGTGAACTCCTCCTTCAGCATTGATGTATTTAAAATAGGTATCAACGCCCACCAGCATATTTGTACCAAGGAATTCAGACGGGCCGGTTAACGCTGTTGACATACCTACAATAATATTGTCATCTTTATTTGCCTGAACTGGAATTCCCAAAGAAGCGACAAACAACATAATAAGTATATAAATAATTATAATTTTAAATTTCGACATTTTCATGCTTGAAATGAACTGGAATAAGGCATACTTAATGATAGATTTTGTAGCTGAATTTGTCAATTTTAACTTGCTTCCATGCAAAAAGTTGAGGGAAATATGACAGCACAATTAGAGAAAAGGAAATATCCAAGTGCTTTAAAGTAATTGAAGCAGCAAAACAAATTAAAGAAGTCTTCGATAGTACAAAGGGCGTGGTAGATACGGATTGGTACGTTGAAGACGATCAGCAAAAGATTACCTTTTAGAAACCAAAGTAATTAGTGGTTACAACCACAACTGCATGAATTGGATACCAACTCTAAGCTATCATTTAAATAATCCTTAACTAACTCTTCAGGGGCTTTTACTGATGCACCAACTATAACCTTGATGCCTTTTTCTTTAAGCATTTGCTGTGCAGGAACACCCATACCACCAGCTATAATAATATCGGCATTATTCTCTGTAACCCAGCCAGTCATATATTCGTGGCAGTGTCCTGATGGGGTTTTAGTTTCCTGGGAAATAATTTCCTTTGTCGCTTCATTTACTTCAATAAAGGTAAAAAGCTTACAGCTTCCAAAATGTTGACATAACTTATCATTCTCGGTGGGAATCGCAAATTTCATATTTTTCATACTCCTATCTTTAAAACAGCCAATTATCTCTACATCATTTCCGAATTCTCTGCCTCTTCTACCTTGTCCTACTCTTGATGGGCCATGCCCGTTTTGGTTTGGCATAATTAAATCTCCTTTTAAACTCTCTTTTAAATAACTATAGTAAAATATAAAAAAACATGCTTATAATATTACCTAACAATTATAATTGTCAAGTGAGCTTACAATGGAATTTAATGATAATCAACCTGTATATCCGATGGGAGTAGCTGCGCAAATTCTTGGAGTGCATCCCAGGACGCTTAGAATATATGAAGCTGAAGAATTAATTAGTCCCTACAGGCATGGCGGAAAGCGGATGTTCTCAAAGAATGATCTTGTAAGAATTGAGTGCCTGAGAAAGCTTATTCACGAGGAAAATTTGAGTATTCCCGGAATAAAAAAGCTGCTGGATTATACGCCCTGCTGGAAGCTAAAAGATTGTCCCCATGAAACCCGCCAAAAATGCTGCGAGTTAAGCGGGAAAAAGAAAAAATGCTGGGAATTTTCTCAAAAAACCTGCGAAAAGTCCTGTAAAAATTGCGAAGTTTATTTAAAATAAAAATAAGTGGTACTTTTATTGGAGAAGAATATGACAAGAAATAAAGTTACAGAATTTAAAATAATTCAGCAAGTATGTGGTAAAAATTTCAGTGCGGTTAATATTTTATGCGCATGCGCTGATAAAAACCGTTTTGATATCGTAGAATTTATCAGGGACTTAAATAAAAAGAATGCTAATGACACTATAAGCCCTGAAATGATTGAAAAATTATATAAAGAAAAATGTAATAGCGATATAGATAAATTTATTGAAATTGTTGATAAGCAATTCAAAGCAGCTAAACAAATGCGGAAATTGTATGAATTTGAGTAAATTTCTGGTATGACCCAAGAACCCTGTGAAAATTGATAAAAGGCATGATTTTTTCCATTGCAGCACGCACGTTTTCGTCCTTGACATGACCATCAAAATCAATAAAAAAGGTATATTCCCCGAATATTTTTCTTGAAGGCCTAGACTCTATGTAAGACAGGTTTATATTATAATCCTTAAAAACAGACAATACCTGCACCAATGCCCCCGGCTTATTGCTGGCGGAAAAGGCCATGGAGGTTTTATCTTTTCCGGTTGGTTCTGTTACAGCAGAGCCAAGTAAAACAAACCTTGTAAGGTTATCTTTTTCATCATTGATACCTGAGGAAAGAATATTATAACCGTATATATCAGCTGCCTGTGACGATCCAATGGCAGCGTAATTTTTCGGCAGGTCTTTAAGCTGCTTTACAGCTTCTGAGGTACTGGTAGAGGTTAATATCTCAGCATCTTTCAGGTTTTTTTCTATAAAATTCCTACACTGCGCCAATGCCTGGGATATTGAAATAATTTCATCAATTTCATTAAGGTTCTCCGCTTTACTTATCAAGCAATGAGAAATTGGAACAAGGATTTCGCCTGTTATCATAACTCGCGAGGTTGTTTTTACAAGATTATCAAGGGTTTCCCTTACAATTCCTTCAATGGAATTTTCTAGTGGCACAACCCCGAAATCGTTATCTGAGCTATCAACAGCCTCTATAACCTTAATAATCGAATTTTTAATAACCCTATTAAAATTATTAATATTATTCAATTTTATGAACTGTTCTGCTGCTATCTCCGTATATGAGCCCTCCGGGCCAAGGTATACAAGATTATGAAATTCCTGCATTAACAAACTTCCTTAAAAACTTTGTCCTGATATAATGAAATATTATGACAAAAAAATCAATTTTTTCACTTTTAATATTGGTTATTCTAGGTACTCTAAGTATCTGGGCGTTTTTATTCTCCAAAAGCCTGATGGGCAATGTACATATTTCAGAAGAAGAATCAGTAGGAGATGAGCAGGTTGCTATAAAAGAGCTCGTCATTACTGAAACCAAGAACGGACAAAAATTCTGGGAAGTTTATGCTGAGACAGGACACTATGATAACGGGAATAATATAGCTGTTCTAAAGAACATAGCAGGTAATTTTTATAAAGATGATGGTGTTGTTCTCAGCGTACAATCCCCTGAGGCTACATTCAATAAGGACAACAAGGAAATAAAGTTACAAGGAGGCGCTCAGGCAGCAAATAACAAAGGAGTATACATCCGCGCAGATGAAATTTGCTGGACAGGCTCGAAAGATGAAGTAACTGCAAAAGGTAATGTAAAAATAATTAAAGAAGATGGACTTATGACAGTAAGCGATGAATCCTCATTTGACACTGATTTTACGAATTTAAAGTTATCAGGCAATGTTAATTCCTATGTTTTTCCGACAATTTATGGTAATCTCAAAAAATGAAGAATACAAAGTATTTAATATCACTACTCATAATTTTTTTATTAGTACCGGCTGGAATGCTATATGCTGAAAATATCCTGATTCAGGCTGACAAGCAGACTTTTGACGGCGAAAAAACGACTTTTGAAGGAAAAGTCAAGGTTAATTATTCTGATATTATGATAAAAAGCCCTAAAGCAATAGTAAGAAACGACAAAACAGGCAAACCAGACGCAGCCACCTTTGTTGATGGAGCTTATGCATTGAAACAGTCCGGGTATTCCAGGAGTGAAGTAAAAGCAAATATAATCAATTTGTCTCTTTTAAAAAACAGAATAAGGGCAGAAGGTAATGCTGAATCATCTGTTTTTGAAAACCAGGTGCCCATTGTTCACATTAAAGCCGGCTCTCAGTCTTTCGATATTAAAAGTAATATTATTGTTGCTACAGATAATGTAAATATTAAATATAAAGAGATTCTGACAAATTCCGACAAGGCAAGAATTACAATAAACGATAAAGGAAATCTTGATAAAGTCGAGCTCCTCGGCAATGTAACGGTTAACCAGCAAAAAAGTATTATAAAAGCAAACGAAATTCACTACAACCCGACCACAGACGAAATGGTAGCATCAGGGAATACTTCGTCTGATACCATTCTTGAGGATGGCACTAATGTAGTTATTTATGCGGATTTCCAGCAGTATGATAATGCTACTCAAACCCTTATCACAAGCGGAAATGTCAAAATCAAATACAAAGATTATATTGCCTCAGGGCCAAAAGCCACATTTATTCCTGAAGGAGGAAAGACCACTCCAAACAAGATAATTTTTCTCGGCAGATCAAAAATTCAGGAAGGCCAGAGATATGTCGAGGGTGATAGACTTGAGCTGACAGTAGAGCCCAAGAACTTTACAGCTGAAGGTAATGTAAAAACAAGGTTTACGGATGTAGCCAATTATAAAGATAAAGACAAGAATAAAAAATTATGACAATAAAAGCCCAAGAACTTTTAAAAATATACAATGACCGTACAGTAGTAAACCATATTTCCTTTGATATTAAGCCTGCAGAGGTAGTAGGACTATTAGGCCCTAATGGGGCAGGTAAAACAACCACTTTTTACATGCTTGTGGGTCTTGTAAAGCCTGATAAAGGAAAAATATTCCTGGATGGGAATGAATTAACCAATAGCCCTATTTATATGAGGGCACGTGCAGGAATAGGTTATCTTCCGCAGGAGACATCGATTTTCAGGAAACTAACCGTGGAAGAAAACATTTCCCTTATCCTTGAAATGAATAAAAAGCTGAACAACAAAGAGCGTAAGGAAAAGCTGGATTCACTTCTTGAAGAGTTTGGACTAACAAAGATAAGAAAGAGCGAAAGTGTTCTTTTATCCGGCGGGGAAAGAAGAAGAGTAGAAATAGCCCGTGCACTGGCTGCTGACCCTAAATTTATCCTGCTTGATGAACCTTTCACCGGCATTGACCCTATAGCTATACTGGATATTCAGGAAAACATAAAACAACTCGTAAAAAGAGGAATTGGCGTGCTTTTAACCGACCATAACCCTAAAGCCACCCTGTCTATCACTGACAGAGCATATATTATATTTGAAGGGGGCATAAAAGTTCAGGGCACAAGTAAAGAAGTATCAGAAGACCCAATAGCAAGACAGTATTACCTTGGAGAGAACTTTGAGCTTTAAGATTCTTGACAGATATATCTTCAAGCAAGTTTTAACAGCCACAATAATGGGTATATTCTTGTTTATAGTAGTTTGGATCTCCCCAGAGATACTATTCAAGATAATAAAGAGATTAATTAACGGCGATATAAGCTTTATACTTGCAGTGAAACTTTTTTTCCTGGAAATCCCGGAAATACTGAGTAAAGCCATACCTGTAGGCTTAATGATAGGTTGTTTGTTTGTTTTTGACAGATTGAGTAAGGACTCGGAGCTTACTATTATTAGAGTTGCCGGAGTAAGTGTAAGCAGATTGGTCTTACCTATTATATTTTTAAGCATTATAGGTATGGGAATATGCTTATTTATTTATAAAAACGTTATTCCTTATACTACAACTGAAATAAAGAGGCTGAAAGGGGATATTTTCCAGCAGCATTTTGTTTATATAGAAAAAAAAGAGGATAAACAGCCAAAGCAAATACTTATAGTAGGCGGTTTTGACGGAAAAAATATTTTTGATGTAAAGTTATTAAGGTTTTCGGGGCAAGTAAGTGCTGACACCCCACTTATTGAATGCATAATAACGTCAGAACGCGCTGAAACATATGATAGCTATTGGCGTTTGTTTAATGTTACCCGGTACGAAATAGCTTCCAACGGTGTTTACCGAGAAATAAAGCAATTTGATAACCTTGACATATTTGACGCCAAATCTGCCAAAGAAGCCGAGCAACTTCTTGTTTATTCCACTAAAAGACCACGGGAAATGAAAAATGAAGACTTAAAAGATTATATAAGCCTTTTAAAATCACTCGATATGCCCGACGAACACAGGTTTGCCCTGAGTAAGTATTATCAGCGGTTTTCTCACTCAGCTGGATGCTTATTATTAGCTGTATGCGGAGTTCTGCTTGGTATCAGTAAACCCAGAGAAAAGCGTTTCATAGGTTTTACAGCCGGGGCAGCATTGATTTTTGTATACTATATATTAGTGCCATTTTTGGATATGATGGCCCAAACAGGCGTTCTTGCCCCTATTTTAGCGGCGTGGGGGCCTAATATAATAGTTTTAGCGGTGATTGGCGTCCTGATAAAATATAGAAATGTATAATATGTAAACTTTAATAAAAATATTTCTGATAATCAGAAATATTTTTAGGTTTATATAAAAATAGCCTTATAATTAAAAATAAAGGATATAGATGTATGTTAGCAGTTATAAACCCCACATATTCCTCTATATGGTTAAAACCTATATTTAAATGCCTGGATAAAATTATTGACTGCAATAAATCAGAACCTATTCAATATAATGAAATCCAGACAGGCAACATAATTAACCTGGAATTCAAGGATTCTGAGAACAATGCATATGAACGCACGTATATAGCCACTAGTAACTGGGGAAAGGATGTACATTCCGGCAGTTTTATAAACATGCATGGCAGACAGGTTGTGCTGTCAGATAAAGTACTTATGAATTTAAACGTTAGTATGATCGGTTCGTTCGAATCTTAAATTAGCAGTCTTAACAGTAAAAACCTCTTGTTCAGCTTCTTGGAAAACTTCTTCAAATCTTCGGAAGCATCGTTAGAATTGCTTATAATCTGCTTGATTGTTGCTTTTTCTTCAACGGTCAGCTCCTGAAGAGAATCAGTAACTTTTGAAAGCTTTATCATCAAATCATTCAGGTTAACAACCGTTTCTTCTACTTTATCATTAAATTCTTCATCTTTAGTCAGTGTATTTATATATTGGACTATTTCAGACATATCCTTTGTTGTGGAATTTATATTTATAAAGCTTTCTTCAAGCTTTGAGTTCTTTAATAAATGTGAAAACTCCTCTGAAGTAGTACGAATAGTTTGTGTTGTGGTAATAAGGTTATCTTTGAATTCAGAATCCCCGACAATATTATTTAAATTAGCTGCAAGCTCTGTCATATTTTCAGATAACTCGGTAGAAGAAGCGATGAGCTGCCTTAAATCCTCTTTTGAGGAATCAATTATGACAGCAACCTGGTCAACTATAAGTGCTGCTTTTTCGCTCAGCTCCTTTGTATTTTCAAAAGTATACCGGACATCGTCCATAAACTGATCAGTGAAAAGCCCGTTTATTTTATCATTAGTTTCCTTAAGCGCCAGTGCGGCCTGAAGTTGAACATCAAGGAATTCCTTCATTCTTAAAGGTTCAACAACTGTATATTTCAAACCGACTTCCGGCAATTTTACGAGGATATTTTCAGGCGGGGTAACTCTTAATACATATTCACCATTTTTAGATGCTTTAGCAAGCTTTTTGGCGGAGTTAAGCGGAATCTCAATCCCCGGAACTGTAATAACATAACTAATTTTATGAGCTTTTTTTGCTCTAATGTAAAGCCTTTCATGACTCGGAAGAGTCACAGTGTCAACGATTTTTGCTTCTTTTACCTTTCCTATATTTGCAAATTTACCTTCAACAAGGACTTCAACCGGAGTATTCTGCTTCACAGGGCAGGTAAAACTTTGTGTAACAGGAAGATATACAGTTACAGGAAATGGAGGGGTTATTTCAACAAATTTTTCCCCTATTATTCCTGACTGCTGAATAGAAATCCTTGAAGCAGTGGGGATAGTAACGCCGGGTTCATTTATTACGAACCTGACAACTATATAGCTATTTTCACCATTTATAACTGGCACTATCTCGTCTACCTGCCCTATTCTTAACCCCATCATCTGGACGCCTGAACCTGGCCGCATTCCATCCACGTCTTTAAATTTTACCTCTATTTTTTCTCCGATAGATATTGAGCGGCCTTTAAGCCACATTATCCCGAAAATAAGGATACAGGTTGAGAGGAGTGCTAATATTCCAACTTTTAAAGGTGCTGACATTTTCATTATTGATTGTTCCTTAATGTACTGCTGCTATCATTGGCCCACGTTTTTGCCCGTTAACAAACTGATATGCATATGGATCAATTGAGGTAATTAACTCACCAGGGGTACCTCCCCATACTAGTTTACCATCATATAACATTATAACTTTATCTGCTGTATGGCCAATAGTGGAAATCTGGTGCGTAACCACTATGGAAGCAGCACACAGCTCTTTTGACAAAAAAGTAATGTATTCTTCAATTACCCCGGAAGATACCGGATCAAGTCCCGATGTGGGCTCATCATAAAGGATAATTTTAGGGTTTGTTACTATTGCCCGTGCAAATCCAACCCTTTTTTGCATACCGCCGGATAATTCACTGGGGTACTTGTTTTCTATTCCTGATAATCCAACCATTTCGAGTTTTTCAGAAACTATTTTCTTTACTTGTTCTTCTGTATATAACTTTTTCAGATCTTTTCTTTCTTTCAAAGGGAATGCCACGTTCTCGTACACTGTAAGTGAATCAAAAAGCGCTGAATACTGAAACGCCATGCCTATTTCCTTATGGTTAACAATAACCTTCCCGGAATCCGGAGCTATTAAACCGCTTATGAGTTTCAGTATAGTGCTTTTCCCCGCACCGCTGAATCCGACTACCGCAAGTGTTTCGCCCTCATCAACGCTGAAGCTTATGCCTCTCAAAATTTCTTTTCCGCCCAGGGATTTATACACATTGTCAAGTATAACAAGCATTATGGTTTTTAAGTCCTATCGACCCTATCTAAGAGTTGTTCCAGCTTGGCTTCAATACTTTCCATTCTTATTTCAAAATTTTCAAATCTTTTTGTATTGACCATGCTTTTCTTTATATTATCATTATTATCTTCCAACAGTTTCCCGGCAGAATCAATCCATTCTGCCATTTGCAACATTGCGTCTTTTATTGTGTCTACATTTTCTACCTTCCGGGTTATTGCCCTGAGTTCCCCTGATAAACGCGCAACGCTGTTTGCTTTTATATCATTTCTTAAAGACTCAACATTGTCGTTAGAAGTAATAATTAATCTGTTTACTTTCGAATTAATCTCGCTAAGAGTTTCGTTCGTTACAGAAAGCTGGTCTTCGTTTCTGGTGTTTACATCATTCAGGCTGTTAAGATTATCCAGAATTGCGTTCATAACAGCTTCTGATGATTTTACTGATACTGAAAGGCTATTGATGCCTTCTTTTAGCTGGTTAATATCTCCATTACCTAAAGTTTCAACCTTATCGTTAAATTGTCTTAA
This sequence comes from Candidatus Melainabacteria bacterium GWF2_37_15, assembly GCA_001784565.1. Classification (GTDB taxonomy): domain Bacteria; phylum Cyanobacteriota; class Vampirovibrionia; order Gastranaerophilales; family UBA9971; genus GWF2-37-15. Next base: position 19,340 of record MFRL01000029.1, read on the forward strand.
AAATTCATTTAGTACTTCAGAATTACGGTTAATTTTTTCGCTTAATTCTTCCTGTACTGAAGTATTTGTGCTGAAATTCGCCAGTTCAGCAATTTTTTCATTTGTATAATTAAATTTTTCTTCAAGCTGAGAAAGGTTATTTTTTATAAAATCTATATTTCCTTTAAACTGGCTAATTTCCTGCAAGCCGGTAATTTTTGAATCTAAATCTGCTAGTTTATTAGTAATCTCTTCCAGTTTTATATCTGAATCATCCATATCTACTGAAGCTTTAATAAAATGAATGTTTTTCAAAAGCTCATCAAGCACTTCTTCAGACATATTGTTTGCTGTACTATATTTTAGGCTTTCTTCAAGTTTTTCCATGCTGTGATTCATAAAGGAAAACGCATCTCTAATTTCTTCAGCGCTGTATTGTTTGTCCTGAATCTCATTCACGCAATCTTTTAAGGAAGACAGAGCATTTATAACCTGTGAATCCAGCTTGAAATTAATTTCGCCAAATTTATTATCCAGGTCCAGCATGCTTTTAACGTTTTCAGGGAAATTATTACTTACTATATCAATCAATATGTTTAATTTATCCTGTGCAGCCTGTAAGCTTTCACTCACTGTCTGTAAATTTTGGACAGGGTATAAATCCTGGGCTATTTCTTTCTTTATTGTTTTTAAAGCATCCTGGATTCCTTTAACTTCTTCACTTGTAGCATTATTTTCAAGAAGAACTTTTAATCTCTCGTGAAGAAAACAAAGATTTTCATTTATAAAAATTAAGCCTGCCTCATCATTACTACCTTCCGCTAGTTGTGGAATATTTCCATTCAAAGAAGGTATTAAGCTTAATATATTTTCAATATCAATATCCCGCTTTGGACTATGTGATTCCTGAACCAGTTGACCAATCTCACTTATTTGCTCCTGCAAACCCGAAAATCGTTCATTTATTTTATCAAGACTGTTGTTAACATTTGATGATAACTGGGATTGCCTGATTTCATTTAAATCAGAAATAAGCTGCTGATAATTTGAAGATAAAAGCCCAAGGCTTTCTTTAATCTCTGATATATCCTCAATATCCATACTTGTTGTGGGGGCATCACCTTTTAATTCTTTGAGAGCATCCATTTTTTCGGAAAGAGTATTGTATTTGTCTGCTAAATCAGCATTTAGCTGATCTATTATAAGGTTAAAAATTTCTGAGGGATCAGACTCAGCCAGGATATCTATTTTAGTTTCAATCCTGCTCAGTACGTTGTTATCCTGAAATTTTTTGATGGATTCCTGAAGAGCACCGATATTGGAGAAATTTTTCAGTAAACCGGATAAACCTTCAATAGTTTTTCCCGATCTGTTAATTTCCTGCTTTAAATTTTCAAACTCCTTAGTATATTCCATACTAGCCTCTTTCAAGGTATCATTTATTCTCCGTGCAGGTAACACCATTCAATCCTCACTAAAATTTTCTATAGCACACAAATACTCTAGATTATTTTAGCAAAATTTCTTGAGAAGGGGATACTGAAAACGGTCTATTTAATTTAAAGTCTAGTTCATAAGGAGTACAAAAGAAAAACAGTATAAAATATATTATAAAAATTATTACAAATGGTTAACATAATAATGATATTTAAATAATTTTCCATATTTAGAGCCTATCCGAGAATTGTCATTGCGAGGAGGATTTACAAAGTAAATCCGACGTGGCAATCTGTCCAGTATGGAATGCAAGCTGTGGGGCTTCGCCCCACATAGATAAATTCTCACCCCCACGTCGCTTCACTCCTCGGGGCAGGCTCTGGGCGAAAATTAATTATCTTATTTTTATTCCTAATTATTAGTTCGCCCTCCTCAGAATGACAATTTGGGGCAAAGTTGATCCTGAATAGTTACAATTTCCAATTCTCCAAGCCGGCATAAAAATGTATTAATTTTCAAAATATTTTTTTGAGGTATCATTTTAGAAAGAATATTAGGGAAGACACGGGGATTTATATCTGGTATGAAAAAAGAAAATATTTTGTTCCTGGTTATACTTAGTCTCGCAGTTGCCAGCATACTTGTAATTATGATGAAGCCCACAAAACTCGGTCTTGACTTGATAGGAGGCTCAAGACTGGTACTTCAGGCTGAACCCACAAATGACGTGCCGGAAATAACCGAGGACGTAATGGAAAGCCTTCAGTTTTCCATAGAAAACAGGGTAAATTCAATGGGCGTTGCGGAAACGGTTGTCCAGAGAATGGGGAAAACAAGATTGCTTGTAGAAATTCCAAATATCAGCGACCCGCAAAAAGCCAAGGAATATCTCGGCAAAACTGCTAACCTGGAATTTAAAAAGCAAAAACCAGGTTTAAGAGAAGATGAGCCAATGTGGTCAAGTACCGGAGTTTCAGGCAAAGACCTGAAAAGAGCTTACGTTGGAAGCGATAGTGCAGGTAACTGGCTTGTAAACTTTGAACTAAATGAAAAAGGAACAAAAAAATTCGCCCAGCTAACAACTGAGATAGAAGGCGAACCTTTAGGAATATTTTTTGACAATGAACTCGTATCTGCCCCAACCGTCAGAAGCGCTATAACAGGCGGAGCAGGATATATTGAAGGAGTAGGAAGCCTTGAAGAAGTTAAAGAAATGGTGAACCTGCTTAATGCGGGTGCGCTGCCTGTTCCTGCCAACATAATTGAAGAAAATTCAGTTGGACCAACACTCGGTCTTGATTCACTTGAAAAAAGTAAAATTGCAGGGTTAGTGGGCCTCGGACTTGTAATGATATTTATGCTGATATATTACAGGCTGCCCGGGCTTATTGCCAACATTGCACTCGTGCTTTATGCGGTCTTTGTTTTCGCAATATTTAAAGCAATTCCTGTAACGCTTACACTTGCAGGCATTGCAGGCTTTATACTCAGTATAGGCATGGCGGTTGACGCCAACATTCTTATTTTTGAGAGGACTAAAGAAGAACTTAAAATAGGCAGGACGCTGCTCACTGCGATTAATACGGGCTTTGACAGGGCGTTTACCAGTATTTTTGACAGCAATATGACCACTATTATAACCTGTACAATCCTTTATATGCTTGGAACAAGTATTGTAAAAGGATTTGCGCTTACTCTTGCAATAGGTGTTGCTGTAAGTATGTTCACTGCAATCACTGTCACTAAAAACTTCATGAAGCTTTTCTTTGGCTATGGCGAGCTTGTGCCGGGCTGGTTCGGACTTAAAGAGGAAGAAATAGGCAAAGCCTATGCAGTCCAGGATACCAGTCCAAGAAAAGCTAAACTTGGCGTACTTGATTAGGGAGGCATTTAAATGCATAAAAACATAATTGATGTAATTAAATACAGATGGGCCTTTATAACCCTGTCGTTGCTGCTTATAATCCCGTCCATAGCTGTAATGATCTATAGCATGATTAAATATGAAAACCACGTCCCGCTACGGCTTGGCATAGACTTTACTGGTGGAACAATGCTCCAATACGAATTCAAGGAAAAACCTGATGTAGCTATAATCAGAGAGCAATTGAAAACAGTCGGCATAGAAAACGCCACAATCCAGGTGGAAGAAAACAATGTTGTTTCTATAAGAACGAAATTCCTCGAAAGCGAAAGCTCAGACAGTGAAGCTGCAAAGGTAAACAGTGCCTTAAGAGAAAAATTCGGCGAGTTCGTGCCTTTACAGGTCAGCGCTATTGGGCCGACGCTCGGCAATGAACTTTTCCAGAATGCAGTGATTGCCCTCTTGCTTGCTTTTGCAGGGATTGTGGGATATCTTACGGTGAGATTCAGTCTTGACTATGCAATGTTCGCACTTGTGGCACTTTTCCACGATGCTATCTTTGTATTGGGGGCATTTTCACTGTTCGGGTTACTGTATGGAACTGAGATAGACAGTTTGTTTATTACCGCAATACTTACTGTGATTGGGTTTAGCGTACATGATACCATTGTTGTATTTGACAGGGTAAGGGAAAATACAAGATTTTACGCTAAAAACCATTCATTTAATGAAATTGTGAATATGAGCGTAAACCAAACCCTTGCAAGAAGCATTAACACCTCACTAACCACTCTTTTAACACTTGGTGCACTTTACTTCTTCGGTGGTGTGACCACGAGAGACTTTGTACTGGCGATGATACTGGGGATTATAACCGGTACATATTCAAGTATATTCAATGCAAGCGTACTGTTGGCGTGGTGGAGAGAGAAAACTAAGACACGCCTGGCATAACTTTATTTTCGAAATTTATTTTTTTAAATTATAAAAAAGTTTTTATAATTTAAACTTTTATCTTTTTTGTATATCTTATTATACCATATTTTGAACAATTTCTCAAGGGTGTATGACAAAGAGTGGCTATTAATAAGGGTTTTGCCGAACGGGACATGTGAGAAAAATACCCATTTTTATGTAATTTTTCATTTTGGATTATCGGAAAAATGCTGGTAAAAGTCAGTTTTTTTTCTTATATTTTTATGTAAAAAAAGCAGTCAAATTTTAGCCATAATTCTGTTTAAAGGCAGTCAAAATTGAGCCGTTTCCGATTATCAGAAATTGTACAGACATCAATGTCATTGGGTAGTGGTCGAAAAGTAACAACTACCTGTCATTGCGAGGGCTTTAGCCCGAAGCAATCCATCGAGATGTAGGCGGGATGATGGATTGCTTCACTACGTTCGCAATGACAAAAAAACCCGCAATGACATTGACGAATTCTTCATAAAACCAAAAGCCCTGAGCGCAATGCACAGGGCTTTTTAACCAAACCCCCTCCCCGAATCTAGAAGAATTAAGCTATTAGTCTTTTTTGCGGGTTATAAACGTAATTTTTTAATATACTTACATCGTAATGTTGTACGTATGTTTCTATGTTGTTGAATTCGTTCTCTATTCTTGTCAGTGTGCATTTAATCGGTTTATTGTCGATTGTGTGTGACGAAACCATTGTATTCACCATTACATTCATTTTGAACTCCCCGTACTCCTTTATTCAGTTTGTACATTTATTGTCCTCTATTTTGCGTAGAGAAACATCAATCAATGGGCTAAATAGGGGATGTAAATCCATGGGATGATTTTTCTAAAAATAGTCTTTAAACTTGTCATCTTCCAGCAGGCCAATGGAATCAGCCCTGCACTGCCTGCAATGGCGCATTTGTTTTATGTATTTGGAACATTTTTCTCTGATCTCGTTGAGAGATGGAGGCGTGGGGTCAGGCACCACGTTTTTAATATTCATCATATATGCCCCATTCTCACTGACTTTTCGAGCAATATCCTCTATCTCATGCTCATTTATACCCGGTAAGTACAGAGTGTTTACCTTGCAGAATATTCCTCTTGTGGCAAGGTATTCCAACCCGTCCATTTGATTTTTTAATAATTGTTCAACATCCACTCGAGTGTATATTTTTGCTGCGATTGCGGTGGTCACTGCATTAATAGTTATTGTGACATAAGAAAAGCCTGCATTTATAATCTCATCAGCATATTTGGGAAGCCATAATCCATTGGTAGAGAGGCAGAAATTAACATGGTTATCTACTTTTTTTATTAGCTCTATTGATTGCTTGACCTGCTCAAAATTCGCAAGAGGATCTCCAGGGCCTGCAAATCCAACAATGGACAAGTTAGGGATGTTTTTTTTAATCTGAAGGAACTTATCTAAAGCCTGTTCGGGCGTTAAGATTTTACTTGTAACCCCGGGCCTGCTTTCATTGATACAATCATAAGCCCTGTTACAAAAGCTACATTGTATGTTACAGTCCGGCGCTACCGGCAGATGCAATCTTGCTGAGGTTTTACTGGTTAAATAATCAAAGCATGGGTGATTTATTGGATCCATAAATATGCTTCTAAAATAAGATTTTCATTAGTATACGTTACTTTTAATATATCATTTTTCAGAATTTCAGAAAAAATTTTGCTTTCTGTATTTTCATTTTTAAAAACATTTGCTTCTATATCAGCTATTATCCTGCCTTCTCCCTGAGTAAGCCGAATAAAATGCTTATCATCCTTATTTATTGCACTGACAAGATAAAACCCTTTTTTAATAACCTGACCATTGTAGGTTACATCTGTTGCTAACGTAAACAGGGGTTCCTGCCTGGAAGGTATAACAAAGGCAGGTTCAGGCATTTTTTTATCTACAGGTTCTTTTTCTGCTTTTTCCTTTTTGTCTTTTTTCTGCAATTTTTCAAGGGATTTAATTGCATTCTCATATTCCTGCTGTGAAACAGGTTTTCCCATTTCTGCATCTTTATAGCTGTCATAAACACCCCCCCAGTCGTCTTCTTCAGCAAAGGCGGGAACTGGTGATGTTATTAAAAGTATGAAAGCTAAAAAAATAAATAATTTCTTCATATACACTACGATAATAAGGATTTATACAGAGTCAATTTCCTTATATAATTCCATAAGGGATTTTGATACTTCATTTTCTTTCGTTTCAAGTTTCTTGGCTATTTCCGGGGTTTTCATTTCTCTCACAAATCTCAACTCAAAAATTTGCTTATAATTTTGTGATGAATTTTTTTTATCCAGCTCAATTACTTTCTGTTTTATGGCGTTTATTTTTTCATCATCCATTCCAAAGCTTTGTATATCTTTTATCTCAGGAATTTTAAAATTATTGACAATTTTGCCTTCGTTGTCAGTTTCATAATCCAGGGTTACTTCTTCAAATTCTTCATCCACCTGGATTGTTTTTTCTTTATTTGCCCTTATTTTTTCTGCATTTTTTACAATTTCAACAATTGCATTAATTGCAATTTTTTTAATATATACTTCCGGATTGGGAACCTCAATGGAACTTTCAAGGAAACTTTGGGATTTTTTTAGAGTTTCATTTACCATTTCCTCAAATAAATCTTCATTGCCCTTGAATCCAGGACTTTTTTTGATTAATTTTTCTATAAGCTCTCTTTGTTCCTGATTATCTCTCATACTCTTTAAGTCCTTATTAACAGTAGCAATTTAATTTTATTTTGATTTAAAGAAGTCTCTGGGAATTTATATTCTTTAATAGTTTTAATAAGTGCATCAGTACAAATTTTATCAACTTTCTGAATTCCACTACTTTCAGAAATTTTACTTGTTATTATTTCTCCTTTTGAATTCATCTCAAGATAAATAATTACTCTGGAATTTTCTACATCTACACCCGGCAAGAAAAGCGCCTTAGTAAGATCAGTTTTAAGCTCCTGCCCAAGACGCAGGAAATATCCCTTCATTTGTGGATCCCGAGTAACATTAGCCGGTAATTCCCAGGATAAATTCTTGATTTTTACTTCTGTAAGTTCCAGAATACTATCATTTACCGGAATCTTATGTTCTTTAATACCATTAATTTTCTTATCCGATATTTCTGGAACTTCTTTTTCAGGCTTTACAACCTTAACTATTTCCCTGGTATAAGTCTTTAAAGGCTCCCTTTCCCTTTTTACGGTTGGAACTTTATCAACTTCTACTGGATTATCAAGGTTCTGCGGATTATTTTGTGTGGAAGTTGTATTTTGAATTTGCTGATTTAATTGTAAAGCAAGTAGAAGCATCAAGAGTACAATAGCAAATCCACCTGAAGCAAAAAGTATTAAATTCTTATTATCCAATAAAGATTTAATCATAGATTTTATATCTTTATTGGTAGGTTCTTGTTCAGCTTTATAGTCAGGTATTTCTTCGTCAAATATATGCATCAGGTCTTCCTGACGGATTACCTCAATTGAAGCAACATCTTCCTTAAGGAGAAAGTCAACATTTTCATCAATATTGCCGCCCCTGAGAACAGAAGTATATCCTATTTCCTCGCCTTTTATTTTTGTTTTCTGTGTTTCTTCTTCTTTAAGAATGGGCTTAATTTTAGGGACAACCGTATTATCCGGGTCTTCAAAAATCTCAGGCTGTATGACAGTTTCCGATATTACTGTTTCAGGGATTATTTCTTTTTCCTGATGATCCGATTCATGATCAAACAACGATAAGATACTCTCTATGTTTTCTTCGCCCTGAAGTGTTTCCACATCATCTAAAGATTCAAGGATATTTTCTACTTCTTTCTCAGCAGTAAGATCAGGAATTTCAGGCCCATGTAAAGACTCTTTTAAAGGCTCAAAATCCTCAAGATTTTTTGATGATAAATCCTGCTCTGGAATTTCCTGCTTACGCAAATCAGTTTCAATTAAGCCGTCTTCTAATAGAGGAATATTTTCTTCAACTTTTTCTGCTGCATTAGCCGCCAATTCATCCGCCCAGTCTCTGTGGGATGTTCTTTTTATTTCAGGCGGCTTTTCCTCTACAAGTTCTTCAAATACTTCTTCCAGAACTTCTTCCTGCTCTTCCTCAATATCTTCCTGAATACTTATTTCCACCTCTTCTTTTTTGGCAAAAACCGGATCATGTGTAATAAGTCTCAATGTATAGTCTGAATCAAGTAAAAGTTTGTTTTTTTCTTTTCTGAGATCATAATCAAGTGTACTTATACTGTTAAAATGTTTTCTGCACTCATCACAGTGGGAAAGATGCTTAAGCAAATAATCCTGGTCATCTTCTGAAATACTTTTATCGATGAATGGAATAAATAATCCTGCTGCTTTTCGGTGATCCAGAGCATAAAAGGTTTTTTCGCTTTTTACAATCGATCTTATTGCGTTTTCTATATCGGTAATCGGGGTAAGTTCATCATCATTAACTACAAAATAATGCCTGTTTCCTTTTGATTGTGAGAGATCTTCAGTTTTTATAAAACCAATTATTTCCGCTTTTTTAAATTTTTCGTCTATGCGTACTCCTACATATATATGTGCCTCTATGCCTTTAATGAAGTGTTCCCTGGGGATACACAGATGTGGGTAATCATTGCCTACAACAGCTCTTATATCAATTGAAACATTATTTGCAAGCTTTATATCAGCTAAATCAAATTTTTCCAATATGGTGGGATTTGAATGCAGAGCGGATTTATCAGCTAATTTTATGCCGTTTTCTTCCAGATATTCCTGGAATACCTCCACGGCAAGCATAGAAATAAATGCCCTTCTTGTAAAATTCTCGCTTGCCATATGGGGAATTTTACTCAATATAGGACCAAATCTGGTCTGGTCTATGTTTTTTTTGACAATTTTTGGCATTTTTACCCGGGTAGTAACCGATAACTTGGCAATAAGATCTCCAGATAATTATATAGATATTTTTCTTTTGCGACTATCATTAAAATAAATGAGATATATTTTTAATTTGTATATTCTTTAAGAGAGGACAGGCGAAGCCCAATGTTGTCAACTTAGTATATAAATATGCCTGTATAACTTTTTTAAAGCGGCGCAGGACACATTTTTTGTTTTCCTTTCTGGTTAGCTTTGACGTATAAGTTAATTTTAAGGGGAAACTGGCCGCTGCGCGGCCAGTTTCCCCTTAAAAAACTACTTTAACGCCAGGGTCAACGTCAAAATAAATAAAATTAATGACTCCAACGCTACAGGAAATCAAGCATTGCAACTGTAGCATTAAAGAATTTTTAAAAAAACCTTTTTTCTTAAGTTGACAACATTGGGCTGCGCCGCCCCCTACAGCTAAAATATAAATTCTCATCCATAATTATGGTTATGGTACAATTTACTCAATGAAGACTAGTACAACTGGAGGTCAACTTGTCAGAAAAAACTACGCAAAGCAGCCTTGAAACACTAAGAAATACACGCATACAAAAACTAAACGACCTTATAGACAATGGAGTAAATCCTTATCCTTATACTTTTAACAGAACAGCTTGTGCAGCTGACCTGCATGAAAAATATAAAGACCTTCCTCCCGGTGGTGAAGATTCTAAACTCTTTAATGTAGCTGGACGAATCATGGCAATGAGAAATAACGGTATGTTCATTGACATGGTAGACAGCTCGGGAAAGATACAGTTATTTATTCATCAGGATAATGTAGGGGAAGAAAAACTAAAATTATTAAAACTTCTGGATGTTGGCGACATATTGGGAGTTTCAGGAACAATGAGAAGAACCCCGCGGGGTGAATTAAGCATAAGAGTTAAAGATTTCAAGATATTATCAAAATCTTTGTTGCCCCTTCCGGAAAAATGGCATGGGTTGACTGACGTGGAAGCACGCTACCGGAATCGATACCTTGATATGATAATGAACCCTGAAGTCAGGGAAACATTCCTAAAAAGAAGCAAAATCATAACAGAAATTAGAAATTACCTTATTAGCAGAGGATTTCTTGAAGTAGAAACCCCTATGTTACACCCAATAGCCGGCGGAGCCACTGCAAGACCATTTATTACATACCATAATACCCTGGATATGAAAATGTACCTCAGGATTGCTCCTGAATTATATTTGAAAAGGTTGCTGGTAGGCGGGTTATGCGAAAAAATATTCGAGATTAACCGTTCTTTCAGAAATGAGGGGATTTCACCAAAGCACAACCCTGAATTTACTATGCTTGAACTTTATCAGGCGTATGTAGATTACAATGAAATGATGGTTCTTGTTGAAAACCTAATAAGCACGCTTGCCCAGAATATATTTGGCACAATGGAAATAGAATATCAGGGCATACCAATTAACCTGGCTCCTCCATGGCAGAGGATTACAATGATAGGCGCTGTTAAAAAATATACAAATATAGACTTTGGGCAGTTCCTATCAGCTCCCGAAGCAGCGCAGGAAGCTGAAAAAATTGGTGTCCACGTAGGCAAAGACGACTCCTGGGGTGTAATATTGGATAAAGTATTTGAAGAAAAGGTGGAGCCGCATCTAATCCAGCCTATTCACATTATAGATTACCCGAGGGATATATCTCCGCTTGCAAAACCACACAGGGACGACCCACGGCTTGTAGAAAGGTTTGAAACACGCATTAACGGTCTGGAATTCGCAAACGCATTCTCTGAATTAACCGATCCGATTGACCAGAGAAGAAGGTTTGAACGTCAGGTTGAACAAAAAGAAACTAACCCTGAGGTTCCTTCTGAAATAGATGAAGATTATGTAAAAGCGCTTGAATACGGAATGCCACCGGCTGGAGGGCTAGGAATCGGTATTGACAGACTGGTTATGCTGCTGACTAATTCCGTAAGCATCAGGGACGTAATTTCATTCCCCACATTAAAACCAAGAGGGTAAACCCTCCCTGTCATTGCGAGGAGGCCCGAAGGGCCGACGTGGCAATCTATCCAATTAACAACTGAAGGCTAAGCACAAATGGAGAAATATTTACCATACATAACAACTTTAATAGCGATAGGAGGCTTTGTTTTCAGTGTTTTTAAGTTTGTGGATTTAAAGCAAAGAGAAGAAAAAAGATTAAATTACGAGAATTTAAATAAATTAATTAGTAATATATCAGGTAAAATTTATAATACAGGGAAAGTTGAGGTTATTATTTCAGAACAAATCGCAAGTATATATCAATTACTAGAATTTAAAAAATATTCCTCAATTATTTTGCCATTTTTAAATTACATTAAAGATTGCCCTATTAATACTGATCCTAAATCATTAGAACATATTAATGAAGCAATCGAATATGTAGAAAGTAAGTTAAATAGCCACGCTGGACAGATTGCCACGTCGGGGCTATGCCCCTCCTCGCAATGACACTCCACACTGGAAAGACCCTGAAACAAGTTCAAGGTGACGTTTTTGTTCAGGGTGACGACTATATTTGAATGTTATAACTAAAAAAGGATCAAACAATGAGCGAGCTGCAAATAACCCAGACACAAATAAAAGAAGGCCTTACCTTCGATGATATACTCCTCATCCCGCAGGAATCTGATGTACTGCCAAAGGATGCTGACGTATCAACAAGGCTGACAAACCAGATAAGCCTTAATATTCCACTTGTCAGCGCTGCAATGGATACTGTAACTGAGGCCAACCTCGCTATAAGTATTGCAAGGGAAGGCGGTATTGGTTTTATTCACAAAAATATGTCTCCAAAAGAGCAGGCACGTGAAGTTTTCAGGGTCAAAAAGTCAGAAAGCGGCATGATAGTAGACCCAATAACCATGGAACCCGAGCGGAAAATTTATGAAGCGCTGGAAGTAATGAAAAAACACGATATATCCGGCCTTCCTATTACAAAAAGCGGTAAATTAATGGGCATCCTCACTAACAGGGATTTGCGGTTCGAAACCAACCTTAGTCAGAAAATCGAAGACGTAATGACAAAGGAAAACCTTATAACTGCACCAATGGGCATATCTCTTGAAGATGCCAAAAAGCTATTACACAGGAATAGAATTGAAAAACTCCTTGTTGTTAACGATAAATATGAATTACAGGGGCTTATA
>MFRL01000030.1 GCA_001784565.1 Candidatus Melainabacteria bacterium GWF2_37_15
CTCCTTAGAAAATCTGTATCCCTTAAACCACAGGCTAAAAAGATGTGTGCCTAATTACTGTTAAAATTTTATTAAATTTTTTAGATTTCATAAAAAAAAGCCTTGAGATTATTTAATCTCAAGGCTTTTTTTTAAATTAATTTTTTTTTAATATTTTTAGCAATTTTATAGATATTTTGTTTTTTATATATATATACTAAATTTATATTAAGTATATCGTAGGAGAAAAATAAAATATGATTAAAGAAGAACTTCTTTCGAAACAAATTAAACTTCCAAAGACAATAAGTATTTGTGATGCGAACGGAAACGGAAAACTTGACTGTAACGGCAACGGAAGATATGACTGCAACGGAAACGGAAAATATGATAATAACGGAAACGGAAAAAGCTGAATCAAACGAAAGTGCGATTCAGTTTCGGTTTTAAAGAGAAATAAATAAACAAAGAAGTAATAAAAGCAAAGGAGACATAGCATGTTAGATTCAGTACAAGCCCAAAATCAGCAAAACATTATTAAAGAAGGCAGAGCAGAAATTCAATTAAGATTATTACTTTTGGATTTAATGTCTGATGCACAAAAAGCTAAAGATCCAGGTACAAGAGAAAGTATTATTGCAAAAATTCAAAGCTTGGCAGAACCCTCAGGAAAGAGCGCTGAACAAGTAACCGGAACAAAGATTCCTGATGCAAGTTCAATATTTAAAAACAATCAACCAACTCTCAGTAAAACCATTAATTTATCAGGTGGTGTAAAACAGGCTGCAGCAGCACCAAAGGCTACAGCTGCTGATACAGATACCGTAGAAATAGGAAAAACAGACGCCGCAGCTGGCAAAAAGGGTGTATCTGCGGCATCAGGTGACATTATAGGCGGTGAACTAGGCTCTGGAGATATAGCAGCGCTAAATACTGAAACATATAGTCAGATGAGTTCTGAACTACAAAGTGAAATATCCAGAATAATGGATGAAGGTGGAGGTGCTGGTAATGGTGCTACTTTTAAAGACATTGCAGAAAAATTAAATGCAAGCGGATATGAGGCAGAATGGACACACATAAATGATGCCTCAGATGGTCAAGGAAACGTAACAGTAACAGATAAAGACGGAAAAACCTTTAGATTACACGAGGCTAATGGTGATGGCACGCTTAATGCAAATGAGATTGACTTAAATGGCTCATTAGCGAATTTCAAAAGTGACCTTAATAAGACAGATGGTACTAAAACTGCCGGAGAAACTGAAGGTGTAAAGACTGACAGCAAAAATAGTAAAGTAGAACAAGCAATAAATTCACAAGATGTTAGCGTAATTAAAACCAGACAAGATGCCCGCAAATATCTGGAAGAAACAGGAAAAGTGCCTTGGAACATAGATGAATGCCCAGCTTGTAGAGGAGCAGGTTGTGAATTATGTTCCGCTGATGTTCCAAAAACAGGAGTTATGGGCGGCGTTGGCGCAGATTTTATGAAAGAAGGAGAAATCCCTGAAATAGCTGGATATGGAGCAAAACAGGCAGGACTAGTAGCTCAAAAAGAAGCTACAGTAGAAAAAGCAGAAGAAGTAAAAGACGTTAGCGTAATTACCACAAGAGAAGAAGCCTATGAATATCAACAACAAACAGGACGTCAAGCCTGGAATAAAGCAGAATGTCCACTCTGTAAAGGAGCAGGTTGTGGTTACTGTTCTGACAGTGTTCCGAAAACCGGAGTTATGGGTGGTGTATTAGGATCTGGAGATTCAGCACAAGCTAATAACGCAGGTGAAACAAACGTAAATAAAACCGAAAATATTGCAAAACCATCAACTATACAAAAAGCTCAACAGTTAACAGCACAAAATCCGTTGTTAGAACAATTCCCAGGATTTAACGATTTAACAGATCAAGTATCTCAACCGTTCAGCCTGGGTGAAAGCAGCTTACAAAGCTTAATCCAAAGAATACTTGAAATGCTTACAGGTTATAGTAATAATTAAACTTAATTAAAAATTCTACCTATACGGCCCGCCTACGGTGGGCCGTATAGCTTTATTCCACAAAATATAAACTTATTAATGGATAATTCAGTTTAATAATTTTGCTAATTTATATTTATAAAAGCTAAATAACGTAAAGGGAACAATTATGTTAATATCTTTCATTCTTCCGCCGCAATGGACGCCTTTAAACCCTTTTTTTTCCATTGCTTCACTTGTGGGACAGTTGCGGGGTAATAATTACAAAGTTAACGTACACGATATTAACATAGAATTTTATAATCATATTTTAACCAAAGAATATCTTGTAAACGCTGCAGACAAAGCATTTAAAATGCATGAAACCCTTTTTCAGGATATTCGGGCTGAATATACAGATGACAAAAAAGCGGAAGAATATTCAAAAGAAACCCAGATAAAGCTCTTAAGATATTCGAAAATAAAGGAATTTAAAGAGCAAAGATATAATGATATCCAGAATATTCCAGATAAAATTGAAGAAGCTGTAGCTACAGTAAAGTGCAAAGAAAGATTTTATCAGCCGGAATTATTGATTAGAGCTCTTGATACCATTGATATTGGTCTGGAAATAGCTTCACTTCCATATTTTCCAAGCCGATTAGAGCTACATGATTATAGTACACATTTTTTCCGGTTAACTTATGAAAGCATTAAAGAATGTTGTCTGGATAGATCAACAAATATGTTTTATGAATACTATGAGAAAATACTGCCTTCTATAATTGAAGAAACCCCTGATATGATAGGGATTTCAATAAACTCCTCCAGCCAAATAATACCCGGCTTAACTTTAGCAATGTTGTTAAAACAAAAAACTAATAAACATATTAATATTGGAGGTAATTTCTTTGGCAGAGTAACCGAATCATTGGAAAATACACCTGAATTTTTTGAATTATTTGCTGATTCAGTAGTAGTTGAAGAAGGCGAAAAACCCATGGTTGAACTGGCAAAATTTATTGAAGGTAAATTGCCTATAGAACAAGTTCCAAATATTGTTTACTTTGATGGTGAAAAAGTAAAAATAAATGAAAAAATAAAACCTTTAGTATTAAATGAAATGTGTTATCAGGACCTCGAGGGATTTCCCTTTGAAAAATATTTTACTCCTGAAATAGTGCTTTCGGTTCTTTCCAGCCGTGGATGTTACTGGAAAAAATGTACATTTTGTGATCATGATTTTGGGCAAAATTATTGTATTAAAAATCTGGATAAATTAATTGAAGAACTGAAGTTAATGCAGGACAAATTCGGGATTTCACATTTCGAATTTATAGATGAAGCAATTAGCCCTTCTTACTTAAAACAAATGTCTGAAAGAGTAATTAAAGAAGGATTGGAAATATCCTGGTTTAATAATGCCCGCACAGAATCCGAATTTACAAAGGATATTCTCCACTTAGCAAGCGAAGCTGGCTTAAAAATGATGCTTTGGGGGGTAGAATCAGGCTCCGAACGCATTATGGAACTAATAAATAAAGGTGTGGACTTTAATCAAAGAATGGAAGTTTTAAAAGACAGTAGTGACTATAATATATGGAACTTTGCTTTTGTTTTCCTTGGTTTTCCGTCAGAAACCAGGGAAGACGCTTTAAAAACAATAGAAATGATATGTAAAAACACCGATATAATATCCTCATACGGAAGAAGCGTCTTTGCTCTTGGAAAACATACAAAGCTGTCAGAAAATCCCGAAAAATTCTCAATTACAGAAATTTATCATAATGATGAAGAATTTTCTCCATCTTATGAATTTAAAGTTTCAAAAGGAATGAATAGTCAGGAACTACAGGAAATGGCAAATGTTTGCATAAAGGAGTGCAATAAAGCCTACGAAAATCCTTTGTGGATGTATCTTAGATACAGGGAATATATTTTTCTGTATGTTGCAAAATATGGTGCAAAAGAAGTTCAGGATTGTAAGATTGTATAGGAATAGTATATATCTAAAAGCTTAAGAAGATTTTCTCCAGAGAGTTCGCCAAAAGATTCGATTTCTCCCTGAGTTATTTGTTTGAAAATTTCTTCAAATTCATTTTGCGGGGTGGCTTTTTTCCAATAGGATTCTATCGCATGATAGCAGCTTGGATTTTCGCCGACCTCGCCTGTTAAAGAATAAGCTATATCAGAACAGCCTCCAAGGCAGACAAGTCCGTATTCACACTTTTTACAGAAACCTTTTAAGGATAAATACCTGTTTATTCTATTATTCCACTGGCAAAGTTTTCTTGAATTCCAGATTTCTTTTAAAGTCTGCTTTCGCAAATCTCCTTCTGTGAATTTGTCCTGATAAATGGATAAACAGCCCTGAATTTTACCGTCGCTTCTGATTCCCAGTACTCCTTTTCCGGCGGAACAGCCTTTCCAGGTAGTATATGAAGTATGTCGGGGAATTACTTTTGAATAATATCCAAAATCATGAAGGCATATAATTGCGAGTTGTTCTTTTGGAACGGTTAGTCTTGATTGAGCAAGAAATAATCCTGCAATGTAATATTCAAACTGATTCAGAAACAAATCATTTTTCATTCTGCCGATAGGAGCGGCAAGCTGTATCTGCCAGGCTTTAAAAGGAGAATTTATTAGTTTTTCCCTAAGCTGTGCTAATTCTGTAATGTTTAACTTGTTTAAAGTAGTTATGGCAGTAGTATTAAGACCTGTTTTTTTAACATATTCCATTACGTTGAAGATTTTATTGAATAGACCCGGAACTTGTCTTATATG
Source organism: Candidatus Melainabacteria bacterium GWF2_37_15 (assembly GCA_001784565.1). GTDB lineage: Bacteria > Cyanobacteriota > Vampirovibrionia > Gastranaerophilales > UBA9971 > GWF2-37-15. Next base: position 4,725 of record MFRL01000030.1, read on the forward strand.
GTCGTGCGTGTCAGGATTTCCGCCATCAATACTTATGCCAAGCGTTTTAAGTTTTACTTTTGAGAGAAAATCAATCTTCTCCTGGGTTAAGGCTATGCCATTAGTAATTATAGAAACACCAATCGCATTATCCGTTAATCTTTCTATAATTTTTTGCCAGTCAGGCCTTAGAAATAATTCTCCGCCTATTAAATTTACGTCCCTGCAACCAACTTCTGCAAGCTGGTCACATATATTGAGGGCCTCATTAGTTGTCAGCTCGTCCGCTCTTGCTTCTCCTGCTGAGGAGCCGCAATGAATACATCTTGCGTTGCATTTTAATGTAAGTTCCCAGACTACATTATGCAGCACTTTTTTATTAAACATTTAAATTTCTCTATTTTTCAGTATTAATAATTTTTGCCAGGAGGCGGATAATCAATGTCAGCATCAGGGAAATAAACACCATATTTGGTGACATATGGCCCATCATCATAGGTAGGTTGTTGAATGTTAGGATTTTCATCAACAGGTTTCTGTTCGGTATCAGTTGTTTGCTCAACAGGCTTTTTGTGGCCGAATAACCAATGGAATACGGACATTGGAGATTTAGCAAAAGCTGCTGTAGAAAAAAGTAAATTTGATATTACTAAAATCGATAAAAACCTGCATATCTGTTTAAACATACTCGCTCCTGACATTTAGTTTACTTAACTAATTCTATCATAATTTAATTGATAATTAGTTAAAATATAGTTATAGCTTAATAAAATTTTTATTTATTATTTTTTGGGG
>MFRL01000031.1 GCA_001784565.1 Candidatus Melainabacteria bacterium GWF2_37_15
TAATTCCTGTAAGGAAAAACAGAAAATTTGAACGAAAGAAAAAAACTCGCTCAAACAAATACCCGAAATGCAAAAGGAGGGCGATTTAATGCTTAAGTTGACGACATTGCCCGTCGGGAGCCACACCCTCAATAAGTTATTCAAAAAATAAATGCGACACTACTGGTCGCATCAGTCAAGAAAGGAATGGTTAGACTATTAACGATTTTGATTATTACATATTTAACAAAGGTTGGGCAAAAGAGCCTTTTTTTTGTTTATATTTCTTAACGTAATATATAATTTTTTGGTAGTAGTTAAAATGTAACTGATTTTTATTATTTTTCGAGGAGAGTGGTGGAGCTTGGATGAAGCATTTTGTCATTCTGACCGAACGAAGTGAGTGGAAGAATCTCATGAAGTTCCAACATCTTGCGATCCTTCGACTTCGCTGCGCTACGCTCAGGATGACTCCTTGAATTGTAACATTTTGTAAAAATTATGAATTTTTTTGCAATTATGTACAGAAAAAATACTTTTTATATATAAGTGATATAGCTTCCTGAACTTACTTCCTAACCTTCCCTTCTAGTAAGTTTAACCCTGAGCGTAATTTGCGTTTAGGGTTTTTTTATTGGCGATTAAGGTAAGTTAAAGAGGGTATCAAAAAAGTACGATAATAATATATACTTCTCTTATGCTGATAAATTACGATAAAAATTCACTCATAATTGATAACCAAAGGGTGCTTATAAAAAGCGCTGCTATTCACTATTTCCGAATCCCAGGTGAAAATGTCTGGCGTGACAGGCTTAGCAAGCTTAAAGCATGCGGTTATAATGCTGTTGATATTTATTTCTGCTGGGCTTACCATTCTAAAGAACCCGGTGTGTATGATTTTACCGGGATCAGGGACATACGGGCATTGCTTGATATAGCAGCAGAGCTCGGATTGTTTGTTATAGCAAGGCCTGGTCCTTACATAAACGCAGAATTATCTCTGGGTGGGCTGCCTCCCTGGCTTTTAAACCAGCCGGATATACATTTAAGAAACAGAAAAGACGGCGATTTTGTATACTCTGAAATTTATATGAAGTATTTAAGGGAGTGGTATTCAAGAATTATTCCTATATTGAACGAATATCACAATATCATAGCTTTTCAGATAGAAAACGAATACTTCACAAATGAAGCTGAGCCTGATTATATGCAGGAACTTTACGATATGGCACGATCTATGGGTATAAAAGCTCCAATCTTCCATAATGACGTGCTTGGTGTTGGTTTATATAGTGATATAGTGAACATTTATGCGTTTGATACTTATCCTACAGTAAATATGCTGTTTGACTGGCGGGATTTTCCGGATTCATTCGGGGTTTTAGACAATGCAGAAGAAAACCTTAAAATATACTGCGAAAATTCCCCGCTATTCGTGGCGGAATTACAGGCGGGCTGGTATGACAGGTGGAATGGTCCTGGCTATCGGCATATAAGAAGGCTTTTCGGCAGGGAACATATAAATATTGTCACAAAAACAGCCCTTTCGCAGGGAATAACAATGTTCAACCATTACATGGGCTGCGGAGGGACTTCGTGGGATAAATTGGCAAGCTGTGAGGTTTATACTTCATATGATTTTGCCGCTCCTGTCTCGGATGTAGGGATTCCAAAAGGAAATGGATATAAGGCAAAAGAAATTAATTACTTCTTGAATGCTTTTAACCTAGCCTCAACTGATCCTGATACTGTAGATATTGAGGGAGAAAACGTATTTGCAAAATTAAGAAAAGATAATATAAATGGCTGTAAATGGCTGTTTATAAGAAACCTCAACAGGGAAGCCAAGAAATTTAACCTGTGGGGACATCATAAACTGTGCGTTAATCCGTTTGATATGAAAATCCTGCCCCTTAATCTGCAACTAAAAGGCTGTACAATAGAATTTTCCGGCATGTCAATCTTTGGGCGAGTTGAAAACGGCGACAAAGAAACAATCCTTATACTTATAGAAAAAAATAACCAGATAAAAATAACTGAAGGGGAAAACAAGAGCATTTTCCGTGGAGATGATCTTGAGGATTTATCCCGCTATCACTTTGGAAACACCGAAGTTATCTTTATAAAGGAAGCAACCGCTGATAAAACCTGGATTGTGGATAATAAAATCGTATTTGGAGCTGATTTCTTAACGGATAATCTCCAAAAAGCAGCTGTATATTGCAATGAAGAAGTGAAGTTGCCTCAGTTGTCCGAGTGGAAATGTTTTAATGCAAGCCCGGAAATTGATATGATGTACGATTATTCAGGCTGGAATTACGCTCGTGAAGATAAGCCTGATTGCATATCGAATGAAATCTATGACGATTATATTTGGTATAAAGGGTCGTTTACCGGCCATATCGACAGTATAGAGATTGATGCAAAGCATTGTTATGCGATTTACGTCAATGGAAAGCAGATTTTTTATCACGATTGCACCAAATGCGTTGAGGGCTCCGAGGTAGAAGAAATTATATCCTTTAATATTGATAAACACATTTTTGAAAAAGGTTTAAAAAATGAAATAACTATCTTGGTTCAGAACATGGGTTTTGACCGGGGATTTCAGAACGAGTTACAGAATCCGAGAGGCCTTATTTCATTTAAAACCTTCCCTGAAAAAGATATTAAGTGGCAATTAAGGGGTGGATTAACACCTGTTATTGAGGAATGGACTGAGGCTCGTCCTCAAGATATTGAGAGTGAATCTGAAAATCCCCGTCTAATATTGCTAAAATCAGATTTTGAGCTACACAAAAATAATAATATTTATAATCCTCTATTGCTTGACATGTCGAATTTCCCTTATGAAAAGGCAGATGTATATTTAAATGGGAATTTAATAGGGAGATATTGGAAAAACAAGAGTCAACAGGACACTTTTTATTTGATGGATGGATTTTTAGAAGAAAAAAACAGCCTTTGCCTTATCATTTGGGATATGAAGCCGGAAAATTTTGTTCAAAAGGGGTGTGAAAACATTGAAAGATATGTTAAAATAAAGATAAGAAATATTAAAAGCTACAAATTAATTCCGGTAAGCGAGTTGTATTGAGCGTCAAAATATAGGGGGCAAGCAAGTGAACATTCTACCAAGTTTTATTTTAAAGAGGATCTACAAAAAAGGCAGTTTAAGAAGGACAAAAGATGGAGTTGCTTTTGATCTTAAGAACATTTTAGGGCCGGGAATTGTTACTGGAATTAACTACATCAAAATTAACGATGAAACCTACACTTCGTCTATGATTAAAATCATGAGTTCGGGTGATGCTGTTCATGCTGCGCAGATTTCCGCTGATAACCCGATGATTTTCAGACTTAATGAAGAGATCACCTGCTTAATCGAGGGTTGTCTTAAATTGAGTGATGGTTTGAACAATATTATTGTGGAATTAATAAGCAAGGATGTTGGAAAAGTCAGCGTTGCGCTGAGCGATATGGTTTAAATAACACATTAAGTAGTTTTCACAGCACATTCTGGGTCAATTAAATATGGCTGTCCTTTATAAAGTCCTATTTGCTTTTTAAACGTATCGATTAATTCCAGATCCTTAGCTGTTCTATAATCCGCTTTTTTGATTTTTTTAATAACTTCTTCAAGATGAGACATAGTAATTCCATCCGTTTCAGCTTTTGGCTGAGTATAGTAATAAAATCCCCTTTTTTGATCGCTTATTCCAATTGGCATATCAAAAGAAGGCTCAAAGCGTCGTCCTAAAGCTTTGGGATGATTTGGTCGGTCTGAAATTTTTAAAACTTCCGCTTCACCTGTCTCAGGGTTTTCTCCAATGTTCAGAACCATAGTACGTGCTCCACCATCAATTATTCCCGTTAATTTTCTTTCTTTTAAACGAGGTTCTTCTTCTACAACTTGAGAAAAATCTCCTATAAGTTTGAGCATATCTTTATGATAAGTACTGTTGCATTCATAGGAATTATTACAAAGATCATCTTTAAGCCGTGCTAGTTTTATTAAACCCTCTTTAATCGAAAGAGGGGCAAGAAACCTTATATCATCAAAGAATTGAAATTCTTTCTTATTAAATCTATTAAAATTACTTTTAGGAATAATTATTCCGTTTATTACAATTTCGTCTTTATTCGGCAAGTAGCTTTCGCTGGTTTTTATGCCTTTAAACACAACTTGTTTGTTAGGCAAAAATGGTTGAAAATATTGTTGTCCAGCTATATTTCCTATCATAACGGTTTTCCTGCTAAAATTGATTATAAAATTACAAAACATCTGAATAACAAAGATTGCTTTCTGATAAGGTTTAAAAATATTGATAATATTGTTTAAAATTTAACTAAACAGCGCTTCAACATACTCTTCAGCGTTGAAGCTCTTTAAATCTTCCATTTTTTCACCAACACCTACGAGTTTTATCGGAATACCAAGCTCTTTTGCTATAGCCATTACTATGCCGCCTTTAGCAGTGCCGTCCAGCTTTGTTAAACCAACACCTGTTAAACTTACCGCTTCCTGAAAAACTTCGGCTTGTTTAAGCCCGTTTTGGCCTACTGTGGCATCTATAACAAGAAGGGATTCCGAGAGCAACCCCGGGGCTTCCCGGTCGATAACCTTTTTGATCTTCCTCAATTCTTCCATAAGGTTAAACCTGTTATGGAGCCTGCCCGCAGTATCAACCAGCAAAACATCGTAATTTTCAGCCTTTGCCTTTTGTATTGCATTATACACAACAGAAGCCGGATCAGCGTCATCCTGCCTTACAATATCCACGCCTGCTCTTTTTGACCAGATTTCCAGCTGGTCTTCGGCTGCTGCACGGAAGGTATCCCCCGCCGCAACAAGCACTTTCCTGCCCTGCTGGCGGAATTTGTAAGCAAGTTTGCCTATCAGGGTTGTTTTTCCTGAACCGTTCACGCCTGTGATTAAAAAAATGTTTAATTGTCCGGGTTTCAGGTTAATCTGCCCTGTCCCCGCTCCCTTTATTAATTCTTTAAATTCGTCTTTAAAGTAGTTGCTTAATTGAGAGGGCTTAATCTTATTTTTGTTATCCCTCAGCTTCTCAATAACCTGAACTGCTGTATCAACGCCTAAATCCGCGCGGATGAGCTTTTCTTCCATCTCATCAAGGAGATCATCGTCAATCTCCTCCTTTTCCTGCGCAAAACTTACAAAGTTCTTAAATTTTTTAAAAACCTCAAACATTTACCACCTGACCTAAAACACCATTTATAAATTTTGAACTTTCATCTGTGCTGTATTTTTTAGCGAGTTCCACAGCTTCGTCTATGGAAACGCCATTTGGCACATCTTCAAAATAGAGAATTTCTGTTACTGCTATTCTTAATATGTCTCTATCTATCTTTACAAGTCTTTCGACGTCCCAGTCTTTGGAATGTTCCTTTATTTTCTGGTCTACTTCCTCTTTATTATCAAGGAAAGTCTTTACCAGTTTCACTGCGTAGTCTTTTACTTCGTTTAATTCCTCAAATGACGCCAGTCTTATTAAATCTATTGCCGAATAAGTTTTATCAGCCGCTTCAATCACCATATCTATCCTGCCGAGCATGTCGGATGTTAAAGGAATACCCACAGGAAGAGTGCTTGTCTCAAAAGGCCGTTCAAGGTTTACGGGGTGATCCATTTCGTAATTATAAACAAATTCCCTAATTTTCAGCAGTTCTTTTACCGCAGAGTCAAGGTTGCTTTCGGCTTCATAGGAAAGTGTTTCAGCGGATTTGTGTATAATGTCCGCTATATCGACGTCTTCGGATTTTTTTAAACTTTTACTTAAATGAGAATAGGCCATTAATGCCAGTTCCCGAGATGCCCTTCTTTTGTTCATATTTTTAACTTTCCTATAAGGACTTAAATCTGTAGCCGATGCCACGGACGGTTTCTACATACCCGCCATATTTACCGAGCTTTCTTCTTAATCCTACCATTAAAACATCTACTGATCTATCTGTCACTGCATAATCTTCCCCTTTTATTTCATCAATAATC
>MFRL01000032.1 GCA_001784565.1 Candidatus Melainabacteria bacterium GWF2_37_15
TCTAAATATAATATGAAGTTCTTTTGATAGTCAATAAATAGGTGCATATTTTAAGAATTATTTTTTACAATAGTTTTTTTACTTGACATATGTGTTTAATAGAAAAATTTGTCATGGTTGTAGATATAGTAAATAGAGAAATTTTTACATAATAAAAGGCTGGAATTGCCAGCCTTTTATTATGTTTCAAGCAAATTAATGCTTGTAATTATTTTACGTGACACTCACAAACTATTGTTTCTTGTGTATTTGTAACGTCATGGTGTTCTGAATCATCGTGATCATTTTTAAGAACAGGTAATTTCATTCTATAGAATGAACGATATACAAAGAAAATTGCTGTTGCAAAGAATACCCATGCAATGTATGGAGCAAATAGCCTGAATTCTTCCTGAATAGCTATTTCCATAGCTAACAGGCCGAACAGGGTAGTGAATTTGATTATAGGGTTCATAGCAACAGAGGAAGTGTCCTTATAAGGATCTCCTATTGTGTCGCCAATAACGGTTGCTGCGTGTAAAGGTGTTCCTTTTTCTTTTAATTCAGTTTCAACAATCTTTTTGGCATTATCCCAGCATCCGCCAGCATTTGCCATAAAAACAGCCTGGAAAAGACCGAATACTGCAATTGCAATTAAATAACTGACGAAAAATGCGACAGGTGCGTTAGAATTTAATGGTGCTGAGAAAAACGCAAATGATAATGAAAAGCTGAATAAAGCCATAAAGATGTTAAACATGCCTTTTTGCGCATATTTGGTGCATATTTTTACGACTTCTTTGGAATTTTCCTCTGATGCTCTTTTTGTTGAAACATCCAGGTTAATATTGTTTTTTATGTATCTTACTGCTCTGTAGGCTCCTGAGACGACTGCCTGTATGGAAGCGCCGGTAAACCAGTAAATTACAGCTCCTCCTGTTATAAATCCAAGCAGGGTGTATGGATTAAGCAGGTTAAGAATCATTTCAGGTTCGATATGAAGCGTATTTTTAATAACAAGTATAAGAGCAAAAATCATGGTAGTAGCACCAACAACCGCTGTGCCGATTAAGACAGGTTTGGAAGTGGCTTTAAATGTGTTACCAACGCCATCATTTTCCTCAAGATGTTGTTTTGCTTTAGTGAATTTTGGAACAAATCCATATCTCTCGCTTATTTCATTTTTAATATCAGGTAGTTCTTCTATAAGTGAGAGTTCATATACTGACTGAGCATTATCGGTTATAGGACCATAGCTGTCTACTGCAATAGTTACAGGACCCATTCCAAGGAATCCGAAAGCAATAAGTCCGAATGAGAATACTGCAGGATATATCATAATGTTGTCAGGAATAAAAAGATTTGCCAGATAACCGGCAGCCATAAGAGCTACAATTGCCATACCAATCCAGAAAGCGCTGAAGTTTCCACTTACAAGACCGGACAGTACAGTTAAGGAAGCTCCTCCTTCTCTTGAAGCAGTAACTACTTCTTGTGTATGACTGCATTTTGTACTTGTGAATACTTTTGTAAGTTCGGGAATAACTGCTGCGCCGATTGTTCCACAGCTAATAATAAGAGAAAGTGTAAGCCACATATTATTAGGCAGAGAGTAAAGCTGCCAGAAGCTTACTATAAAAGTAACAGCTATTGATAGAATAGATGTTATCCAAATCAGTGAAGTAAGTGGTTCTTCAAAATTGAATTTTTCTTTTTCTTCGTATTGTAAGCCGCATAGTGCATTGTTTATCTGATAAGCTACTATAGAAGTAAGTATCATTAAAAATCTCATTGTAAATATCCAGGTTAACAGGAGAATCTGATATTCCTGCCCAACAGCAAGGACAATAAAGCTGATTAAAGCAACTCCTGTAACTCCGTATGTTTCAAAGCCGTCTGCTGTAGGCCCAACGCTATCTCCTGCATTATCTCCTGTACAGTCTGCGATAACCCCAGGGTTTCTCGGATCATCTTCTTTAATATTTAATACTATTTTCATAAGGTCAGAACCAATATCAGCAATTTTGGTAAATATACCACCAGCAACCCTTAAGGCACTGGCTCCAAGTGACTCACCTATTGCGAAGCCCAAGAAGCAAGCTCCTGCAAGATGTCCCGGCATAAATAATAGTATAATGAGCATCAATAATAGTTCTACGCTGACAAGAATTACGCCTATGCTCATTCCAACTCTTAAGGGCAATTTTATTATTGCAAGCGGATCATTTCTAAGGGCAAGAAAAGCAGTTCTTGAGTTAGCATGTGTATTCATCCTGATTCCATACCAGGAAACGAGGTATGAACCAAGTATCCCCATAATGGACCAGGCAAGTATCAGCCCAACGCTTGCTGCATTCATCTGTTGTAAGTAACCAAAATAAAAAGCTATACATGCTGCTAAAAATAATTCGAGTACTATTAAAAACTTTCCTTGTTGTATCAGGTATGTTTTACAAGTTGCAAATACAAGTTCTCCTATTTCCAGCATGGATTCGTGAACTCTTATCCTTTTAACTGCAAAGTATTCAAGTAGCCCGAAAAGTAAGCCAAAACCGCAAACCCCCATTCCTACGAGTAAAAGATAATAATTAAACGGATCGCTTTTCATGTCGGGAATTATAAGATCAGCCTCACTAGCGAAACAGGGCTGAATAAGAAATAAAACTAATACTAATAAAACAAAAACCCAGCTTTTACTGCCTAATTTTTTCATGACTCCATCCTTACACTAATTAAACACTATACTATTCATAATATGACGAAAGTGAAATTAAGGGAATAAAAATAATTATTTTTATATTAAAAATCTTAATGACATCGTTACGAGTATGAAATAAACAGCTAAACCAACTATATCAATGGCTGTGGCAATAAAAGGCCCGCTTGCAATGGCAGGATCTACCCCGATTCTTTTTAAAATAAAGGGTGAAGCAGTTCCTAATATAGTTGCAATAGCCATATTAGCTGCCATGGCAATACCAACAACGCCTCCCAGGACAACATTGTTTTTCCAGTTCCAGGTTACAAGCATAACAAGAATGCCAAAAATTAATCCTATTATCAGTCCGACTTTAAATTCCCTGAAAATATGATGTAAGGCGGAATTCATTGATACCTGTCCTGTAGATAAGCCTCTAACCATAAGAGTAACGCTTTGTGTTCCGATATTTCCTCCAAGACCTATAAGAAGAGGTATGAATATGGCTATAACCGGAAGCTGATGTAAAATTCCTTCAAAATGATTTGCAACATTTACAGCTCCAAACGCTCCTAATAGCGTTATGAAGAGCCAGGGAGCTCTTGCTCTTATAGCAAGTCTGATTTTTCCGGTTAATATTTCGTCCTCATCAACTAAACCTGTTGAAATACCTGATGAAGCATAAATTTCCTCGGTTGTTTCCTCTTCGTTTACATAGTGAGCATCGTCCCAGGTTACAATCCCTTTAAGCCTGTTAAATTCATCAACTACAGGAAGTGCAAGGTACCCGTATTTTATGAGGCTATCAGCAACGTATTCCTGCTCGTCGGTTGCAGTTACCTTGAATACGTCAGTTGTCATTATACTGCCTACTTTTGCGTTAAGGGGCGAGCTTAATAAGCTCCTAAGACTAAGTACACCAAGGAGATGGTCTTCTTTGTCCACCACATACATATAGTAAAAATCAATATTTGTTTCTGCTTTGCTTCTTATATATGTAAAAGTTTCCTCAACCGTCATATTTTCATATACATACAGGTATTCGGTTGTCATTATACCGCCTGCAGTATCCTCCGGGTAGCTTAAAAGTTCCCTGATTTGAGATGACAGACGGCGTGGGAGCCTGTTAAGGTATGTGTTGACTTCTTCATCAGATAAATCCCCCAGAAAGTCAGCAAGTGAGTCATGCGGCATTTGGGAAATTATTTTTGATGATTTTTCTTCATCTATTGCTCCTAAAAGCTCAACTTGCATTTGCGGAGTAAGTTCCTCAAGCAGGTCTGCTGCTTTTTCCAGATTTAAATATTCAAAATATTTAAGCCGCTCTTCGGGAGTAATATTGTCAAAAACCTCAGCAATATCAGCGGAGTGCATGCTGTTAAGCTCGTTTTGAAGGGCTTCTTCATTAGATAGCTCAACATGTCTTTTTAGACGTTCAATTGTTTGTGCTTCAACCACTTTAATGCCTCAGTGTTTTCTCTTTTTTTAATTCTAAAACAAAAAAGAGGTTTTTGCTTTAAAAACAAAAACCTCTTTTTTGAGTTAAATTTTAATTCTTAAGCTATGCCGCCGAATTTTGCGCCAACAGCGCTTGCATCATAGTTTTGTAGATCAGCTTTATGTGCAACCTGCGCTGCCTGATACTGACTCTGCGCTACAGGTGTGGAAAAGATACTTCCGGTTTCCTGCACAACAATCGGGTCATCTGTTTTAACGCCTGTTAATGCTTTTACTTTGTTTTCAGGTTCTACACCGTGCGCCTGGAAGATGTTTTCGAGATCAGGCTTCCTTTGTGCTGCAAATTTGTTTTGTGGTTCCTTAACTTGAGTCAGCGCTCCTGCCTGCTTGGCTATTTGCTCGGCAAAGCCCTGGCTTGCTACCGCTAAATTGACTGACATGGGAAATACTCCTTTGGTTCTTACCTATTACCTTACGCTCAGTTTTTACATATAGATATACTAAATATATATACCTATATATATAAAAAACAATTGCTTTTATTTTTTTCAGTTTTCTTAAAAATCTTAAAATTTGTTAATATTACAATAATAAAATGATGAAAATTTTTAAAATAATTAATGTTCTTTTTTCTTTAGCAATATTGTTTGTGCTTGTCCGTGTGGCTTTAATATTTGCTGCGGATGAATTAAAGCCTGTCATTATTATTGTAGCGATAATTCTTTTCTTTGTTAAAGCAAGGATAGGGCTGGAACACTTTGTATTAATAAGTCATTTCTTATCAAAAGGTTTTAATTATTTATATATAAAAATCAGGGGTGAAAACAAAACAGATCTTATTGTTAACCTATCGTTAGTCTTAGCAGCGCTTTTGGTTATAGTAAGCCTTATAATGTTTTTGCAAAAATCGGTAAAAACTGTTGTTTCGGTTTCTGATACTACTATTCAGGAAATTTTGGGCGTTATGCCCGCAACTTATAAAAACGGTGCAATAAATACTTCTGCTGAGCCGGTGCAAATTCCCTTTAGAACAGAAAATCCGATAATGCACAAAACAAAGGGAGGGGAATACTATATCTTTCCGCTTGCAATATATGAAATAGCAGGAATTGTTGCAGTAAAAAACATGGAAAGCATGCTTATGCTTGGAGGAGCTGATCTGGGGCCTGTTGATATCGGTCTTGTATGGGGAAAACTGGCAGAGCCGGAAAATTATAAGAACATAAAGTTCGCCTCAGCTTTTAGACTTATGATGCCGTCAGTTAAGCGTGAAATAAATTTAGAGCGTGATTATGTTCAGACACATTTTTCACATAATCATATAATCCCCTCTAATAGTGAAATTCTTGACGCTGTTAGGAATTTAAAAGTTAATGAAAAGGTAATACTCAGAGGGTATCTTGTGGAAGTAAAAATAAAAACATCTAAATTGCAGACAGTATGGAAAAGCAGTTTGAGAAGGGATGACCATTTGTTTAATTCGGGTGCAGGATGTGAGGTTTTTTATGTTACAGATGTGCTAAAGGAGATTTAAAGGAGACTTAGATTGCCGAATTTTTTTATAGAACAACAAAATATAGATAAAAACCGGATATTTATCACACAAAAATCCGACATTAATCATATTTTAAATGTATTAAGAGCAGACAAAAAAGACACAATTATATTAATAGGGCCGGATAATAAAATATATGAATCTCAAATCAAAGTCATACACTCTGATTCTATTGAATGCGAAATCCTCGGCAGCTATGTGTCAGATAAAGCCTTGAAAATAAACATAACTCTTGCGCAAAGTATTATAAAGTCGCAAAAGCAGGATTTTTTAATTCAAAAGGCCACAGAACTTGGTGTAAAAGAGATTATTCCTTTTATAAGCAGGAATACCGTGGTTAAACCGGATAAATCAAATAAAATTAAAAGATGGCAAAAAATAGTTTACGAATCCGCAAAACAATGCCAGAGAGGCGATCTTGCAAAAATAAGCGATATTATCAGCTTTGAGGAAGTGTTAAAACTTGATGGATTTGATCTTAGGGTTTTATGTTCTGAGAAAAAAGCAGATATTACAATAAAGCAGTTTCTGGTTCAAAATCCGCATAAATCTAATATATTGCTGATAATAGGCCCGGAAGGCGGCTGGGATGATTGTGAAATAGAGAAGTTTTTAAAAGCCGGTATAACCCCGGTAAGCCTTGGTAAGCTTGTATATAGAGCAGAAACAGCGGCTGTAACTGCAATTTCGCAGATTATCTATGAATACGAACTGTAAATAAATCTTATTTTTTGGCAGAGAGGCCGCCGGAGGCGGCCTCTCTGCCTTTTGGGAGTGGCGCCGAAGGCGCCACTCCCAAAAAAAGAATAGAAAAATAATTAATTGTTAACAAATGTATCAATTTTTTAAAAATCCCTTAAATTTTATCAAGCCTGCTTTATAAAAATCCGATAACTTTATTGTGCAGGCCAAACAGTTGCAGGGCTAAATAGGGATAATGTGTATGTCAGATATAATCAGAAGATCACCAAATACAAATATTTCTGAATCAGTCTTATTTTTGTTGCGTGGAGCTAAAAAAAGAAGATCCATGGCTGTAGCGAAGGCAAAGATGATACAGGGACAGTTAGGGGTTGTGCCACGTCTGGTGGCGGTGAAATAAGTTCAGAGATCACGGTAATTTCTTATTCCTTTGTACGGAATCTGCCTTAAGGCAGATTTTTTATTATGTTGTGGTTATTAATAAGCTGTTTAAGCTCATTTTTAGTTCTTGGCGGTCTATGATTTTCAGGCAAAATTCCATTGTTTTTTAATTCATTATAAATTTCAAGAATAAGCGGCTTTTTCAGGTTTGCTTTTTCTATGAGTTCATCATTATTAAATATAACGTCGGGAGTTCCTTCTTTTAAAACCTTGCCATTCTTCATAACCACAATAGTGTCAGCCCAGGAATAAGCTACATTAACATCATGCGTAGATAAAATTATCGTTGTTCCTTTCTGATTAAGTTCTTCAAGGAAATCTATTATTTGTTCTTTATGTTTTGGGTCAAGATAGGTTGTAGGCTCGTCAAAAATTATGGCTTCAGGATTCATTGCTATAATGCTTGCGATAGTTACTCTTTTTTTCTGCCCATAGCTTAAAAAATGTGTTGGCTTATTCCTTAAATCATTTATCCCTGTTGATTCTAATGCAGTATCAACGCATTTTTTAGTTTCTTCTACACATAATCCCAAATTCAACGGACCAAAAGAAACTTCCTGGCATACATTTGCTGAAAAAAGCTGGGTGTCAGGATCCTGAAATACTATGCCCACCGATTTTCTTAGGTTCATGAGCGATTTGTTGTCATATTTCATTTCCTGGTTTTTAAAAAAAAGTTTTCCTTTTTGCGGTGTTAATATACCATTAAAATGCAGGAATAGTGTAGATTTTCCCGCACCATTTTCTCCAAGAAAAACAATTTTTTTACCTTTTTCAATTTTTACACATATATTATCCAGCGCCTTTGTGCAGCCTGGATAGGCAAATGATACATCTTTTGCTTCTAAAATATACTCGCTCATACATTAAATTCCATTAATATAAAAAATAATTCTATAACAATAATGAATACAATGTTTTTTGCTGAAAAGCAGTATTGTTTTTCCAGAATATTAAGGTTTCCGTTATAACACCTGGATTCCAGAGAAATAAATAAATCATTAGCTTTTTTATAAGAAAGTATAAACATTGATGAAACAAGCTGGCTTAAAGACCGGAATTGGTTTTTTAAGCTGGAGTAGCCCAGTCTTGAGGATTGAGCGGTGTGGATTCTGCCGGCTATGTAAACTAATATAAATATCAACCTGTAAATTAGGCTAATAAGCTCGATTAGAATATCGGGCAATTTTAGTTTTTTTAAAACTGAGGTGAAATCAACAAGCGGCGTTGTTAAAGAAAAGAAATACAAACAGGATGCAGATCCCAAAGCCCTAAAAAACAATTTTGAGGCTGTTTCAATGCTTTGCTGGGTTATACTAAAAGAAAGCGCTGGTTCAGTATGGATTTCTATTAATATGGTTATTACCCCCAAAAACAGGAAACCAAAGGGAATAAGCATTAATTTAAAGTAAAATTTTGCTGGCACACCTGCTTTAAGAATAGTAAGAGAACTTACTGTAAGCAGTATCAGGATTGGAGTAATAATTGAATTTGAGCTTAAGCAAACAATAATGGTCACCATAACGAAAATAAACTTTTCCATTGGGTGAACATTTATTAAATTATTTGAATAAGCGCATTTATCAATATTTAACATAATAATTCATACTATAATATCTTTTAAGAGAAATGAATATATACATATGAAATTTAAGGGTAAGCACGCAAAAATTGAAATTTATCTTGAGCGACAAAGGGTTTTTAAAACTTATAAAGATCCTATGTATGCTGATAATGAGTATTTTGCGCTTTGTTTTCTTGCAGATCAGAATATAATGGACCTGAAACCACGAAAGGAATCCCTTTTTACAATTTCCCTGGATTTTATTCAGGATGCGAAAAGCTTGGATTTTACCTGTAAAATGGATACTGAAAGATTTGTGGGGCTTTTAACCCTGTATTTAAGAAATTTACATAGATCTTCCCTGCATAATTTTGGCAAATACATAACACACGAAGATATTTTCCCTGATAATATCCTGATATGCGAAAAATTGGGCACATTATATTTTATAGATTGGGGATTATCTAAAAAACGGGAATCGCCATACCCTGATATTGCATCGTGCGCGCTTGGCGTATTTAATAATGAGGCTGGTCTTTACAGGTTATTTTTAGAACAATATTTTGGTGATATTTCAAAAATTAATTTTAATTTAATTGATAAATACATAAATGATATTTACAATGAATGTAAATCCATACGGCTGGAAAACAATTTTGAAATAAATTCATTGGATGAGAGATTTGAAAAAGCAAAACACATTATACAATCAATATAAACACGGCGGGGGCTATAAAAAAGCAGCCGGGCTGGAGGGTTTGGACTGGGAGCAAGTAACAGATTATTCCACGTCTATAAATTGGATGGCAGCTAAATTTTATCCTGAAAACCTGATATACCCGCATCGTGAAAATATTCAATACCCTGATCCTGAATATAAAGACCTTCAGGAAACAATTGAAGAGTTTCACGGTTACTCACCAAAGTATTTTTTAATGACACATGGCGCAAATGAAGCTATTTCATACCTGTTTCATATGTTTTTGTTACAGAGCTTTAAAGATGTTGCTTTAGCTGGTTCAACGTACTCTGAATACAACAAATGCTGCGATTTAAACGGGTTTAATTCAGTTAAAGTAAGCTATGATGAGCTGTATAGCTTAAGAGATAAAATAATTGTTATAGTAAACCCCAATACCCCTTTTGGAACATATTTTGATCTGAAGCCCCGGCTGGAAAATTTATTAAATCAGGGCAATACAGTGGTACTTGATGAAAGTTTCATTGATTTTACAGACAAACCATCAATGTATGAACTGGTAAAGGATTATCCAAATTTATTTATAATTCACTCCTTGACCAAGTTCTACGGATCAGCCGGAGCAAGGCTTGGACTGATACTCAGTTCAAATAAACTTTTGCAGGAATTCATGTCGGTTTTACTTCCACCGTGGACTATTTCTGCTTATGATAGCTGGTTTTATAAGAATATGATTCCTAAATATAGGGAAATTCAGAGTGCAACCCTGGCGTGGATTGCTGAGATAAATAAAAAGACAGATAATGTTTTAAGCAAATCCAGTAACATTAAAAGTTTAGGTGATTCAATCACCTGTTATCGAACCCTGACTCTGGAAAAAGAAGTTTCTGACATCAGAAAATTCTTTTTAAATGAATATAAGATCTATGTGAGGCCAACATCAGACTTTTTTAACTGCTCAAATAACTCATTTAGGGTCGGGTTGCGATTACCAGAGGAAAACGACCCACTATGGCGTGCTATTGAGGATATCGGATGACCAAAAGACAGAATTTATTGTTTATAGGAACAACATCCAATGCCGGAAAAACTTTTATTACCGGCTTTGCAGGCAAAATATTAAAAGAGCATTTTGGAATACAAACAGCTCCTTTTAAAGGCCAGAATATGTCCAATTACGCCATTGTTTGCGAATACAACAAGGAAATTTCCATTGCCCAGGCATCTCAAGCAGCATTAATAGGAGTAGAGCCTAAAGCGGATATGAACCCGGTGATTTTAAAACCTCTTGGTGAGAGCCGCTCACAGGTTATAGTCAGGGGTGTCCCTAAAAAAATAGTTTCAGCAAGGACATACTACCAGGAAATAGGCGAACTCAAGCCAGAGGTAGACGCTGCATACGAAAATTTAAAGCAAACCTGCGACATGCTTGTTATTGAAGGCGCAGGATCGGGATTTGAATTAAATTTAAAGAACCGTGACCTTGCAAACCAGCATATGATGGAAAAACCTGATGTTGATGTTGTTCTGGTAACAAATATAGAGGATGGCGGGGTATTCTCCTCAATTCTCGGCTCATACCAGCTTATGAGCGAGGATATAAAAAAACGCTTTAAAGGCGTGATTATAAACAATTTCAGGGGTGATGTTTCGCTGTTTGATGAAGGAAAAGAAATTATAGAAAACTGGGGAATCCCGGTATTAGGAGTAATTCCTCATATTAACTATGGGCTGGACAGCGAAGATTCACTTGCTGAAATGAAAAGTTTTGAGCAGAAAAATAAGGAGCTTGTACATGTTGGCGTGATTAAATATCCAAGAGCCAGCAATATTAACGATGTTGAATCGCTTGTACATGACCCGAACGTGCAGGTATCTTTTATTAACCAGAGAACTAATCTTGAAATATTTGATAAAATTATCCTTCCTGGCTCAAGGGCTGTGCTGGATGACTTGCGGTGGCTGAAAAAAACAGGAATTTATGATGATTTAAAAGATACAAAAGTTGAAATTTACGGTATTTGCGGTGGGTACCAGATGCTCCATAAAACAATAAACGATCCTCTTGGCACAGAAAGCGGAGAGGGCAAGCCTGATAAAGATGAAGGACTTGGATTTGTTCCGGGGAACATAGAGTTCAAAGCAGAAAAAATCCTTAAAAGGCAGGATTACACTCTATATGAAGAGATAAAAGTGCCTGGTTTTGAAATGCACACAGGCGTGTCGGATTCAAATCCTGTATTTTTTGATTCAAATCACGTAAAAGGCTCGATGGTGCATGAAATTTTCCATGATGATAATTTCAGGAAATGGTGGCTAAATTCTAGCTCTTATAAAGACTGGAGCTTTAAAGCCTGGAAAAAATCACATCAGGACAGGGTAGCTAGTACATTGAAAGAACTTATTGACTGGGAGAGAATGCTTTGATACTTGACAGCGATTGGATAATAATTGTTTTTATAGCCCTTGTTGTTGATTTCATAATAGGGGAGTTCCCTATTAAACACCCAGTAGAATTCATGGGCGATTATGTAAAGTATTTTGAAAAAATAGCATATAAAGACAGCGTTAAAAGTGGAATGTGGCTTTTGGTTTCTCTGATAAGTATTGTTGGATTAGTTTCTATAATTATTCAGTTTATTTTACCTGCAATATTAGTGGGTATTATTGCTTCCACTGGCCTTGCAAGTAAGTCACTTCAGACTCATATTAAAAATGTTTTGTTTGAAGAAAATGATGAAAAGAAAAGAGAGAAATTAGCAGGATTGGTTACCAGAAATACCAGGATCCTTGACGATAAAAAAGTGTACGCCTCATTAATTGAAACCCATTCAGAAAATTTAGCAGATGGTTTTATATCACCGCTATTTTATTTAATTTTGTTTGGATTGCCGGGGATTATGGTTTTTAAGGCGGTTTCCACACTTGACTCTATGGTTGGCTATAAAAACGAGAAATATTATAATTTCGGCAAAGTGTCGGCAATTGCTGATGATGTGCTGAATTTTATCCCTGCACGACTCACTGGGTTAATAATATGGCTAATGAGCAAACATAAAATACTTCTTAAAAAACTTTTTGAGGATGCTAAAAAATACAGCTCCAGCCCAAATGCCGGTTATCCCGTTGCGGCTGCGGCCTATGCTGTTGGAGTGCAAGTAGGTGGAACTGTTTATTATGGTGATATGCAGGTGGATAAAGCCGAAATTGGCCATGAAATAACTCATGACTATAAAGAGGCAGCTTTTAACTTTTTAAAGATACATTTAAAAATTGAGGTAATAATCCTAATTTTGGTTACAATTGGAGTAGTATTAGCGTTATGAAAAGATTAAGGCATTATAATAAAGAATTAGCGGTTGTATTATCTGTTTTCGGTTCATCTGAACCCGCTGCAATGGCGCAGTATGAAGAACTAAAACAGGAAATTAAACATAGCCTTCCCTCTGAGGCTGAGATAAGGATGGCAGTTTCCTCAAGAACAGTGCTTAAAAATCTTGAAAATAAAGGTCAGAAATTCTATACACTCCCTGAAGAACTAGCTAACATTGACAGATTAGGTTACAAGAAGGTAATTGTAGCCTCTATAAACCTTTTCCCCACTGATGAGCATGAACATTTATTAAAAATAACAGAAGGTTTTAAAAACAATATTTCTCCCGCTCGTTATGAAGTTACAATGCCGTTTTTTGCAAAAGCAAAGCCGACAAATGAATTCCTGAAAGCTCTGGATAATAAATTAAGGCAGGAACATAGCCCATCAAGCATTGTTTACATTGCACACGGCTCGTCGAATTTATGCAATACAGGAAGTCAGACATTTTTATACGTTAAGGAATACCTGAAAATGCTTAATCCCAATAATTATTTCTTCACAATTGAAGGTGCATTCAAGTATGAAAGAGTCTTAATTGATATAAAAGGCAGCGTTTTGGTAGTTCCCTTGCTTCTTGTAACAGGAAATCATATGTTGAATGATATTTACGAAATAAAAGAGGAGCTTGATGGTCAAATGCCTGAAGATTTCAGCCTTTTAAAGCTGGAAAACACTAGAAAATACTTTGTTGATGAAGTTCAGGAGGCAATTAAAAGATGTTCTATATAATATCATTGGGCCCTGGAGACCCTGATTTAATAACTATTAAGGCGATTAAAGCACTTGAAAAATGCGACATCATTTTTGTGCCCGTTAGGTCAAAAATCCTGGAATGGGAGGGATCAGTTGCCTACAAAATCTTAAGCAGGCTTGAACATAACTTTCAAAGCAAGTTCCAGCCTATTTACACACCCATGAGCTACAACCCCGAATCGTGGAAAGACCAGGTTGAACAGATTGCAAGCGCTTGTATTACCAATAAAACCGTTGGTTTTGTAACTCTTGGCGATGCGGCTGTTTACAGCTCTGCTTATTATCTGTTAAGCATAATTAAAGAGAAATACAACTCAATTTACGAGAATACTGAGGTTATTCCCGGCGTTACATCAATATCTTACGCATCGGCAAAGGTTAAAATCCCGCTGTGCCTTGGAAATTCCAGTCTTGAAATAGTCCCAATGCACAGGGAAGACGTAAAATCTACAAAAGTTTATATGCGGCTTCACAAAGGTGATGATGTAAGGAGTC
The DNA here is from genome assembly GCA_001784565.1 of Candidatus Melainabacteria bacterium GWF2_37_15. GTDB lineage: Bacteria > Cyanobacteriota > Vampirovibrionia > Gastranaerophilales > UBA9971 > GWF2-37-15. The sequence goes on from MFRL01000032.1 coordinate 13,722, forward strand.
TAAAAGGCGAAGAATTGTACTATTTTGAGAACCTTGGAATGGAAAATGAAGCTTATGGCGAGGGTACGCCAGGTATAATAGAGAATTATCTCACTGTTATCATAAATTTTAATGAGGGACAGAAATGAAGGCTGCAGTAATCTCGGCATTATCATCAGGTCAGGGCAAAACCCTGTTTACAATGGCGCTTTTACAATGGCTAAAAGAAAATGTTGGTTCTGTTCGGCCTTTTAAAGTGGGGCCAGATTATATTGATCCAAGATTTCACGAAAAAATAACTGGTGTGGCCTCTGTCAACCTTGACCTATATATGATGTCAGAAGTTGAAGTCAAAAACGCTTTTTCATACTATACAAAAGACTTTGATTGTACGGTTGTTGAGGGTGTAATGGGGTTATATGACGGCCTTGATTATGGTACTTCAACCTATGAAGTGGCTAAAGCCATAAACATACCGACTATTTTAATTATTTCAGCAGAGGGTTCATATGCGACATTAGTGCCTGTATTAAGAGGGATTCTTGATTATAAGCCAAATAATACTGTGCAAGGTGTTATTTTAAATAAGGTTTCATCGGAAAAACATTATGAAACGGTTGCAAAACAAATAAATAGCGAAATTCCAAACCTGAAAATCCTTGGCTGGATACAAAAAGGGCTGGATATTATTACTTCAAGACATCTCGGCCTTGATTTGACCGAGCTGGAAAATGAAAAGTTTAGTGAAATTGCGAATAAAGTGATGGAGCATATAAATATTACAGAGCTCATGGATTTTATGGAGCTAAAACTTTCTATAACCTCTGAAAAAGACTGCTTCATGCGCAATATTGAAAAACATAAAAAAACAATTGCGGTTGTGAATGACAGGGCATTTTCCTTTGTTTACAAGCAAAATCTTGATTTTTTTGATAAATTTTTCGAAAAAGTTTATAGAATTTCAGCACTGAATAATGACGAAATTCCGCAAGATGCTGATGTGGTTTATATTCCGGGCGGGTATGTTGAAACACCAGATGTAGCTTATATTCTGGACAAGGCTGATAAATTTAAGTCAAGTTTAAAAGCTTTTTCAGAGAATCCTAAAAAGAAAATTTATGCAGAATGCGCTGGATTTATGTTTTTAGGGGAAAAAATCCAGACCACTGACGGAAATTGGATTAACGGAGCCGGGATATTGCCTGTTGATTTTGAAATACAGAAGAAAAGAAACCGCCTTGGATATTATAAAGCTATAGACAAAGATGATCTAATGTTATATAAAGGCCATGCATTCCATTATTCCTGCCCTACAAATATAGAAGAAGAAGCTATAGTCAAATGGGGATTGTTTAAGGATAAAGATTCACAAGCCAGTGTTGGTGCCTGGACAAATGAAAAAAGGAATGTACTTGGCACATACTTGCATACGCTTTTCTATAACCAACCCGAATTAGTTTTAAAATATTTTATTGGAGAATAAATGACAGATTTTCAGATAAAAAAACCGGAAATAAAAGACCCTCAGGAAATCGAAGACCTTTCATTAAAAACAATATCGAGGGAAGCTGCTACCTATCCTGCATTCAATAAATTTTATCCTGAAGAACAAAAAGTAGCGCAGAGGATGATCCACACAACCACCTGCTTTGAGCAGATAATAAACAATATTTACTTTTCTGACAACGCAACCACTCGAATCAAGGACCTTTTGAAAAACGGTGCAGCTATAATTACTGATACTAATATGATTAAGGCTGGTTTAAGCAAAAATTATACGGAAAAATATGGAAACAATGTTATCTGTTATGTAGCGGAAGTCCCACGCCAGGAAGGGGTAACAAGAACAGACACAGCCGTGAAAAAAGCTTTAGAAGAATGCAATAATAAGCCTATGATTTTGGCTTGCGGTAATGCCCCAACATTTTTATATGCTGCTATTGAATATATAGTGAAAGAAAAGCTAGAAATATCTAATATTGCGTTAATTGCAATGCCTGTTGGGTTTATAAATGTGGTTGAAAGCAAGGAATACACGCTTGAATTCATGCAAAAGCTTGACGTACAGGGTATTGTACTAAAAGGGCGCTATGGCGGCTCACCGCTTGTAGTAAGTACGTTACACGCCTTGTATAAAGCTATTTAGGAGCAGTTATGTGTAAAAAAAACACAATGGGATCTGAAGTTGTTGAGGGATTCGCCTGTAAACCTCAAAATTTGGACGTGAATAAGCCTCTCATGTATTCGGCCGCCCAGATTTTTATTTGTGAAGGTCACCGTTGCGGCGAAACCCAGGACACAGACCTGACTGATAAAGTCAGAGTCCTAATAAAAAATCTTGGTTATGATAAAGGAAATAACAGAATAAAGGTTACACGAACCCATTGCCAGGGAGCATGTAGGTTCAGGAATTTCATGTGTGCATATAGAAATGGGAGTGCTGTTAATTTTTCTCCTGAAAACAGCTTTTCTGCCTGGAAAAAAGTAAATCAATGGAACGAGGAGCAATGGCAAGAGCTGATAAAATATCTTGCAGAAGGCATAGAACCCCAAAATATAATAGAATTTAAAGTGGAAGAAAAGATTTATTGTGACTGTGAATGAGAAACCCCTGAAAATTGGATATTCAACCGGAAGCCACGCCACTTCCGCTTTAAAAGCAGCGCTTATGCTTTTATTGGGAATTAAAAGTAATGTTGAAAGTGTTGAAATTACCTTACCTGAAGGTAATATTGCATTTCTTGATATTGATAAAACTGAAAAATTTGATGATTATGTCAAAATTGAAGTTGTTAAAGGCGATAATGATGACATTGATGTTACAAAAGGATGCAGAATAGTTTGTTTTGTAGGGTTTGACTCCAAAAAAATTCCGTACACACAGCATGAAATTCAGCATAAACCCTATAAAATTGATAACATATTTATTTATGCTGGAAAAGGACTTGGGGTGGTAACTAAGGAAGGTTTAAAGCCGCCAGTTGGCTACCCAGCAATAAATCCCGCCACATTGGAAATGATGAAGAATAATATCCAATTCTTGTATATTAATACTGAAGTTTATGTATTTTTTGAGGTGGAAAACGGCGAAGAAATCGCAAAAAATACTGCAAATTTAAAAGCGGGCGTGGTTGGAGGAATATCTTTTCTAGGCAAAAAAGGCATAGTTAAGCCAATTTCTACTGATGCGTACCTGGAATCACTTGAAGTAGAAATAAATGTAGCTGCAAAAAATCCCTCAAAAACCATTATTTTTACAATGGGGAATGAATGCCTTGAATTTGCAAAAAAAGTTTACGGCCTTGATCCTGAGTGCTATGTTGAGATTGGCAATTTTGTATATGATTCGCTCTCATTAATAAAGAATAAAGGGTTCTCTAAGGTGGTAATCTCAGCTAATATTGGTAAACTTACAAAAATTGCACAGGGAAAAAAGAATACTAACAGCAGATATGGCGGCATTGATTTTAAAATACTCCAATCCTGGTTAGGAATATACACCATATCAGATACAATAACCACGGTAGGCGCGCTGGAAGTACACCTTCCGCATTTGGTAGGGAAATTATATGAGCAGGTTTCAGTCCATGCCTTAAATGTATTGAAAAAATGGATGAATGAACTTAATATAAAGGGAACTAACCTTGAAATCCTACTGAAAGAGGCCATAATATGCTAACAATAGCCGGATCAGGAATTAACGATTATTCACTGCAAGAACTGTCACAAAAGGTTTGTTTCTCTGATTTTGACTGCCTAATAGCTGATGTGAATTTTAACACACCAGCAAATAAGGAGCTTATATCCAATAGTGTTCAGGTAAAATTCCTGTCATGCAAGGATATAAAACCATTTATCCTTGAAAATACAATCAAAAAGGTTTTATACGTTGTGACAGGCAGTCCACTGTTTTTCTCGGCTGCGCAGGTAATTATGAAAGATATAAAGGATGTTAATTTAATTCCGGCGGAGTCTTCAAAGGATTATTTTTTGAAAAAGCTGGGAATTGCTGAAAACGAGGTGACTTCACTTTCTCTTCATGGCAGGGAAAGCGTTGATTTAACAAAGTTTCTCACTACAAAATATACATTTGTGCTGTGTGATAAAGATTCCATAGAAAAACTAAGCGAATTAACCTATTATATAAAGGATGATCTGATTTTTTATCTGGGATCAAAGCTGGGCTCTGTTGATGAAAGGATTGAAACAGTTAATTTGTATGACATTAATGCTGAAGCATGCGTTCCTTATGTCTTATTGATTGAGAAAAAGTTTTCTTCAATTAATGAAGGCTTTGAAACCAATGCAGGAATGATTACAAAGGCGGATAAAAGAGTCCTTACGATTCAGGCACTCGAATTAGAGCCCAATATGACTATGTGGGATATAGGCGCAGGTTCAGGTTCTGTTTCAATTGAAGCATACAAATTTTTCAAAATTAACACAGTTCTTTTTGAGAAAAATGAGGCACAGTGCCGGTTTATTAAGAAGAATTTATCAAACCACAAAGTTGCATCAGCCAAGTTAAGTGAAGGAGACGTGCTGGAAAATTATGAAAACCAGCCAAAACCTGACCGAATATTTATCGGGGGCGGCGGGGAAGCTGTGTTGTCAAGAATAAAGCTGTTTTATGATGAATTAAAAGACAATGGCATACTTGTTGCGAATATTATAGGTATGGAAAATCTAACGGAGGCGCTATCAAGTCTAAAAAATAGCGATTTAACCTATGAAATCAGACGAATCGACCTAACTTACTATAAAAAAATTAGTGAAAATATACAGCTTAGTATTCCCGAGCCGGAAAGAAGTCTGTATCAGTTAATATTGAGGAAGTAATCATGCATAAAGTAATTTTTGTAGGAGCAGGGCCTGGTGATCCAAAACTTCTTACCGTTAAGGGAAAAGAAGTTCTGGAATCTGCTAAAGTAGTGCTTTATACAGGCTCACTTGTGCCAAAAGAGGTGCTTAGCTGGGCGCCGAAAGATTGTTTAATTGAAAATTCAGAAAAAATGAGTTATCAGGAAATTTTTGACTTTATTGAGAAATATACCAAAACTTTCGATGTTGTAAGGCTTCATACAGGTGATCCATCTTTATATTCCACAATAGCAAAACAAATAGAATTTTTAAAATCAAAAAGCATACCTTATGAAGTAATTCCGGGCGTAACAGCCTCATTTGGCGCAGCTGCACAGCTCGGAATTGAATACACAATTCCAGGTGTGAGCCAAACACTGATAATTTCTCGAGTAGAAGGTAAAACCCCAAGCCCTGAAAGCATTGAAACCATACTTTCCTGCAAAAATTCCTCGCATGTTTTTTATCTTTCAATAAATTTAATGGATGAGCTTTATAACAAAGCTATAAGTCTTGGCTACTCAGGTGATACCCCGGTATGGGTTGTGGAAAAAGCAACCTGGCCGGAACAAAGGGTGATAAAGGGAACATTAAATAATATAAGACAGAAAATTGAGGAAGCAGGAATAAAAAGAACTGCGATAATACTGTTTGGCGAGTATTTAAACCAGCAAGAACGAGAAGAATCACACTTATATACAAGGTTTGACTATTAAAGTATGAAAAATATAGCCCTGATAACACTGAATAATCCCGGACTTGAAGCAGCACAGCGCACTGCGGAGGATTTACTTTTAATTGATAAAAAGTTTAATGTGAAAATTTATAATAAGAATATTGAAGAAAACATTGATGAAATTTGGGCTAACAGCGATGCAATCATCTGGTTTACAGCTACAGGAATAGTTATAAGGAAGATTGCAAGATTACTGGAGTCAAAAACCAAAGACCCGGCGAATTTAGTGATGAATTTATCCAGAACACAGGTAATTCCCCTACTTTCGGGTCACATTGGAGGTGCAAATGAACTTGCACAAAAACTAACCGAGGTTATTCCAGGTCTTGTTCCATTTATAACTACTGCTACAGACAGTCTGGATGTGTTTGCATTTGATACTTTCGCTAAAGAGCAGGGATTTGATACTGTTAACATCCATAAACTTGCTGCTGTATCCAATGCTTTAATTAATAAAGAGCCCATAGTGATAATTTCCCCGTTTAATGAGGATACAGAACACCTTCATATAAAGATAAAGCCTATATTTTTCGGCATAGGATTAAACAGGGGGACTTCTTTTGAGGAATTAAAAAGGGACGTGCTTGGTTTCACAAAGAAGCATAATTTAAGTATTGAAAATATTGCCCAAATAGCATCTTTTGAGGCTAAAAAAGATGAAGAAGCGCTGCATTTGTTAGCGAAAGAACTTAATGTAGAACTTATATTCTTTAATGAAGATGATATTAACAATCTCAATATGGAATTTTCTCCATCCCAGGCCGAAAAACACTTCAATATTAAAGGCGTGGCTGAGCCTACAGCGGTTCTAGCCTCAAGATTTAAAACTTTATTTATTAAAAAGAATATTTACAAAAACACGACCATAGCAGCAGCATTTTAAATTTAAAGTTAAGGAGATTATATGAATAAAGGTGCAATTTACATATTATCAACAGGAACAGGTGATCCCGGCCAGTTGACTCAGAATGTTGTTGATTATTTGCAAAAATCCGACCTTATTGTCAGCTATACCAAGTATCTTAAAGATATTGAGCCTGTGGTTAAAGGCAAGGAAGTTTACTCTACGGGTATGACTCACGAGGTTGAGCGCTGCAAGTACGCAATTGAGCAGGCTTTAACCTGTAAAAAAGTTGCCCTTATTTCAAATGGGGACGCCAATGTGTATGGAATGGCAGGGCTGGTGCTGGAAATAATAGAAGAAAACAACCTCTGGAATAAGCTGGAGGTGGTTATTGAGCCTGGCATAACCTCTTTTCTTGCAGCTGCAGCTAAAGCAGGCGGGGCGGTTATGAATGATTTTGCCATAATATCATTGTCAAACCTGCTGACCCCTGACGATAAAATACAAAAACGCATACACGCAGCGTTTGAAGCGGATTTTGTTGTTGGAATATACAACCCTCTCTCGCATTCAAGAAAAGAACCTTATTTTATGTTTCTTGATGCCTTAAAGCAATATAAAAAAGCTGAAATACCAGTAGTTGTCGCGCAAAACATAGGGAGAAAAGAAGAGCAAATTTGGGTAAAAACAGTTGGAGATTTGCTGGAATTAAAAGACAATATGGATATGATTAATATGTCAACAGTGCTGATTATTGGGAATTCCAACACAAAAACCGTTAATTCTGGCAAAAATGTTGTTACAAAAAGAGGTTACCAGCAGAATTACGATTACAAAATTGATGAATGAAAAGATAAAACAAAGATTAAAAGAATTAAGCGGGCTTGAGCCTGAAAAAATAGCTGAAAAGTTTTCGTACAAGGTTATGCAAAAAGAATGTCCTGATTTTTGCAGGCTTTATAAGGAAAACAAAACCTGCCACAACTTACCTCCAGAAGAATTAAATTGTTTTAGCTGTTATTGCCCGAATTATAAACTTGAAGAAAGTTATGATGAAGAGTCAGGGCTTCGTAAAAAAGGGGTTTGTTCAATTAATTCCAAATTTGGCTTTTATAAGCATAAAGAAAATTATCTTATTCTAACCTGTATAAACTGTACAGTGCCTCATAGGAAAGCCTATATAAAAAATTTATTGAAAAAGTTTTAAAAAAAATTGACAAGTTAATTTACATTTAGTTTAATATATTAAGAATAATAAACTCCAAAGACAAAATAAGGAAATCCTGTGAAAAACAGGAGCTGTACTCGTAACTGTATTGGCGAAAGCCTAAGCCAGAATACTTATCTAGTCTTATATTAATAGTCTGCGAGTACATGAAAGGAGTCAAAATATGCGTAAAATAATTTTTTAAAAGCTACAGTTTTAACGTGTAGTTTTTTTGTTTGGGTTTAAATTTTTAATTAGTGGTAAGGAGATTATAATGCAAAAGAAACGAATTTTAGCAGTTCTGGCTATGGCTGGATTAATGGCACTGAGTTCACATGTTCAGGCCGAGGAAGAAATTCTAACAGATAACCTTGACGCTTCCCCAATACAACTTGCATTAGAAGATTCGGACTATAAGGCTAAGGTTGAAGAAAATTTTTATGGCAAAACAAAAAACCTTTATAATGGGCTGGCAGAGAAGGGTTACACAATAGAGTTATACCATACCAATGATAGTATGATAAATTTTGGTGGCCAGCTCTCTAAAACCTCCAGCGTTAAATCCATGAGCCTTCTGGATATGTCAATAACCCTTGATACAGAACGCATGGGCTTATGGAAAGGCGGTACTGGTTATATTTTAGGAGAAACAATGTACGGCAAAGGCCTGACAGAAAGCAGGCTGGGTGATCTTCAATACGTGAGCAACATAGAAGTAACGGATGAAAGAACCCAGTTAAGCGAATTCTGGTATGAACAAAAGTTATTAGATGAAAGAATAAGACTGGGCGCTGGAAAACACGATGCTAGTGTAGAATTTGGCCTGCTTGAAATGGCTGGAGATTATTTAAACTCATCATTTACCTTAATGCCTAATATCCCTGCCCCAACTCTTCCTGATCAGGCAATAGGTACCTGGGCAGAAATTGCTCCTGTAGACTGGTATAGCTTTAAAACAGGCATTTTTGACGGTGGTTCAAGAGGTGATGACCTTGGTTTCAGGACAGCTTTTGAAGGTAAAAGCGGCTATGTAACTTTTTTTCAGAATGAACTAAAGCCGAGTATTAAAGGTCATAAAGGGAGTTATATTGTTGGCTCCTGGACTCATTCAGGAAATCTTGAAACCATACCGGCTAATGAAGAGGATGAGGTGGTTTTCAAGAAGAGCAATTATGGCTTATACACTGCATTCCAGCAAATGATTTATAAAGAACAGGATACTGAGGATCAGGGCTTGTCGTTAATGGGTCAGTTTAGCTGGACTCCTTCAAACAGGAATGAAATTGCCCGTTATTATGGCGCTGGCTGCGCATATAAAGGCCTGATCCCAAAAAGAGATGAAGATGTGTTAGGGATGGGAATGGCTTTAGCAGATCTAAGTCCGAAATATAAACTTGCTGAAGGCTTACAAAACGAGGCGGCAATAGAATTTTTCTATAAATTTGTGTTAAATGACACAATTACGCTTCAACCTGATTTCCAAATAGTTCTAAATAATGGCGGAAGCGAAAAAACCGGGTTTGCGCTTGGCTTACGCTCAATAATAAGTATTGCGCCAAAAAGCCCAGAAAGGATATAACAAATGCACATAATGGAAGGTTTTTTGCCTGTTAGCCATGCGGCTTTTTGGGGAGCAGCCTCGCTTCCGTTCTTTGTAATAGGCATTAGAAGAATTAATCAGAAAGTTAGCGCAAATCCCCGTCTTAAATTGTTACTGGCGCTTGCTGGTGCGTTTGTTTTTGTGCTTTCCGCCTTAAAACTTCCTTCAGTAACCGGGAGTTCCTCCCACCCGACGGGTATTGGCCTGGGAGCAATACTTTTTGGGCCTGCGGTCATGACTGTTCTTGGAACAATTGCCTTGTTGTTTCAGGCTTTATTGCTGGCACATGGAGGTATTACCACCCTTGGGGCAAATGTTTTCTCAATGGCAATAATAGGTCCTTTTGTTGCATATTATTCTTATAAGTTACTTTCAGGTCTTAAAGTTCCTGCTGGAGTTGCTGTATTTGTCGGCGCATCTTTGGGGAACCTGTTAACTTACGTAGTTACTGCAACACAGCTTTCAGCAGCTTTCCCGCAGGCAGACGGAGGAATGTATGCTGCAATGCTAAAGTTTATGAGCATTTTTGCCTTAACTCAAATTCCTCTTGCTATAAGTGAAGGTATTTTAACTGTTCTTATATTTAATTTCCTCAAAAAATATAATTTAAAAGAGCTTAAAGATCTTAACGTGGTGGAGGAATAAGTAATGCAAAAACTTCAGAATATACTATTAGTAGCACTTGTTGTTATAATTGGAGCAATTCCTCTTTTTATAGTTAAAAATTCCGACTTTGCCGGAGCGGACAGCCAGGCAGAAGAGGTAATTATGGAAATGAACCAGGACTATAAACCTTGGTTTAAACCAATCTGGGAGCCGCCGGGCGGGGAAGTAGAAACTCTTTTGTTTACTCTACAAGCATGTATAGGCGCAGGTTTTATAGGATATTTTATTGGATTTTCTGTTGGAAGGCAAAAAAATGGAGACTGAGTTGTTTATATATATAAAGGTTATATAATGCCAAAAAAATTTAATCCCGGATTTAATCTTGAAAATCTAATAATGACAGGTGTTGATTATAAAAACTGTCCTGTAGAAACAAGAGAAAAGGTTGCTTTTACGCATTCAAACCTTGAAAAAGCTTACGAGCGGATAAAAAAGTCCGGAAAAACCAGTGAACTACTCATTCTTTTCACCTGTAACAGGAGTGAATTATACGCTGTATCTGAAAATCCAGCGGAGGGCGTAAAATATTTAAAACAGTTTTATACGGATTTCTTTAACGTAACAGATGAAGAAATCGGTAAATATATTATAGTTAGGACTCATAAGGAAGTCGTTAAGCATATATTTGAGGTGGCTATGGGATTTCAGTCCATGGTGTTCGGTGAAGACCAGATACTTGGTCAGGTAAAGAATTCTTATGATAAAGCCCTCAAAACCCGATCCACAGGAAAAATATTAAATAGGCTTTTTATTGAAAGTATAACTTCGGCTAAAAAAATCAGGGTTATGACCGGAATATCAGAAAACAGCGTCTCAGTCAGCTCAATTGGGATAAAACTGATTGAGCAAAAACTAAATTGCTTGTCTGGCAAGAACGTACTGGTTATCGGCCTTGGTAAAATGAGCAAGATTGCTGTTAAAAATATAATTAAAAAAGGAATTAATAAGCTCTACGTGACTAACAGGACAAGAAGAAAGGTTACGGATTTTGCAAAAGAGTTCCCACAGGTAATCCAGATTGATTTTAAAGACCGCTACAGCGTTATAGACGATGTGGACGTTATTATAAGCTGCACATCAGCCCCGCATTATGTTATAAGTGAAAAAAAATTCCTCGATGCATACAAAAACAGGCCTTTATACATGCTAGACCTGGCAATCCCACGAGATATCGAGCCTGCCATAAATAATATTTCCGGAGTGGAGCTATACAGGATTGATGACCTTGAAAAAATAGCCCAGGACAATATTGAAAAACGGCTAAAAATAAAGCAGCAGGCTGAGAAAATACTTGTTGAAGATATGAATAAGTTTATTGACTGGACACATGAGGCTATAGTTACAGATGCTATAATTTCTATTCAGAAGTTTTCCAGGGAAATAATCGAGGAAGAACTAAGTAAACTGCGGGAACAGCTTACTAATATTGATGAAGAACAACTGGAAATTATAGAGGATACTTTTTGCAATTTAGCAAAATTACTAAGTCACCAGCCAACAGCAAAGATTAAGGAATTTGCAAGAGAATATCAAAAGTGTAGCTGTCATAGTATTACGCTTTGCGACTGAGTGTAATATAATCAAAATTATGAAAATTAATGAACTAATAGATGATCTTAATAGCGAGCTTTCTTCAAGTTTTGATAATTTTGAAGGAATATACTTTTATGGCTCAAGGGTAAAGGGTGATTTTGCTCCAGAAAGTGATTTTGATTTTATTATTATGTTTAAAGACAATTACAGTAATGAGGATGAGTATAAACTTGCCGGAGTTATCATAAAAATAGAGTTAAAGTATGACATATTTATTGATTATCATCCAATGACAAAGAAAGAGCTTGAAAGAAATCCTATTTTTTATGATCAGGTAGCGAATAAAGGTATTTATTATGAAGCAGCATAAGGATATTCTTATAAAAAACCTTAAAGAAAAATCAAATGCAGCATTGGATGATGCAAAGCTGGCCATAGATAATGACAGATTAGATACTGCTCATAACAGAATTTATTATGCTATTTTTTATATTGTGGCTGCTCTTGGATATAAGCAAGATTTTGTTACTTCAAAGCATGCCCAATTATTAGGTTGGTTCATTAAAAATTTTATAAAAGAAAATATCTTTGATATAGAAATGGGTGAAATTTACAAAAAAGCATATGAAAACCGCATGAAATCAGATTATGAATTTACTTATAAACCGGATAAGGAAAAAGTCGTTGATTTATTCAATAAATCTAAGAAATTCATAATCACAGTGCAGGATTATGTAAGTTAATACCTTTATGCTGAATATAAACGATGAAATCAACCGGAGGCTGCTCGATATTTGTCCTCCAGATACAGAAATATACTTGGTAGGCGGGTATATAAGGGATGTTTTACTCGGAAGGGAATGCTTTGACCGGGACTATGCAGTAAAAGGTTACTCCGCCATTAAATTTGCTAAAAAAGTTGCTGATTTGTTCAATGGGTATTTTGTTCCACTGGATAAGGAACACGATATAGCCAGGGTGGTACTTCCTGATAAAATAAACACCCTGGATTTTGCCGGATGCGTGGGGCCAAATATATACACAGACCTTGAAAACAGGGATTATACGATTAACGCCATGGCATGCAAACTGGAAGAAACAGGCTGTGAACTCATAGACCCCCTTAGCGGCAGAAAAGACCTTGAGGCCAAGCTAATAAAGGTTATAGCTGAAAAAAACCTTATAGATGATCCATTGAGGTTACTCCGGGCTTTCCGTCTGGCAGCACAGTTTAGCTTTGTTATTGAGGAGAAAACCCTGGAATTAATTACTGCCCATCATAAATTAATAAACAATGTAGCTGTGGAAAGAGTGAGTACAGAACTTATAAAGCTGTTAGAGTCGGAAAACGCAGCACAAAATTTAACTTTAATGAAAAACACAGGCATTTTATTTGAAATTCTTCCTGAACTCCTCCCGCAAACAACAGTTCCGCCGAATCTTCACCACCATCTCTGGCTAATAGATCATTCCCTGGAAACCGTCACGCAGATGGAAAAACATATAAAAAGATTCCCTATCCCGCCTGATAAAATAGCACTCCTTAAAATCGCAGCTTTGTTGCACGACATAGGAAAACCTGTAACCTGGTCAATAGATGAAGAAGGCAGACACAGGTTTATAAAGCACGAAGATGTAGGCTCGGATATGGTTTTAGAGGTGTTAAAAAGGCTCAGATTCAGTAAAAAAGACGCAAAGCATGTAAGCCTGCTCGTAAAAAACCATTTATACCCCTCTCAGTTAATAAGGGAAGGGCTGAATGTCGTGTCAGAGAAAGCTTTGATGAGGTTTTTCAGGAGAATAAACGATGCTGTGCCCGAACTTTTATTACTTGCAATGTCAGACAGAAAGAGCGCACAGGGGCCGGACATTACCCGGGAAATAGTAGAGAATAACGTTACTGGAATTTTTAAACTTCTGGAAAAATATAAGGAATCGCAGGAAGAAGTACGCACACTCCCGAAACTCGCCAGCGGAGAAGATGTAATGGAATTACTGAACATTCCTAAAGGACCGCAGATAGGAAAAGTGCTGTCAGCGTTAAAAGAAGCGCAGTTTTCAGGAGATGTTAACACACGAGAAGATGCGGTGGAATTTATAAAAGGCTTTGCGCTATCTTAAAATCCTCTTCAGTTGTGATTTTTAGATTTTTATAACTACCCTGAACCACAAAAACCTTGTGTTCTGCTTTTTCCATTAAAGCCGCATCATCGGTGAAGTCTTGCCCTGCAAAGATTTCATGCGCTTTTAGTAAATCTGCATACCTGAATACCTGAGGAGTCTGCACATTCCAGAGCTCTTTTCTGTTTAATGTTTCAATAACCTCACCGGTACCGGGATTTACTCTTTTAATGGTATCTTTTGCAGGCACAGCAACAATTGCAGCTCCTTTTTTGGCAGCAATACTTATTGAGTTTCTGATTATCTTCGGAGATATTAAAGGCCGTGCCCCATCGTGTATAAGCACTAAATCAGGGTTAGTGAGTGCTTTTAACCCGTTAAATACAGATTCCTGGCGTGTTTTACCGCCAGGTATTGTTTTATAGCCTTGAAGCAAATTAGAAATTTCAGGAGACGACGTACACACCACGACCTCAGTTATTTCCTTGACAGAAGAAATAGCTTCTAATGTGCGTAAAATTACAGGAATCCCGCCTAATTCCTCTAACAGTTTGTGTTTTGTGGTGCTATATCTGGAGCCTGTACCTGCTGCCGGTATTATTGCTGAAATTTTCATTTTTTTATTTTATATTAAAAGTATTATTTTAGAGAGAGCTACCCGATGAATTTTACAAAAATGCACGGTCTGGGCAATGATTTTGTTATCATAGAGGCTCAGGAACTCAAAAAAACTGATTTAAGTTATGAAAAATTAGCTCAAAAATTCTGTGATCGTAATTTTGGAGTAGGCGCAGACGGTTTAATAATAGTGAACCCGCCTGATGTTAAATCAAACTGTGACATTAATTGGCGAATATTTAACTCAGACGGCTCAGAACCCCAGATGTGCGGGAACGGAATACGCTGTTTTGCCAGATATGTGTATGAAAAAGGTTTAATAAAAAAGAAAAAATTTTCTGTATGCACGCTAGCTGGAGAAATTATCCCGGAAATTCTTGATAATAATCAGGTTAAGGTAGACATGGGAATGCCTAAAATTGAGCTTGTTGACTATTTCCTTGATATAGGTGAAAAAATTAACATCACTACAGTAAATATGGGCAATCCACACTGCGTTTTATTTACAAAGGCCGACTCTGCCGCTCTTGCAAGGAGCCTGGGGCCAAAATTAGAAGTGCATGAACTATTCCCTGAAAAAACAAATGTAGAAATAGTTAAAATAATTTCAAAAGATAAAATCCGGGTAGATGTCTGGGAAAGAGGCTGTGGAATCACGCTTGCCTGCGGCACAGGAGCGTGCGCGTCCGCAGTTGCTGCAGCGAGGAATAATTTAACTGAAAATAAGGTGGAAGTCGAGCTTCCCGGCGGAACCCTTTACATAGAGTGGCTAAAAGACGTAAATAAAATATTTATGACCGGCGGCGCGGAGTTTGTATTTACTGGCAATTATCTAAATTAAACTGATGCCGTATTTCTGTAAGAATTTCTTTGGTTAAGTTCTTGCTTTTTCCAAACAGCATTCCCATACTGTTTATAAAGCCTGTATTGGTTATTTTTCCGTCAATATCGTTGGATTGTGTGTCCAGTGCATCCTGAAATAAGGTGAAAGCTGCATCTTCTGCAACTGAAATTTTTCCGTCATTGTCAGTATCAACGGGCGCAATCTCTGGATGCTTTTTCACTCTTGGATCAAAGCCTTTTAAATCCTCGTGAGCATATCCTAACAGACTTTTTGTATTGAATTGGGGTCTTTTAAACAGTTTTTTAAATGCTTTTACAATAAAATTATCCGGTTTTGAGTAATGGATTTCAAATTTTGGGTTCCATTGATCTATAGGTGAGTGATTAAAATTTTTAAAATTATAATTAGCATTTCGCCCCCAACCTTCTGGTTTGTAGCGATTATAAGGCCCGCTTTTGCCTTTTATTGAAGCAATTTCATACATTCTGCCAAATTCCCGAGTTACTTCCCATATTTATAAAAACCTTAACAGGAAAATTATTGACATTTTCTTAATATAAATTAACATTCCAACTGTATAGTAGCAATTTTTTCCCTTCATAAGTTTTATGGAGGAAGATGATATTAAAAAGTAAGGAAAAATAGCCAATGATTACTAATATTGCTTTACAGCATTCCCAGCATAACTATAAACCTTTAATTCGTAATACTCAAAACAATGTTAATAAAAACATAGCTTTTCAAGGTGATAAAGGTATTGATGCTTTTGCACGTGAAGCAACCCTAATCCTTCAAAGTCTAACGCCAGAAGTGAAACAAAGAATTAGTACAGAGTTTTTTAAAGGTTTTTTCGGAGAAAAAAAGGTTTTACTTTTAGGTAAACTTGCTAACTTTTTTAAAGATATAAGTGAAAAAATTGCAAAAACTGAGGAGAAAAATGGACATCACAGAGCACTAACAGACTTTATAGATAAAGAGGCCCATGATTGTTTAAATAGTTTAATTCTACCAGAGGTAATTACTAATTTAGCGAAAAAGAAAAAAGAGGGTCTTCTAAAACTGGCTAATCCCTTAAGACGTCTAGAAAATGGTCAAGTAAAACTGAATGAATCCTTAAGGAAACAAATTGTTGATCTGCTGGAAAATTCCAAAACTTATGAAGATTTAAAAAATGGAATAAAAGCTTTTACTCCTACGGATATCCGATCCTAACACCCATATTGAATCTGTAACTTCTCAGCTACAGCCTTATCAGTAGTTACAAGCGCATCAGACCGCCCTACAGGCAGTGAACTGTTGCCAATAGGCGCCATGAGTTTCTTGATTTCCTTATCCACAGCAAGGAAATAATTAACCACATTCTCCGCAACCTTGTCTACATCAAGCCGCTGGGTTAATACCGGGTTTTGTGTGCAGATACCGACCGGACACAGGCCTGTATTGCAGGCATTGCACTTGGCTTTTTCATTTCCAACACACCCTGCAAGCTGTAACATTAACTTGCCGGTAAATACTCCATTCGCTCCAAGACATATCATCTTAGTAGCATCCGCAGCCAGGTTTCCTGTCATGCCAAGTCCGCCGCCACCCCACAAAGGAATTTGTCCCTGCTTGCCTTGGTGTACAGCAGCATGGTAGCAGTCTCTTAATTTTGAGATAATTGGATGACCTGTATGATTAAGTGAAATTTCGTGAGCTGCGCCTGTTCCGCCAAATAAACCGTCAAGGAAGAAACCACCAACTATG
The DNA here is from genome assembly GCA_001784565.1 of Candidatus Melainabacteria bacterium GWF2_37_15. GTDB lineage: Bacteria > Cyanobacteriota > Vampirovibrionia > Gastranaerophilales > UBA9971 > GWF2-37-15. The sequence goes on from MFRL01000032.1 coordinate 30,476, forward strand.
TTATAAGGGTCTCTTAAAAGGTTATTATACACGGACACGCTGGTTGCGCTTGCAGAAACCTTTATTGCTACGGGAACCTTGAACCTGAACGCAGCATTCAAGGATAAGAACATCTTTTGTACGCTTTCTTCAATTGAATAAAGTCCCTGATGGTTAGGCGGACTTAAAAGGTCAGCTTTTGGTACCCCGCGGATTTCCTGGATATGTTTTGCAACTTTCTTTGCCTGTAACAAGCCTCCATCTCCGGGTTTTGCGCCCTGGCCGATTTTTATAAGCACGCCCGCAGGGTCTTCCATCATTTCAGGCATGGTGTTTATAATTCTGTTCCAGCCAAAATGCCCTGATGCTATTTGAAGAATCATATATTTCAGGTATCTTGACCTGAGAAGCCTGAGCGGCATGCCTCCTTCACCTGAACACATCCTTATCGGGATGCCTGCCTGTTCGTTAAGATAAGCTGTTGCAATTGCAAGAGCTTCCCACATTCTGCAGGATAAAGCGCCTATGGACATATCACCTATTATAACCGGATAAATCCAGCGTACAGGCGGTGTTTGTGATGCTACTTCCAGTTTTCCGTCTCTTACTTCCAATGGCAGTCTTTCCGGCGGTAAAACCCTTCCAAACGGTGCAAGCATATCAAACGTATGCCTCTGTGCGTCAAGTGAGGGGTCTGTCATCTGGGAAATGCGGCCAACTATGATTTTATCAAAAGTTCTATTGTCAGAATTAAGGTTTGACCGGCCTCCCCTTGTTACTGAATCTCCGGTATTAGACCTGATCTTCATTGCAAAGCGTTCATCAGGATTTCTTACAGGTTTAATGGCATCATTCGGGCATACAAGCTTACAAATTCCGCATCCCCTGCAAAAATTAACCTTATTTACAACCTGTTTAATAACAGGAACAGTTTCAAATTTTAGTTTTGGCGTTGGGGTTGGGCCAGTACTGACAACTTTGCGCCTTTTTTCTACTCTGGCTTCTATTGCGCTGAAAGGACATGCAGCAACGCATTGCCCACACATTGTGCATCTGTCTGAGTTATATTCTATCTGCCAGATTAAATCATCTTTAGATAGCTCATTTACCTTCATTGTTGCCATTGTTCAACCCTTAAATCATTATTGATGATTACTGTTTCTCTTTCATGCGGGTAAATATCGTCCTGCCAGTTTCTTTCAGGCAGTATTTCGTTCAATCCACACACCTCTGACGTGATAACCACTGTTTCATCAGTCTTGCCAATTACAACCGGCCTGAGTTTTTTGGAATCACACACTGTAAATAGCGTTCCATCAGGCATAGCTCCTATAATCGTGTTAGGGCCGTTGATTTCAAGGTGTGCAAGTGATTCCTTGATTTTTAACAATACTGCTTTATCTTCCCTTTTCATAATATCGTCGTATGGAAGCGGCGTGATTGTGTGTTTGTAGTATGTTAGAGGCCACTTAAGAATCTTATTTAAGTAGTGCAGTGTGTATAAGAAACACTGTGAATCAGACTCAAAGCCTACATATCCTTTATAAAGACTTTGCTGGAATAGTTTATTCTTTTCATAGAAGGTATTTTCACCGTTTGCAAGGGTAGTGTAGCCTTGCAGGAAAAACGGATGAGCTGCATACCTGACAATGTCATAGTTTGTGTTTTGCCTGCATTGGGCTGTTATGACCTTTGCGGTAAATTCGGAGTTTTCTTTCCACAATCCAAAATATGTGCCAATATCTTTTGGATCGCCAATTTCTTTTAATGTTAAAACATCGGGCCAGAATGAATAAACATACCCTTTATCTTCTTTTTCAAGGGCTTTTCTTATTTTCAGCCTGGTATTAACCAGTAAATCTTCTTTTTCTTCCTGAGTAGCGTATTTATATGATTTTGGATACTGTAGAACCAGGAAAACATACAATGGCATGGTCTCAATAATCAGGTTCGGAGAAGGGTTAGTTTCAGGAGTCCAGTGCATGACCCTTGTGAATCCTTCAGATGAGAGAATATTATCAACTATATTCATTCCCTCTTCAGTACAAGCCATAGAAAGAATAGGCAAATCCTTATAATCCTTGAAAATCCCGCCCAAATCCTGCATTACCATCGCAAAACCGGAATTATCGTGTCCTTTTTGTTGTGATCTCATAAGATAAAGGGCTTGAGACGGATGAATGTATTTTTTTGATTTTATTGCGCCGATTCTACACATAATTCGAACCCCTTAAGATCTCAGTTATATTATATTACAATAAAATTGATGAATATTAGTAAAATAGTTTCACTATTGGAAAATAATGACATAATTGAACTCGGAACTTTAGCCTATGCAAAGCGCCGGGAAATTCATGCTAACAACAATATAGTTACGTTTGTCATAGACAGGAACATAAATTACACCAATGTATGCACCTGTAAGTGCAGCTTCTGCGCTTTTCACAGGGATAAAGATGCAAAAGATGCCCATGTGCTGGATTATGAAACAATAAAGGCTAAAATTGATGAATTAGTTGCAGCAGGCGGCACACAACTTTTATTGCAAGGAGGTTTGAATCCTGACTTATCCCTTGAATACTACACTAACCTGCTTAAAACAATAAGAAAAGATTTTCCTGACCTTGCAATCCACGCATTCTCGCCATCTGAAGTGGATTTTATTGCTAAAAACAATAATTTAAGCCCAAAAGAACTGCTTCAGGAATTCATAAACAACGGTTTATCTTCAATTCCCGGCGGAGGCGCGGAAATCCTCCACGATGAAATAAGAACAAAACTAAGCCCCAATAAAATATCCTCGGAAAAGTGGCTCTCTATAATGCAGACTGCGCATGAATTGGGACTAAAAACTACCGCTACAATGGTTTTTGGTTTTGGGGAAAAATATGAGCATATAGCTGAACATTTGCTTAAAATCAAAAATTTACAGGCGAAAACCGGCGGTTTTACCGCATTTATTCCATGGACTGCTGTACCGGGAGAGGCTACAGCGCATGATTATTTAAAAGTGCTTGCTGTGTCGAGGTTGGTACTGGATAATATTCCAAATATTCAGGTGTCGTGGGTAACGCAGGGGTTAAATGTTGCGCAGGTTGCGTTGAATTTTGGGGCAAATGATTTTGGGGGAACTATGTTGGAGGAGAATGTTGTTAGAGCAGCAGGCTGTGTTAACAACACCACTGCAAGTGAGATAGTACGGCATATTGAGCAGGCAGGATTTAGGGCTGCCCAGCGGGATACGTATTATAGGATTATTTAAATCAGCTTATCTATATTATAGTTAATTGCTTTTGTAGTTCCATTTTCAATTTTACTTTGCAAGCTGTTGGCCATGTTCTTCGGACATTCTACGACACCCTTTTTCCCTTTAAATATAAATTTCCCGCCTATTTCTAAATATGGATCTGAAATACGAACTTTTCCTTTGCCGTTAGTATTATCTACTATTATGTTTCCACCTACTCTACTTCCTTTTATGCCCATTCTATGGTTAGCTTCCCTTATATCAACATCTTGGGCATCCACGTCTCCTCTTACTTCCCCACTGATAATTGCTGTTTTAGCATATATATTTCCTTTTACTCTCCATCTGTTTTCTGAATAGGGGGAAGCCATGTCGTTTTTTATATCACCAAAATTATGCGCTGTTTCTTCGGCAACCATATGTCCTAAGACTTCACCACCCTCATAATTAATTGCTTTTTGTGCGTAAACATTTTTTTGTGCAGTACCGTGAATAAATACTTCATCAGCTACAGCATCGATATTACATACTTTTCCATCAGGGATAGTAAGACTATTTTCGCTGAACGTAGGATTGCGTATGCTTGCTGCTCTATAAATGCTTGAGCTAATTGAATTTAACATAAATATTTTCCTCTTTTATACTTACTTAGCTTATTCACCTATATACATAAAAAGCGTAAAAGAAAAATTTGATATTTTTATTGCTCAAAATAATAAAACTTTACAATTATAGTGTAGGGTGCGCTATTGTGCACCGTCCAGCTCATAAAGATAGGGCGCATCCGCGGATGCGCCCTATCTTTATAGATTTTTTATCAAATTATATAATAATATTAAGTGGTTTTGCTTTTCCGTTTACTATTCTAAGGCTGTCGGCCATTTCTTTTGGGCATTCTACGACACCCTTCTTCCCTTTAAATATAAAGCTACCGTCTACTTTTACGTCTTTATTTGTAATACGAACTGATCCTTTGCCATCAATATTATCTATTATTACATCGCCAGCTACTTTGCTTTCTTTTACACCCGTTCCTTTTATTCGATTACTTACTTCCCTTAATTCAATTTTACTGGCATCTATGTCTCCATCTATTTCTCCACTGTTAATTACGGTATTACCAGTAACATTTTTTACACGCCCTCTGTTTTCTGCATAACCGGCAATCATATCTTCTCCTATGACTCCAAAATTATGTACTGCATCTTCAGCGTATACACTTCCTTCGACTTGTCCCCCTTCAAAAATCATTGCATCTTTTGCCTCAACGTTTTTCGCTGCAACACCACGTATTAGCACTTCATCAGCTATAGCGTCAAGATCCCAGCTTGTACCTTTAGGAATAGAAAGATTACTTCCACCGAACGCAGGATTGCGTAAATTTTGAACATTTGCTGATCTGAAAACGTTTGAGTTAACTGAATTTAACATAATTATCTTTCCTCTTTTGTATCTACTTAGCTTATCCACCTAAGTACATAAAAATCGTAAAAAAAAAACATGATATTTTTTATTGCTTAAAATTACAAATCTTTACAATATTTGAGGGTGCCGAATAATGTTGTTAGTTTAAGGCATATACGAACACTATAACTCGCAATATTGTTCGGAATATGGTACAATAAGATTGATAGTTTTTGTATCACTCTTAATTTCTAAAAATCAGAAATTTAAAAAGAGAAATTTGGAAAAATTTAAAAAAGTGTATAAAAATGTCTAATTATGTATAGTACAATGAACTTAAAAGCAGTAATAACAATCAATTTCCCGAAAATAACCCACAAAAACCACAACTATAAAGAATTTAAGGTCAAAATGGCATAAAATTAGCTGGTTTGAAAACTAAAAATTATGCACAAATTTACCCTGTTTGGGCACAAATTTTACACAAAATGCACAAAATATTATACAAATATTTCGGATAATCAGAAATAGAAGTCTAATTATCTCTCGTCAGCGCCAATAAGCTGCTCTTCCTTAATCCAGCTCATCATACCGCGGAGCTTCCTGCCGATCTGCTCGATTTCATGGTTTTTGTCAGCTTCAACAAGCTTCTTAAGGTTAGGCTGACCCTGTCTGTTCTCTTCAATCCATTCTTTTGCGAACTCGCCGTTCTGAATTTCTTCAAGGATTTTCTTCATTTCATTTTTAATTTGTGCGGTAATTACCCTTGGCCCGCGGGTAACATCACCATATTTGGCGGTATCGCTGATAGAATACCTCATGTCCTGAATCCCACCGTAGTAGATCAGGTCAACAATAAGCTTCAATTCATGTAAACATTCAAAATAAGCCATTTGTGGCGGATAGCCGGCTTCTGTGAGTGTTTCAAACCCTGCTTTAATAAGTGCTGTAGCCCCTCCGCAAAGTACAGCCTGCTCGCCGAACAAGTCAGTTTCTGTTTCATCTTTGAATGTAGTTTCAATAACGCCTGCTTTACCTGCGCCATTGCACTTTGCATATGCTATAGCAACATCAAACGTATCGCCTGAAGGATTCTGGCCTACTGCTATAAGTGATGGGACGCCTCTGCCTTTTGCATATTCTGATCTTACAAGGTGACCTGGGCCTTTTGGTGCAACTATGAAGGTGTTTACACCAGCAGGAGGCACTACTTCGCCGTAATGAATACTGAACCCATGGCCAAAACCTAAATACATACCATCTTTCAGGTATGGCGCAATGTGATTTTCATATACATCTCTATGAACTGTGTCTGGAAGTAATATCATAACCACGTCAGCCCATTGGACTGCTTCTTCAAATGAAACACACTCGATACCTGCTTTTCTCACTCTATCGCAGGATTTTGAGCCTTGACGCAGGCCAACTTTTACCCTTACGCCGGATTCGTGAAGGTTCTGCGCGTGAGCGTGTCCCTGACTGCCGAATCCCAGAATAGCCACGTTTTTATTCATTATTGGGTTTTCGTTAATATCGTTTTCATAATAAACTTTAAGATCGTCGTATTTTGCCATGTTAAGTTCTCCTATTTCTTCAAGATAATACTATCATGATCAATCTGTTCAAGGTATAGTTTTTCCGAAAGTTTTATTTTTTCTTTTAAATCAACGTAATTCAGCTTTTTATACGTCCCTAATGTTGTTTTTATAGCATCAGGGCTAAGAGCTAAGATGGAATCAATGAATTTTTCCGCTTTTTCATCAAATTCATCTTCTGCAAATACCTTATTTATGAGCCCTAATCCATGCGCCTCTGCTGCAAACACTTTATTTCCAGTTAAAACCATCTCCAACGCTTTTTTATTCCCTACTATGTATGGAAAGTAAACCATAGACACCGGCGGGAAACAGCCCAGTTTTATTTCAGGCTGGGAAAAATACGCATTCTCCGCAGCCAGCACAAAATCACAGAAAAGTGCAAGTTCGCACCCCCCGCCTATGCAGCCGGATTTGACCAGGCTGATAGTAGGTATATCCAGCTCCATCATCTCGAAAAACACACCATGAAAGGCGTCAAGCATTTCCACAACTTTTTCTGATGTGTGTTCAGAGATGTCCGCACCTGCTGAGAACACTTTCTGGTCGGATTCTATGGTAATTACTTTAAGATTTTCCTGAGTTTTTAGATTTTTAAGCGCACTGGAAAGTTCACGCAAGTCTTTTATACCTAAAACATTAAGGGGAGGTTTTGATAAGATTATGCGGGCTCTTGCGCCATCAATCGTTAATTTTATGTTGCTCATAATTCCATATAAAATTGGGCCTGGAAGGAGTCGAACCTTCAACCTGCCGGTTAAGAGCCGGATGCTCTGCCATTGAGCCACAAGCCCAGATTTCTTACATTCTATAGGAATTATACAATAAATAACAAAACTCAATAAAAAAGCTGCGCTACTTTTGATTCATTTCCATTCTAACCCTCTTTGTTTAAGGAAATAAAGCCTTTTAATAAATCTATAAGTTCTCAATATATGCGTTCCAAATAACATATAAATTTTATGCGATAATCTTGAGGGGTTTGTCGTATTTTTACCGTGAATTCTCCAATATATTAATGGTTTATCAAGATATTTTATTCCGTTCATTTTAGATGCAATAAAGCCGAACCAAAAGTCATGGCTTTCAGTAAAATTCGGTATTGGTAAGGCATAATGCAAAATTTCCCTCTTGCATAAAGCCGTACAGCCCTGTACGCAGGTAATCCAGTTAATATACCTGTTATGAGCTTCCGGGGGGTAAACAAATTTTTTAACTTTATAATGTACTTTTGCGGACTCAGCTATAATATTTTTTTCAGCGTCAACAGGAATTGCGTCTGAGTGTATCATAGTATTTTCACCTAGTTCGTCAAGCAAAACCTGAATTTTTTCACTCATCCAGATATCGTCCTGGTCGGAAAAGGCTATATATTCGCCATTGCATAATGAAGCAGCTTTTTCAAAATTCTTGATAAATCCTAAATTTTTTTCATTAATAAAATGCTTTAAGCCGTATTTTTGTTTGTATTCTTCAAGAATTTCGACTGTTTTATCAGAAGAACAGTCATCGCAAACAATAATTTCAATATTTTTATATGTTTGATTATAAATAGAATCAAGCTGTTCTCTGAGATATTGTTCTCCGTTATAGGTCGCCATTGCTATTGATACGAGTTTTTCATTCATTTTTAGATGTTCTCCTCTTTTCAATATTGCCCTGACTATTGAAACCGAGCTATTCATCACATGTATAATTCTTATATTTGCGACATTTTTAAAAATTGGAAAAAATCTATATTTAATAACTTTAGATTATTTTTGTATTAAAATTATAAAAATATTTTCAGGGGTGAAGGATAAATATGGAAAATCAGGAATTTCAAAAAACAGTTATAGAAGAGTTAAAAAGCATTAATAAACGCTTTGATACAGTTGATAAACGCTTTGATGGAGTTGACAAACGTCTCGATGTGGTTGATAAACGCCTCGATGGAATTGACAAACGTCTCAATGTGGTTGATAAACGCCTTGATAATCTTGAGAAGGATAACACTCTCATTCAATCTCAAGTAAGTGAAAATACTCAGATGTTAAAGGCATTAATCCATGTTTCAGAAGTAAATAAAGCTTATCAAGATAGAATGGAGATAACTTTAGCAAGAATTGAGGGAAAAGTTACCGCTAATTCTTCAGATATAGTACAACTGAAAGCTATAAAGAAATAAAAAAGTTTTATTACAAAACAAAAGCCCATCTCCTATGAGTTGGGCTTTTGATGGAGGCTTAAAGATAAAAGCCTGTACACACTGGGTTGTGAGCGATTTTAATAAATTTTTTTTAAAATTTGAAGAATTTTTAGCAATTTTTATTTTTCAGGCGCGTATAAAAACTATAACTAGTTTAATAAATAAGCAAGGAGTGAATAAGTTATGTTAAATTCAATTTCAGGTTATGGAAAAAATTCAATTGGCTTCAGCTCTACTATTAATGAGTTGGTGAAGAACTAAAACAGTAATTAGGCACACATCTTTTTAGCCTGTGGTTTAAGGGATACAGATTTTCTAAGGAGCTTAGATTGTAGTAATTTCTTAGCA
>MFRL01000033.1 GCA_001784565.1 Candidatus Melainabacteria bacterium GWF2_37_15
GGAAACGTCCTTCGCAAAAGACATAAAAAAATTCTTAAACTTGCAAAAAGCTTCAAAAGTGCTAGAAGCAGACTGTTTATAGTTGCCAACCAGGCTGTAATGAAAGCTTTAAAGTATCAATACCGTGATCGCAGAAATATTAAAAGATTTTTCAGACGTCTGTGGATTTCCAGAATCAACGCAGCGGCCAGAGAGCATGGGATCAGCTACAGCTGCTTCATGAAAGGGCTTAAAGATTCAAACATAATTATCAACAGAAAAATGCTGTCTGATATCGCAGTAAAAGACCCAATTGCGTTTAAAAAGATTGCTGAGCTGACCAAAGTAAAACTCTCAGCATAAGAATTGTTACAAATAAATTTTCAACGAGGCAGGACAAAAGTCCTGCTTCGTTTTTATTGTAGGTAAAATTTAACAATTTTTAACATAAAAAAAACAAATTTTTAGCACTTTTTTTAGTATTATTGTTTTATTATAAATAAGGGAAGAAATTTTAACATTGATTAAAATGTAAGGGAGTTAACGTAGGGAGATTATAAGATGGCACCAAAGGAAGATGCAGTTTTAATTCAGGAAAATAGCGAACTTCAGGGTTTAGAAAATAAACAATATGTAAAAAAATCAACCTTAAGAAAGATTGAAGTGAATGAGCTGCCGGAAAAATTGCCTAACTTCAGAGACCATTCCAAAACTAAAGACAACATCCTTGCGGACTGGCTGATACAATGGGTTAATAACGGTTTAAAGGAAAATAAACTTAATATAAATGAACTTTTACCTACAAAAAATAAAATTGCTGAAAAAACCGGTGTAAGTATCGGAACAGTCCAGACCGCCATTAGAATAATGGAAGACCAGGGTTACGTAGCGTCAAAACAACGTATAGGTACATTTATATGCGAGCGAAGCTCTTCCTGTATAGTAAGAAAGCAGGTATCCAAACGTGAATTCACAATAGAAGTTCTTAAAAAATATATAGTTAACAGTAATTATCAGGTCGGAGAAGCGTTGCCGTCTTCGAGAAATCTGTCTAAAACAATCGGAAGCGCTCCAAATACTACCAGACTGGCTCTGGAATACCTGGCAAAAAACGGTGTTATCCAGTCAAAAATTTTAAAAGGAAATAAATCAAACTGGATACTTAATATAATACCGGAAATAACCCGGGAAGAAGACCAGACAAATTCTGACAGTCTTGTTAACCAGGTGGAACGTGATTTAAAAGCATTGATTTCCGCAAATTATAAACCCGGTGATAAATTAATGTCACATTATGAGCTTGGTGATGCATTAAAAGTAAGTATAAAAACAGTTCATGATGCGATTAAACGTCTTATAGAACAAGGAATACTCCAGTCAAAAAGAGGCAGATACGGTACATATATCCTGAGATTACCTTCTGAGCAACAAATCATGACAGGCAAAGAAAATGAAATATTTGCTCCAGCAGTTCAAGCCAGTTTATATAACTATGAAAGAGTTGAAACATATCTTAAAGACTTTATAAAAGATAATTTTAAACCTGGCGATAAATTGCCAGCGATGAGCCAGTTTGCAACAGAGCTTAACGTTAGCAGCAATACTATAAGAAAAGCATTACAGCGTCTTGCTGATGATGAAATGGTCAGGTTTTCAAGAGGAAGATACGGCGGAACTTTCTTGGTGAAAGTTTCTGAAACACAAACACAGGAAACAAAACCTGCTCTTTCCTGGGTTATTATGAATAGGGAACATGCTGCTGCGTATAGCAGGAAAAATTAAAAATTGTAAATTAACAATAAGATTGCATAAAGTTTTCTCCTAAAAAACCGATTAAATTGTAATATTCTAGTTTTATTTTTGTTTTAAGGAGTGTATAGGAGAAAACCCTTGAGAAAACTTAACGATGAAATGTGGCCAAACGAATTTAGTTTTGAAAACATTACAGAATCGAAAAGTCTTGCTTTTTCAAAGGAGACACTGGAAGATTCTTACAAAGAATTAAACAAAATTTATCAAAAAGATCATAAAAAAAGTAAAATGCCTAAAAAAGCAAAACAGGCATGGTGTTAATTTTTAATAATTTTTAAAGATACTTTTCTATACTTGATACTAAAGCCTGCTTTTGTATCAGTCCAACCAGTCTTTCTACAGCTTCACCATTTTTAAATACCAGAAGACTGGGGATTCCGCTTATACTGTACTCTTGCGCGGTACGGATATTTTCGTCTGTGTTAATTTTTACTACTTTAACTTTCCCCTGAAACTCTTCTGCTATTTCATCAATAATAGGAGCAATTTTTCTGCAAGGTCCACACCACGGGGCCCAAAAATCAACAAGCACAGGAGTGTCAGATTGCTTGACCTCCTGGGTAAAATTTGCGTCAGTTACTTCTATTGCGTTAGACATCTAGTAATCTCCTAAGATATGAAATACTCGTAAGAATTTTATTATTATATAATAAAAGAATGAAAAATCTTAAATTGCTGGATAAATACCTTTTAAAACAATTATTAGAGACCTTTTTCCCGGGAATTCTGGTTTTTACTTCACTTGTTTTTGCCTCAGACCAATTTTTGTACCTTGTGAAACAGATATCTAACTATGGTATACCGTTTAAAATAGCATTCCTTGCAATACTTCTGCAACTGCCTTACATAATAGTATTTACTATCCCCATGGCGATCCTGTTGGCTGTTATCCTCACATTTAATAAACTTAATACAAATAATGAAATAACCATATTCAGGGCATGCGGGGTAAACCTGCGTCGTCTTGCAGTGCCGGTGCTTATTTTTAGTTTTGCTGCTACTCTTGCCAGCTTTGTTATAAACGAATACATAGTTCCTGCCGCTAATACTCAAGCAAGAAATCTCATGCTGTGGGCGTTGATGCAGAAAAGCATTCCTTCGGAAAAATCCAATTTTTCCTTTAAAGAATATGACGTAAATAAACAGCTTAAAAGGCTTTTTTATATAAATAATTATCGAAACAATAAAATGGAAGGCGTTACTGTGCTGGATTTATCTAAAAATGAGGTAATCCAGGTAATTCAGGCCAAGCATGCCGAAGCTGACGCGGATAAATGGAAATTCTATAATGCTGTAAATTATACAATATCCAAAGACGGAAAACTTATGAATACAGCCGCATTCAAAGAATCGGTATTAAATACAAATATTAACCTTTCAAAAGTGCAGAAATTAAATAAAGCTGAAGAGCTTAATTATTTCCAGCTCGTAGGTTATATACATAAATTACAGAAAAAAGATGAGCACCAGACTTCAGAATTAAAAATCCTGCTGTATGAAAAAATATCGCTTCCTGCAACCTGTTTTTTAATATCAATCATAGGAATCCCCCTGGCCATAAGTCCGCCGAGATCGAGATTTAACCGGGGATTATTATTCAGTGTACTTATAATATTTTGTTATTACATTTTAAGGGCGGTTTCCACGTCACTCGGAGAAGCCCAGATCATTGAACCCCTGCTTGCGGCATGGCTGCCTAATTTCATTGTTCTTGTTACAGGGTGTGCATTGTTCTATAAGAAAGAGTTCCTTGTGGGTTAGGCGTAATGTCCGATGTTTTGGATTTTTCAAAATTAGCCTAAAGCCTTGTGGAGCCTGGATTTAGGCTAATTTTTGCAATATAAAATGCAACAAAAAGCGACAAAATGCAACACTTTATAAAAATTTTTCAATCCTGTTTTTTGGATTATCGGAAATTATTACCAAGGTTGTTTATACAATTATTATAACATATTTTTATAATATTAACAATTGTTAAGATTAATTTTTCAGATATAGCAAGGATTTTAGGGGGGGGGTAAAAATTTTCTTGTTTGCGCTGTCAACTTTTTCTTTCACGGTTTTTGTATGAGTAGTGAAAATTAAATTCATAAAAATGTAGGCAGATATAAAACTAATGAAAGGAAAAAAGAAAATGATGAAAGTATCTTTTAACTCAACCCCAAGTTTTCTAACAACAAAGTGTAATCCTCAGCTTTCTTCAACAAAATTGGGATTTGCTGGAGAGAGAAAAATTTACAAGAGCGATCGCCAGAGGATAGAAGAAGAAACTGAGAGGCGAAGAGCTGAGAGGGAGTGGAGAGATCAACAAACTGATGAACACTTAAGGAAGGGCGGAACTACAGTCCTTGGTTCTGACGGTGAGTGGCATATAGTGCACGATGACGATTAATAGAAAGTTGCGATATTTTTTGCTGGTGGGATCTTTTTGGCTTATAGCATGAATTGTTCACTGGAAAGATGCCGAAACAAGTTCGGCATGAAGGAATGGGGCGCTTAAGCGCCCCATTCCTTAACAATTTGCAACTGTTGTGCTAAGTTGATGACATTGAGGTTAGCCTACACTCACAACATCAAAATCCTGATTCTTCCATTCAGCAAACCCGCCTTCCAGTTCAATTACCGGATAGCCGTTACTTGCAAGGATAATTGCGCTTTTTGCGGCCAGGTGACACTGCTGGGTGTAGCAATACACAACGTTTATCTTATCTTTGGAAAGTTTGCTTAATGAAGATTCAAGTCTATCACCAGGAATAGAAATAGCGGTAGGAATGTGGCCTTTTTCGTACAATTCAGCTTTCCTTACATCTATAACCTGAATTCTATCGGCTTCCTCTTTAATCATTTTATTGAGTTCAACAGGCCCCACTGTAAAAGCCACTTTATCTTCAAAAAATTCTTTAGCTTTCTGGGTATTTCTTGTAATTTGTTCAAGTTTGGTCATTTCAGCCTCCTCATTAAATTAAGGGATTTTTAAAAGATTTTTAATACACAAATCAGGAAAAAAGTATTAAAAATTGAAACTATAAATATCGGCAGAGATAAATAATTATGACTTTCAATTATCTTAGTTAATTTAAATGTTAATTCCTTCATCTTCTCCTCGCTATATACAAATAATTAAGTTATGGTTAATTTTTGTTTAATATACAAAAATTTGATATAGCCCAGGTGTGTAGTATTTAAAAATTAGAAGAATTTGCAATCATTGCATAACATGACTGTGGCGTTATAGGAGTTAATTTTATATATTTTCATATTGTCCTTGGCGTTAAAAAGGTCTTTAAGGGGGAAACTGGCCGCGCAGCGGCCAGTTTCCCCCTTAAAATTAACTTACACGTCAAAGTAAACCTGAAATGAAGACAAAAAATATGGGTAGTGGTTAAATTTCAAGTGATAAATTGTAATGGATAATAAATATATGTGTAATAAGGTC
>MFRL01000034.1 GCA_001784565.1 Candidatus Melainabacteria bacterium GWF2_37_15
CAGTAAGCACCTTAATGATGAAGGATGCATAATATTCAAACTAAAAAGAGGCGTTAGCCTCTTTTTAGTTTTTTACACGTTAACCCTCACGGGTTGAAATTTAGTTATAAATCTGTTATATTATTAATGTATCCTTCAGACCCCGTGTTTGATTCTGCGGGTGACCCTGAAGGGTATTTTTTATGCCAAGTTTCCAAGTCTTGATTTAAATTATAAAATTTATAACCACGTCTATCTTCTAATATTTGTATTCCTATAATGAAATAGTTGTTTTCTAATTTTATTTTATTTTCAAGCCAATGAAATGCTATTGCTTCATCTAACCTGTTTTTATCTAATTCTTTTTTATTAATATATTTTGCGGTTTCAATAATTTTTTTTAGTCTCGGTAAAAGCCTAAATTTTCTTTCATCAGCACCGGTATGCTTGATTTTATCAAAACCTCTTCGCGTAAAAACTATCTCTCCCAGTCTTGGATGAAAAACGTTTATATCTTGCAATTTGCGATATTCTTCTCTCGCAAGCTTTCTTAATTCCTTAATATCAAGATATTCTCCAAGTTCATTCCCTGTGAGTTCAATATATAACCATTCATTAATCGCCTGAGCCGCACGCTTGCCTGCACCCATGGCATTTATGGCTGTGGACTCGCCTGTCGGAGCAATATCACCACCTGCCCATACACCAGGGATTGAGGTTTCTCCGGTTTCTGGGTTTATAACAATATAACCCTTCTTATCAAGTTTAAGATTTTCTGCTGAGCGAGGAATAATCGGGTTAGGGTCAGTTCCTAACGCTACAATAACCGTATCAGCCTCAATATCAACAGTTTTACCTTCCACAGGAACAGGGCTTCTCCTTCCTGACGCGTCAGGCTCACCGAGTTCCATGACCTGAAGCCTCATGCCAGCTACTCTACCGTTTTCCCCGAGAATTTTCACCGGCGAGTGCAGCATCAAAAACTTTATGCCTTCTTCCTTTGCATGCTCGATTTCTGCTTTTCTGGCAGGTAATTCTGCCTCTGATCTGCGGTAAGCAATAATAACCTCATCAACCCCGATCCTTTTAGCTACCCTGGCCGCGTCCATTGCAACATTCCCGCCGCCAATTACTACAGCTTTTTTGCCTACATAAATAGGGGTGGGGGATTTAATTCCGCTTGCTTTCATTAGGTTTACCCTGGTTAAGAACTCGTTGGCAGAGTAAACGTTGTTCAGGTTTTCCCCATCAATGTGTAACAGCTTGGGTAGGCCAGCCCCGCTGCTGATAAATACCGCATTATAGCCCTCATCAAAAAGATCCTGGATTGTAAGGGATTTGCCTATAACCACATTGGTCTCAAATTCCACGCCAAGCTTTTTCAGGAATTCGATTTCCCGGTTAAGTACAGTTCTTGGAAGCCTGAATGAGGGGATTCCATATCTCAAAACTCCGCCCAGTGCGTGCAGGGCCTCGAATATAGTTACTTTATGTCCCTGTTTTGCAAGGTCAGCTGCTGCGCTCATGCCTGCACAGCCAGAACCTATTATTGCGACTTTTTTACCGCTTGGAGTGACTTTTTCTATTTGTGCAGAAGTCAGGTCACCTATGTATCTTTCTAGAGCACCAATAGCAACCGACTCACCTTTTATTCCAAGAATGCATTTGCCTTCGCACTGCCTTTCCTGTGGGCATACCCGGCCGCACACAGAAGGCAGGTAGTTGGTTTGTCGGATTAGTTGTCCGGCTTCATCAATTTTTCCTTCTTTTATTTTCTGGATAAATTCTGGGATCTGCACATTTACCGGGCAGCCCTCTACGCATTTGGGTTTTTTGCATTGCAGGCACCTTTCAGCCTCTGCTAATGCCTGCTCCTTAGAAAAATTTGTTTCTACCTCTTCGAAGTTTTTATTTCTATATTCTGGATCGAGTGCTTTTTGTAGTTGTCTTGTTTGTTTGTTAGTCATAATTATATTTTACTATAAGGAAAAAGTAATAATTATATGTTATAATTCGGAAATGAAAATTACACCTTCTATAAATACTTCTATTCATAATAAAAAGACACTGGGGTTTTCAGCTAATTCGATACATGCTAAAGATAACCCGCTTGATGCTATGTACCCTAAAGTACCTCCTCATCGCCCGCATGACTTTGGGATAATAATCAAACATATCAGGAGATTGTGGAGTTCTTCAGGAGATAATCCGGTTGGAAATATTTATTTTGCTGGCCGGAAAAAAGTTGTAGTTTATTATGATTATGTAAAAAGTTTATTTCAGTAAAAAGCCACACATTGTGTGGCTTTTTTTATAGTTATCTATTATTTCTTACTCTTTCCATAATTTCCTCAACCTCTTTTTCGTCAAGGGTTTCACGTTCGAGCAGGACTTTTACGATTTCATCCATAATATCCTTGTTTTCTGACAGAATTTTTTTGGCATATACATACCTTTCCTCGATTAATGCTTTGACTTCTCTGTCAATCATTGAGGCGATTTCTTCCGAATAGTTTCTATCTGTGCCAAAATCCCTGCCTAAAAATACATGTTCATTGCCTTTGCCATAAGCAATGGAACCGATTTTTTCGCTCATACCGTAAGTAGTGACCATTTTTCTGGCAAGTTCACTGGCTTTTTCTATATCATTCTGCGCGCCGGTTGTTATTTCATCAATACCAAAAGTAAGCTCTTCAGCTATTCTTCCGCCTAACAGCATTGCTATACGGTCAAGGAGCTGGGTCTTTTTATATGTAAGGTGGTCCTTTTCAGGCAGTGTCATAGTAACACCCAGTGCCATACCTCTTGGTATAATTGTTACCTTGTGCAGAGGGTCACAGTTTTTAAGGGATTTAGCTAATAATGCGTGACCTACCTCGTGGTAAGCAGTATTTTCCTTCTCTCTATCGTCAATTATCCTGCTTTTCTTTTCAGGACCCGCGATAATCTTATCAATAGCCTCTTCCATATCTTCCATTTCGATTTCTTTTTTTTCTTTTCTTGCTGCTAAGAGCGCTGCTTCATTTATCAGGTTTGATAAATCAGCACCTGTAAAGCCAGGAGTCCTTTTGGCAAGGGTTTTTATGTTAATTTCAGGAGCAAGAGGCTTGCCTTTTATGTGTACGTTGAGGATTTGTTCTCTGCCAAGTATGTCAGGCCTGTCAATAACAACCTGCCTGTCAAACCTTCCGGGTCTTAAAAGTGCATTATCAAGTATGTCAGGTCTATTGGTAGCTGCAATTATAATAATTCCGGTTGTTCCGTCAAATCCGTCCATCTCTACGAGCAGCTGGTTAAGGGTCTGTTCTCTTTCGTCATGCCCGCCGCCAAGTCCTGCGCCGCGCTGTCTTCCTACAGCATCTATTTCATCGATAAATACAATACAGGGTGCGTGTTTTTTTGCCTGCTCAAACAGATCTCTTACCCTTGAAGCTCCAACGCCGACGAACATTTCAACAAAGTCAGAACCGCTTATGCTGAAGAATGGAACTCCGGCCTCACCTGCGACAGCTTTTGCCATCAAGGTTTTACCTGTTCCCGGTGCGCCCACAAGAAGTACTCCCCTCGGGATTTTTGCTCCTAATGAGAGGTATCTCTGGCTATTTTTAAGAAAATCAACTATTTCCTCAAGTTCCTGTTTGGCTTCATCAATGCCTGCCACGTCTGAAAAGGTAATTTTTACCTTATTATCCAGCATCATTTTTGCCTTGCTTTTACCGAATGACATGGCCTGCGAGCCACCGCCTTGCGCGCTCCTGAACATTAAAATCAGGGCTATCAGCAAAAATAAGGGGAAAATTAGCGATCCTATGAGTCCTATCCATTGACCTGAATTTTTAGCATGTTCAATTTCCAGGTTTACGCCGTTTTCTTCAAGTTTATCTATCAGGTTTGCACTATTCATAGGTATTGCGACCTTATGTTTTATAACTTCATCGCCTGATGATTTTGTTTCTGCTATTAAGTAGTCTTCTGCAATTATTGCATTTGCTACTTCATTATTTTTTACCATCCCCATAAATTCTGAATAGGTTGTATCTTTTATGGTGTCTGTCTTTGAAGTCAGCAAAGATGCAAAAAATGCCAGCATTATAACCATTAATGTTATATATATGCCTGTTGTCTGGTATTTTTTCATTATTTATATTCCTCGTTTAACAAAATATTTAGATATTATTTCCATAACATTTTACTATAATCATTACTTTTAAATCATTGTTTTTTTTAAATTTTGGAAATTTGGAGTTGTAAAATAAACTTGTGGGTGTATATTTAAACATAAGAAAGAAATAGATAACTAGCATATATATCAAGAAGAGATTAACGAAAAATGTGCAAAAATAAATTATTTTTAGCGCTAAGTTTTTTAGTGCTGTTTTTTTTATGGTCATCAACTTATACGGCAGTTACTATAGCGCTCAATGCTTTTAGTCCGGGGGGACTGGCTTTATTCAGGTTTTCAATAGCGTCTGTCTTGTTATTTATTGTGTCCAGGCGTTGTAAGATTAACTATCCCGATAAAAAAGACTTGCCTTTAATTCTGGTATGCGGATTTTTAGGCGTGTCAGTGTATAATTTAATATTGTTTTATGGCCAGAAGAATATCCCTGTAGCTGTATCCAGTATTTTGTTAAATACTTATCCTATTTTTGTGGCTACATTTTCGTTTTTAATTTTTAAAGAATACATAAATATTTTCAAACTTATAGGTATAATTATTTCTTTTATAGGTATATTAATAGTTTCCGGTGGAGAAGTATTTGAATTTTCTTTTAATAGCAGTATTCTATTGATATTGTTAGCTGCAATAATAGTTAGTCTGTTTGATATAGAGCAGAAACAGTTAATGAAAAAGTACACGCCGCTTGAGTTAACCTGTTATTTTATTTGGAGCGGGACTCTATTTTTATTAGTTTTTTCAGGAACTTTAATCCACGATTTTATGGGAATTGATTTTAATTCTTTTGCTTCTGCTGTTTATTTAGGTGTTTTTCCAAGTGTGATTGCCACGTTAATATGGAGTAAGCTTATTTTAAAATATTCAATTACCAGTTTATCCTGCTGTTGTTATATAACTCCGTTTTTTGCAATGCTTTTAGCCTTTTTGTTCCTGCATCAGATACCAAAATCTTCTGTAATTACAGGAAGCATAATAGTTATAACAGGTTTATTAATAAGCAACTTTTCAAAAAATTTAAAAGTAAAATTATAGCCTGTTGATGTTGTTTGTGATAGCTTAATAAAGAATGTTTATAAAATAATGAGGTTAAAAGCTATGGCTGGACAGTATGAATTAAGCGATAAGCATCTGAATTGTATTAAAAGGACTCAGGACATGATTTCAGCAGTTGAGGAAATCAGCGCCAGGAATGATAAAAACCCAAAAGAAAAGATTAAACAATATTTATCCAGAAGTTTTGGGTTGCTTCCATCAGAAAGTGAAATCTATAATGATTACCTTGGCATGGTTGTTTCTTTAGAAGAAATAGCTAAAAAGGATTCACTTTCAGCATATATTTTAGCGGACCAGATTACTTTCAGAAATATAATGAAGGATTATGGAAAGTGTAAAGCAGATGAAGTACTTACAAAAGGTGAAACTATCGGTCTGTTATGTCTTGAACCGGGATTTTCCACTTTCAAGGATATTCAGACAAAAGCTGTAAAAACTCAGAATGGCTGGCAGTTAAGCGGAGTTAAACTCATCAGCAGTGAGCAAATTTATTCTGATAAATACCTGATTTTTGCAAAAGATGAAGAAAGTAAAATAAGATTATTCACCATAATTGAAGAAGATATAAAAATTACGGAAATCGCAAAATCCATATCGTCTTCACAAATAATCATTAACCAGGCTGAAATTTCCACTGAAATTAAAGATGAAAATTGTGTGGGAGTGATAAATGATAATTTTGAAAAAGTTCTTACACTTGCAAGAACACTCATAGCTACTATTGCTGTGGGTATTGGCCATAGTGCGCTTATAAGCAGTATACAGACAGCGAAAGAAACTAAAAATGCACAGGGAGAAAGCGTTTCTACAAGCCAGAATATCCAGTTTACCCTTGCGGATATGTTTAGTGAACTGGAATCAGGCAGAATGTTGACCTATTACAGCGCTGATTCTATAGATAAAGGAAAGCCAAGTATAAAAATTGCTTCAATGGCAAAGGTAAAAGCAAGTGAAGCTGCTGCGCAGTTAGCTTTAGAAACTGTTCATATACTTGGAAATATAGGCTTTATTGCAAATTCCGACTTAACACTTATACAAATGGCAATGGACAGTCGTGTAAAAGGCGGAACAAACAGAATCCAGAAAGCTCAAATATACGAGTATATGCTTGCTAAGAAATAGAAATTTTAAAATTTGTATTAATTTTATGGGCTGGAGTGCCTTCGGCACTCCAGCCCACTTTTTGGGAGGGCAGCGCTCTGCGCTGCCCTCCCAAAAAGAAAAAAAATCAGTTATTTTTTAACAATAGCCAAATATTTAAACTTCATTTCTATAAAAAAAATGTTAGAATTGTTCTTGACGTATTAAATTTGTTGAGAAGGAAGATACTATATGAAATTACACTGGCATATATTAGTAGCTATTGGCTTTGGAATAAAAAGAAACTGGCATATTTTTACCGCATTAATACTTGGTATTATTGTAGGGATAGTATTTCCATTCCAGTACGGTGAACCTGGGCCACATCATGAAGTTTTGCTGTTTATCGGCCAGGCATTTATTAAGCTTATACAGATGATTGTAGTACCGCTTGTAATAAGCGCAATCATAGTTGGTATAGCGAGTTTGGGTGACAGCAGGCAGGTTGGAAAAGTCGGAGCAAGAATGGTTGGCTATTACGCTCTTATAACTTTTATCGCTGTTGTGATAGGGATTTCTATGGCCCTTATATTTACGCCAGGGAAAGGCATTAAGTCTAAAATAGATCAACAGCAAACCCAGCTTGTGCAGGATAAAGTGGAAAAAATTAAGGAAACAACCTCAAATATAGATATACCTTCTTTAATGCTTAATATGCTGCCGGGGAATGCTGCTGACCCTGATGTAAAAGAGAACAGTCAGCCTGAAACATTTATATTTCAGACTCTTATAGCGCTGATTATATTCGGATGCGCATTTGCTTCAATTGGAGAAGTGAACAGGCCTGTTGTGGCATTCTTTGAGTCGGTATTTGCAGCTACGATGAAAGTGACAGACTGGATTATGGTTATTGCCACACCGGGTATATTTTCTCTGACAGCCTATTACGTTGCCAAAGCAGGTGTTGATACTATAAAGGATCTCTGGCTGTATGCGACAGTAATACTTTTGGGATTGGCAATTCAATTATTTGTTACATATCCTATAATAATAAAACTTTTCTCAAAAATAAAAGTTACCTCACTTTATCAGGCAATTACAGAGGCTATGATGGTTGCGTTCGGTACAGCAAGCAGCTCCGCAACACTTCCTATAACTATTGCATGCTGTGAAAGAAGAGCCGGAATATCCAGCAAAATATGCAGCTTTGTGCTTCCTCTTGGAGCAACTATGAATATGGACGGGACAGCTTTATTTCAGTCTGTAGCTGTTATATTTATTGCGCAAGCCTATGATATACATCTCACACCATTAATGATAATTCTTATTGGTGCACTGGCAATGGTTGCATCAAGCGCATCCGCAGGAATCCCGAGCGCCGGTCTTATTACGCTTGCATTAATTGTGCAGGGCAGCCTCAAGTTATCAGTTGAGGAAGTAGGCCAGGCATATGTCCTGATATTTGCTATTGACCGTATACTTGATATGTTCAGAACGCTGGTTAATGTCACAAGTGACACTGTTGTTGCTTCTCTGGTAGCAGCTGGAGAGGGGGAGCTTGATTATGACCTTCTGAAAAACCAGGAAGTCTGGAAAGAAGTTGTGTAAAAACCGTCACCCTGAACTTGTTTCAGGGTCTTACTAGGTAACAACCGTATGTTATAATTTGATTTATGAAAAAATACGTAGGGTGCATTTATGCACCAATTATGAAAGGTGCATAAATGCACCCTACTTTAGTAGTGAAAGCTGGAAAGATGCTGAAACAAGTTCAGCATGACAACATATTGTAAAATGTCTTATGACATTTTACAATAATATTATGGATACTATTGAAGAAACAGAATTAATGTATAATCCCTGTCATCCAGGAGCAGTGTTAAAAGAGGATGTATTAAAACCTCTAAATATGACGGTAACTGAATTTGCCCAAAAAATTAAAATAAGCAGGCAGGTTTTATCAGGTATTTTAAATGAAAAAATAGGAATTAGCCCAGCCATGGCTTTGAAATTAGCGAAGGCTTTGAATACTTCACCTGATAGCTGGCTAAATATGCAGGTTAAGTATGATTTGTGGCAGGCAAAACAAAACGTTAATCTTGATGATGTTGAAATTATTAATAAGAAAAAAGTAGCTTAAAAGGATGAACAAATGAAAACAGCAATCATAATCCCTGCAAGGTTCGCTTCCACAAGGCTTCCCGGAAAGCCGTTAATTAAAGTAAAAGGCAAACCTATTATCCAGTGGGTTTATGAAAAATCTAAACAGTCAAAGCTGGCAACAAGTGTGATTGTTGCTACTGATGATGAAAGAATATTCGAGGCAGTCCGGGGCTTTGGAGGAGAAGCAGTGATGACTGCGGATACTCACCAGAGCGGCAGCGATAGAATTGCAGAAGTTGTACGAAATAATCCTGAAATTGAAATAGCTGTTAATGTGCAGGGCGATGAGCCTTTAATTGATCCGGTGAGCATTGATAAAGCAATAAATGAACTTGAAAATGCTGATATATCCACCCTGATAAGAGAAATTACTGATAAAGATGAAATACCCAACCCTAACCTGGTCAAAGTTGTAACAGATAATAATGGAAAAGCCCTCTACTTCTCAAGATCGCCTATCCCATACGAAAGAGAAGCAGGGCATGCTAAATTTTACGCTCATATAGGTCTTTATGTTTACAGACGGGATGCCTTACTAAAAATTACAGCATTAAAGCAAAGTGACCTTGAAAAAGCTGAATGCCTTGAGCAACTGCGGGCTTTGCAGAATGGATTTGTGATAAATACTGTAATAGTGGATTATAAGCCTGTTGGTATTGATACGCCGGAAGATGTTAAAACGTTTGAAAAATCTGTTATATAATTATTATCAAATGAAAAATATATCGTTTAAAATATTATTCACATTTATATCTTTTTTAAGCCTGGTAGCGCCGGGGTTATCTACACAGTTACCGGAACAGGTTACGGTGTTTATCATGGGAAAATATCCTGAAGCAAATATACGTTTTGACGGGTTTATAGAACTTCCTGATAAAACCGCATATTTGCCGATTTTACCTCTTGTTTATGAAAATCATGAATTACCATTAAAAATAATACAAACTATCCCGGCGAATCAGGATTTTTCCAAGAAGCCGGATATGATTCTTTTTAACAATAATCTTGCATTATTAAAAATAATAAAAAAAGAAGGTGAAGTGCTTACAGTAATAAGCAGCACGGAAATGCCATTAAAGGTTAAATTGGGTATTTTGCCCCAGGATCTTGTTGTTCCTAAAGGTTTGATCTTACCTACGGAATTAAAGGTAATACTTGGTGATCTTAAAATTCCTCTGAAAGAAAAGACTGATAAAGAAGGCGACATTGCTTTTTATAATAAAACTGAAAATCAAGGGAATGTAGGTGAAAAACAAGTAAGTCTGCTTGGAAAAACTACGGAAAATGTTTTTAAATTACCTGAGCTGGAATTTTTGAGTAATAAAAAGCTATATACAATAAATCCACGGGATAATAAATTTTATGTATTGAATTCTCAAACAGGAAGAATTAAAAAAACTATAACCCTTTCCTCTGTTCCGTCGGCTATGGAAGTGACTCCTGATAACAGGTATGTACTTGTTACAGCTGCTGCAGCAGGAAAAGTATTTGTTATAGATACAGCTAATGATGAATTTGTAAAAAGTATTGATGTGGCTAAATTTCCATCATCTATTGTTTGTCTTGCTAAAACACAAAAAGCTTATGTAGCTAATAAATATTCAACCATCATATCCGAGATTGACTTGGAAAATATGCAGGTAGTGAGAGAAATACCTGTAACTGGCTATCCTGATAACCTACAGCCTGCTGATAATGAAGAATTTATTTTTTACAATGATTACAAGACAGGGAATATTTATCAGTTAGACCCTAAAACCGCAAAAGTAACGTATTTATTCCAGGATAAGAATGTCACAAAAATCGGACATTTTTATCGATATGTTATCAGTTTAAGTAGAGATCAAAATACGCTTACAGTTTTTGACCTGAAAAAAGGTGAAGTAATCAAAAAAACTGATGTAAAGGAAAAACCTCTTGACCTTATAATTCTTGAAAAAATGGGCAAAATTCTGGTGACTTGCGCAGGATCTGGTGAATTAAATGTAATTGATATGGAAAATTTTGATGTAATAAAAGGTATTGAGCTTAAAAATAGCGGTTTTCCGGGCAAAATAGAATTGGTTCAGGGAAAAGCAGGAAAAAGCAGGGCGCTTATTACGGATTATGATGCTTACGAGGTTATTATTTACGATGTAGATACAGAAAAAATCCTTGGTTATATACCTGTAAGCCATATTGTAGGGTCAATGGTTGTTATAGATTAAAGATGAGTTTCTTCTTTCTTCTCTTTTTTCTTTAAGGAGTCCACAAATTTCTGCATTTTTTCTGTTGCAGTTTTAAGTGATTCACTGAATTCGTTTATGTATCTTATTTCTTTATCTTTCATCCTGGTTAATTTACGGTTAACCTGATTTATATTCTGGTTAAGGTTTCTGAATTTTTCACTTTCCATAAAATTTGATAAATCTTTAGTGGAGTCTTTAATTTTATTAATACTGCTCTGAACATTTTTATCTTTTTCAAATTCATTCATGTTCGTGAGAGTTGTGTTTAAGTGGGTTAGATTTTTATTAGTATCTTGAATTATACTTTTTATTTTTTTAGTTTCTTCTATGGTTTCTTCCCCTTTTGTTTTAATTTTTTCGTGAATTTCTTTAAGATTAGCAGTATTTTCATGTAGGGTATTTGCTGTTTTTCTTAAATTTATACTCGCATCTTTTTCACTCTTATTTAAAAAAGATAATATTCCATTGCATAAATCAAGAGTGGATTTGGAAATTGTGTTTTGTATTTCCATAAAGGAATTCACCCTTACGGGTTCTATCTGGTAAATTTCCTGGTTACTTTTTTGTTTGCAATGAGGAGGCATGATTTCTAGTGATTTTGATCCGCCAAGTCCGGTGAATTCAATTCCTGCCACGGAACCTTTGGGGATGGATGTGTTTTTATTAGTAACTTTAAATGTTACTAATATGTTGTTATCTTTGAATTCCTGCTTTATGACATGGCCAATATGTACCCCGGCGAGTCTTACCGGTGAACCTACACTTAGTGCATCCACATCTTTAAATTGTATTGTATATTTAGGAAAGCTATTAAAAAGATCATTGTATTTCTCTACCCCCAAAACGACAAGCGTGATGACTAGGAATACAACTAATATAATCTCCAATAGTAAAGCCGGTATTTTTTTCATATTAAGATAATAGCAATTTAATTCGTATAACTCAAATACCTCAAATAAAATGAAAAATCCAAGTCATATTCAGCATATAGAAACAAGGCACGAACAATATGTCCCGTGGACCATATTTGATGTGTTTTTTAGCTATGTTTTTATTTTTGCTTTATCAATAATTTTTGCTGGAATAATGTTATATGCGGGCATGGATATTAACATGAACTTTTTCCTGGTTGTCCTGCAAATTTTGCTGTCCTTTTCTACATTGGCAATCGTGTACCTTATAGTCACAAAGAAATACCAGGTGCCTTTTTCTGAAGCTTTTGGGTTGTCTTTAAACAGGCTTCCATCTTCTATTAGTCTTGGGATATTTGCGACTGCAATAATAATTCTGACAACGACTTTTATAAGTGTGATATTTTCGCAATTCACCGGGACAGAGCCCAAAAATCCATATATGGAAATGCCTGAAGACAGGTTGAGGTGGATAACTATTCTTGCTGTTTTTTTTGCGCCCATTGTGGAAGAGATATTTTTCAGAGGATTTATGCAGCCTGCTATCTCAAAATTAGCCGGGCCGTTTTTTGGAATACTTATAACTGCGTTGATTTTCGGAATATCACATACGCAGTATCTTGATTACAGCACTGCAATTTTTTCTGTTACAGCGATAGGCTTGATTCTTGGGATTACCAAATACAAGACGGGTTCTGTAATGCCCGGGATTTTTGCGCATTTTTTCAATAACCTGCTGGCTGTTGTGTTTATAATGAGCTAAGTCAAAAGATTTTATTGAGTTGACCAAGGAAGTATTTTAATTTAACCTTATAATTGATATCTTGCCCACGTAGTTCAGCAGGATAGAACGTCGCCCTCCTAAGGTATTTTTAAGGTCTTGATAATAAGTAAAATTTCAATCTATCATTAGTTTTTTAACATATTCACAATTACTCACAATTACACAAAATTTATATAAATTACACAAATATTACACAAAAATTTTAGGGCAAAGTTTTATCGCTTGAAATTTACTATGTTAAGACGTTAAATAAAAGCAAAATTACCCGAATTAAAGATTAGTTCTACATTAAAAGGAAAAGCTCAAACTTTAAAAGAAGAAGTTAAAAACTATATTGATGTATTGATAAATCACGCCCATTCAAAAGGCGAAAAAATTTTAATCCTCAGAGCCAGTAAAATACATACTGACTTAGATTATAAACAAAGATTTCCAATAGTATGCAGCGCTATGTACGATAAAAAGAAGCCCAATGATAAATTTTATATACACCTCCTAAAGGATACAGCTCACGAGTAGAAATACAATACTTTTTAGATTAAATACCAGACTTTCGTTAAAAAAAATGTTCTATTAATAATATGACATCAATACAGAGAAAAAATTAACGAAATTAGACTCCTTTGATACCTAATAATACCTAATTTTACCTAATCCTTGAATATGTTTAAAAACAAAGTACCTGTAGTATTTTCAAAACTTAACTATAAAAATTATAATTAAGTTTAAAGTAATAATAGTTAATTATAAAATTTATATTGCAAAAAAATGTAAAATTTTATAAAATATTCGCGTAAAAAAGTGTAATTTTGTCCTAATTTTTAGTGTAAAAAAATGTAATACATGATATGATTTTACTGTTAAAAAGGGAAAAGCCATGAAAAGAAAAGCTATACAGGAACTTATTCAATGGAAGAATAAGAAAATCCATAAACCTTTAATCATTAGGGGAGCAAGGCAGGTCGGGAAAACTTGGCTTATGAAAGAATTTGCAAAGACAGAATACAAGCAAACTGCTTATATAAATTTTGACAGTAATGAAAGAATGACTACTCTTTTTGCAAAAGACTTAGATGTGGAAAGACTCCTTATGGGGCTTGAAATTGAGGTCGGGTTTAAAATTAATCCTCAAAATACTTTAATAATATTTGATGAAATTCAAGAATGCCCCAAGGCAATAACTTCACTGAAATATTTTAATGAAAATGCTCCTCAATATGATATTTTAGCCGGTGGAAGCCTGTTAGGAGTTGCCTGTAATCATGGTACAGGATTCCCTGTTGGCAAAGTCGAGTTTATGGATTTATATCCACTTAGTTTTGAAGAATTTATGGAAGCGCTTGAGGAATCGCAGTTATTAGAATTGATTAAAAAACAAGACTTTCAACTTATTGAAACATTTAAGGATAAATATATTGATCTTCTAAAACAGTATTGTTATATCGGCGGGATGCCTGAAGTTGTTCAGGATTTTATTGAAAATAAAGATTTTAACGCCGTTAGAGCAAAACAAAAAGATATACTATCTGCGTATGAAAGGGATTTTTCAAAGCATATTCCGGCGAATACAGTTGCCAAAATTCGTCTTCTCTGGAAATCAATTCCTGCGCAATTAACAAAAGAAAATAAAAAGTTCATATATGGAGCAATCAAAAAGGGGGCAAGGGCTAAAGAATTTGAAATAGCATTATCCTGGCTTTGTGATTGCGGTTTAATCTATAAAGTAAATAAAATCACAAAACCCGGGCTACCAATATCAGCCTATGAGGATTTCGACGCTTTTAAATTATTTATGCTTGATGTTGGTTTGCTTGGTGCCTTGACTAACCTTGATATAAAAACATTGCTTGAAGAGAATAAAATTTTTGCAGAATTTAAAGGTGCTATTGCTGAACAATATGTACTGCAACAATTTAAAACAATTAAAGATTTACCAGTTTTTTATTGGTCTAATGAAACAAGTCGATCTGAACTTGATTTTATTATTGAAATAAATTCAAGTATAATCCCGGTTGAAGTTAAATCTTCAACTAACTTGAAAGCTAAAAGTTTAAAAAACTATATTGAAAAATTTGAGCCTGAAATTGCTATACGAACTTCTACGGCTGATTACAAAAAAACTAATAATTTGTATGATATCCCTTTATATTTAATTGAGATGATACCCAATTGCATTTAATTGCATAGATAATCGACATATCATCAATATATACTCTTAAAATTTTCCTGAATTTTTATTAAAAGCAAAAATAGGGCGGTTTTAAACGGACATACCAAAATTCAGGAAAGATGAAGATTGCAGTAAAATCTTTTTCAGTATTAGCTTATCAGATTATAATTAGTATTATATTCAATTAAGGAAAGTGTTTATGAGATTTTTGTTATTCTTTCTACTTGTTATTGTTGGCTTGCCAGTATTAATTTTAATTTTTGCTTTTAAAGTTCTGTTTGAGGTCATTAAAAATCTGTAGATTTTAATTTAAATTCCGTTCCCTGAATGTTCCCAAAATCTAAATGAAGCTCCCCGACCCAGAGGGTCGGGGTATCTAAAACTCTTCGGCCAATTTTAATTGGCCTCGATACATTCTCTTGTATTTTTTCCCCTGATTCTGCACATATTCCTTGATTACAGCTTCATTACCATATTGCCCTACTGTATTTGCGTAATACCCGCTTGTCCACAAATTCCCGCCCCATAATTGCTTTTTCACCTCAGGATTATCCTTAAATACCGCTTTTGCTGTTATGCTTTTTATTATTGTTACTATTCTTGATATCGACAGACTTGGTACACTTTGCACTAAAAAATGCACATATGTTAATTAATTGTTTATTAAAATAAAAGTCCTCCTCTGAAACCCTTACACAGCGTGGGCTAAATTTGGTATAAATTTAAAATAGGGGTGTTTTTGTACAAGCAGGTATGTTCCCTACCTAAGCTATATTTTAGTGTGGTTTATAAATTTACCGTACAGTAAATTTTGTCGTGTTTGAGGGGGTAAAGAGGATATTTTTTACCGTACGGGAAATTTTGAGACTACATATCTTTTTCAATTAACACTCTATCACTTTCACTTAACGTTTTTTTAAAACATTCGCTGCATAAATTCATCTCGTTGTTAATATGAAAGTTATTTATTTCCTTAATTTCGATATTACAGTCACTACAAAAAACCTCGGATTCGCTCAACAGCCTTGTTTTGCGACGTTCATCCCATTTTCTCAAGGTATTAAAAAAATTAACTATATTTACAGTGATTTCATCACTATCTTGGTCAGTTAATTCTTCTTCATAATATGGCTGCCAATGCCTGTTGTTTCAAGTCAGTATTGGAATAATGTGCACGGGTATACTCCTGAAGACGTCCAAAAAGACCTGGAGGGTTTACAAATAATGAGAACTTTGGCACGAAATATGGCTTGGCTATTAAAATGTATAGAACTTGGAAAACAAAATGGTTTGCTTAGGCCGGAAAATGTGGAAGAAAGAATTCGAACAAATTTTATAAACTAACCAAATATACGAATGTTTTTACATCCTATACCATATATTCTGTTGAATTATGGCAAGATTATTTTTAGATATTGAAACTTCAGGACTGGATCCCATAAAACATTCAATACTATCACTTGGTATTGTTGTTTCATTTGATGGGTTTGAAAATTATCATAGTTTTTATGAGGAAATCAGGTACGATGAACTTTTAATTACGCCAGAAGCTATTGAGATTAATGGCATTGAATTTAAAAGCCAGAAGAATAGAATTCCGTTGGAAAAAGCTTCGGAGGATGCTTTTCATTTTGTAAAAAGATATTTCTCAGAAACTGATAAACCTTTAGCTATAGGTGTAAATGTCGGGGAATTTGACCTCCAGTTTATCAATAAATATATGCCAAAGCTGGCATATATTTTAAATAGGAGATCTGTAAATCTTAACAGCTTGCTTTATCTTCTAGCGGATTTACAGTCCAGGGATTTTACCGGATTAAAACAGGAATTATCAGAAAAGGCATCATCTGAGGTTGATCAATTAAATCTTGGTTTAAAAAAGCATAACGCATTGTATGATGCATTATTTAATTTAAGTCTATATTCTTTAATTAAGGAGAACTTGAAGTCAAATGTTTAATCAATTATTGGACTACATAAATCTTGGATATGCTGTATTTCCAGTTTATTCAGCAATGGATGGAAAATGCACCTGCTGCAATCCTGATTGTAAAAGTAAAGGAAAGCATTCCAAAATAGGAGAAGGCCCCTTTGCAGCTACTAAAAATATTAAAAAAATAGAAAATATGCATCAACTATGGGTGAATTCTAATATAGGAATAGCTACAGGCAAGATATCAGGTATTGTTGTCCTTGATATAGACCCCAGAGATGACGGTGACAAAGTCCTCAAGAGATTTGAAGCCCAATATGATAAATTACCAGAAACAGTAACTACCCTGAGCGGGGGTGGCGGCCTGCATTATTATTTTAAATACCCTGATTTTGATATTCCATCAAGAAATGCTCTTAGATTAGGATTTGATTTTAAAAGTGATGGTGATTGGATAGTAGCTCCGCCAAGTATGCATATTAGCGGGAAAACATATGAATGGGAAAAAGGAAAGGGCCATTATGATATCCCTCTTGCACCTCTTCCGGGCTGGTTGGCAAAATTGGCATTGAATTAGAAAATGAGAGGAATTTTTATGAGTAATAATGATGAAATTAGTATTAAAGAATTGGCTGAAAAGGTTCACCACCTTGAAGAAAAAGTTGGATTAATCGAAAGCAGATTAAAATCTTTGGAAAAGAGAGAAGAGCAGCTTATAGAATTCGAACGGGGAGGTCAGGAATAAATAATGAAAAACAATAAGTATAACAGATTAATAAATGAAAAAAGCCCGTATTTGCTTCAGCACGCAGAAAACCCTGTGGATTGGTATCCCTGGGGAGAAGAAGCTTTTAAAAAAGCAAAAAAAGAAGATAAGCCAATATTACTAAGTATTGGCTATTCGACCTGCCACTGGTGTCACGTAATGGCACACGAGTCTTTCAGCGATAAAGAAACAGCGCAATATTTAAATGAAAATTTTGTATCAATAAAAGTTGACCGGGAAGAAAGACCTGATATTGATGATACATATATGCTTGCATCCCAGCTTATGACCGGAACTGGCGGCTGGCCTTTAAATATTATTATGACTCCCGATAAAATCCCGTTCTATGCAGGAACATATTCCCCTTTGAAATCAAGATATAATATGCCTTCTTTTTTGCAGATATTAAAGGAGATCAATGGATTATGGAAAAATAATCGTATAAGATTAATTGAAGATGGCCATAAAGTCCTGGACAATATAAGATTTGCCCAAGATTCTGGTTCAGCGCAAATTCCTAAAAAAGATATTTTTGATAAGTCATTGATGGTATATTCCAGAATTTTTGATGCGGAATACGGCGGTTTTAGCCGTGAACCTAAATTCCCTATGCCTCACAATATAAGTTTTTTATTGGGTTTATATAAATCACAGGATGGAGACACCGCTCTTTATATGGCGGAAAGAACCCTGTTATCATTGTATGAAGGTGGTATTTTTGATCATGTGGGAGGCGGATTTCACAGGTATTCAACTGACAGGTACTGGCTTATCCCTCACTTTGAAAAAATGCTGTATGACCAGGCATTGATTAGTATTGCCTATCTCGAAGCCTATCAAATAACGGGAAATGATGTTTTTGCAAATGTTGCACGCAGAACCCTGGATTACGTATTGAGGGAAATGAAGGACCCGGACGGTGGTTTTTATTGTGGAACTGACGCTGATTCAGAAGGAATTGAGGGGAAGTTTTTTGTATGGAAAAAATCTGAAATTGATGAAATATTAGGTCAAGACAGCGAAATTTTTTGCAAATTTTACGGAATCACTGAAAATGGTAACTTTGAGGGTTCTCAGAATATTTTAAGCATTCAGTCCACCTTAAATGACGTAGTTGCTGAATTTAACAAGGATGTATACCAGGTTAATGAGATCTTAAACAGTTTTTTAAATAAACTATATGAAGAAAGGGAAAAAAGAATCCACCCGCACCTGGATGATAAAGTAATAACAGGCTGGAATGGCCTTGTTATAAAAGCATTAGCGCTTGCATCTAAAGTGCTTAATGATGAAAAATACCAAAAAGCGGCTGTAGGTTGCTTTAATTTTATTGATAAAAACCTTAAAACCAGCGAAGGTAGATTATTAAGACGATACAGGGATGGCGAATCCTCAATAAACGCGTTTCTTGAGGATTATGCTTATTTAATTTACGGGTTATTAGAGCTATATGAAGCTACATTTAACGAAAAATATCTTGAAGAGATAATTAATTTAATTAATATTGTCATACAAGATTTTCATGATGAAGAAAATAAAGCATTTTTAACTATATCAAAGCATTCAGAGGTTCCACTCGTAAATATAAAAGATGCTTATGATGGAGCAATACCTTCTGCAAGTTCAATATTATTCTCTGCATTGCTTAAAATTACTGATATAACAGAAGATAAGGAATATTTAACATTTGCTGAAGAAATTGCAGGTGTTTATGGAGATAGAATTGTAAATGATCCTGTTTCACATTCTCAAATACTGTCAGGATTACTTTATTATTATGGAAATCACAAGGTTATTACGGTTTATCAGAACAGTAAAGACCCTGAAAATTATAAAATAATTGATTTATTAAGGAAGCATTATTCTATTGATGCGGTTTTAGTCGCAAAAACAGAAGATAAAAATAAGACTACTGTTGATATTTGTGAGAAGACCGGGTGTAAAAAGCCTATAGAATCGTTTGAAGAATTAACTATGAGGGTTAAAGAATTATAACTTATGATAACTGTTTAATCTTATTTTAAAACTTTTAAAACATCCTTAGTGACATTTTTTCCGCCGTATAATACGCTGTTTTTTGTTAAAACAAGGTCATATTTATTTGCTTGTGCAACAGTATTTATGGCTTTTTCAACACTTTTGTTTATTTCTACAAGCTGTTTTTGATATTCAGTATCTATTGTATTTTTTTTAGTCTGTAATTCTTTATTGTATTTATCTTCAAGTAGTTTCTTTTTAATTGTATCCTTTTCTGCTGCGATATTTTTTCTTGCATTCTCAACAAATTTTTGCAGGTCAGTAAGTTTTGCTGTTTGCTTTTCTTTTAAGATATTTACCTTGCCATAATTCTTTACGAGTTCCTGTACGTCAACCACTGCAATGTTTAAACCGTTAGTTGCGCTGGAAGATGCAAGGCCGTTAAATGTAACTGTAATTCCACAAATTAAAATAAGAGCTAAGACTAAATTACGCACTGATTTCATTTTTTTCTATCCTTTCATCTTTTTATATGTAATGAGAAATATTATATGATAATTTTAAGCCGCTGTGATCTATTTGATTTAAATTATCTTTTTGCTAAAATTTTAATAATCGGTTTTATTATAAGGGCAGTTGGCGCAGTTGGTAGCGCACCAGATCGACATTCTGGGGGTCACTGGTTCGAGCCCAGTACTGCCCAAACTTTTATAAAATTAGTAGGAGCTTGTGGGAAGAGACTTTGAAAAGTTCACTACATATTCCAGGACTTATTGGTAATATAAACCTTGTCATAGACCCGCTATCTGCATTTTTTATCCTGATAATCTCAATAATGAGCGTACTTGGTATCGTTTATTCGATAGGCTATATAAAGCCTTATTTGAATAAAAATAAGAGTATTTTTTCTCATTATTTGTTTTTAATTATTTTGATTATATCAATGCTGCTGGTTACAGTAGTGCAGAACGCCCTCGCTTTTTTAATTGTGTGGGAATTAATGTCTTTATCGTCATTTTTCCTTGTAATATTTGAAAGTGAGAAAAAAGAAGTCCTCTCCGCAGGTATAAACTATCTGATAACAATGCATGTTTCCGTGTTGTTCCTGATAGCAGGATTTATTATGCTCTCGTCCACATCAGGCAGCTATGATTTTGCTTCTTTTGAAGGACATGTAACAAATATTCCATTTATTCTTTTATTTATCGGGTTTGGCATAAAAGCAGGCTTCGTACCATTTCATACCTGGCTCCCGAAAGCCCACCCCGCTGCGCCAAGCCACGTTTCGGGGCTTATGTCAGGAATTATGATTAAAACAGGCATATATGGTATTTTAAGGACTTTATCCTGGATCCCCAATCCCTCAAAGGACATCGCTTATTTTGTTCTTGCAATATCTGTTATTTCAGCACTATTTGGAGTGCTTTACGCAATTGCCCAGCATGACCTCAAAAAACTGCTCGCTTACCATAGCATTGAAAACATAGGCATAATAGGTATGGGTATAGGAATCGGTATGCTCGGGCTCGCCTATGATAATGATTTAATAGCAATCTTAGGGTTCTCAGGCGGAATCCTGCATATTTTAAACCACGCAATATTTAAACAACTGCTTTTCTTTGCAGCAGGCGCTGTTTATAACAAAACCCATACAAGAAATATAGAAAAACTGGGTGGATTGGTCAAATCCATGCCTGCTACATCAGCGTTGTTCCTGACAGGTTCAGTTGCAATAACTGGCCTGCCGCCGCTGAACGGGTTTATCAGTGAATTTTTAATCTATCTGGGGCTATTAAACGGCCTCTCAATAAAAAATTCCTCAATATTAATAGTATTTGTCATATCAATTGCAGCCCTCGCGCTAGTTGGTACAATGGCTATGTTGTGCTTTACAAAAGCTTATGGTGTTGTATTTTTAGGTGTACCAAGAGGGCAAAAAGCTGCTTTAGTAAAAAATGATGTAACAAAAATAATGCTTATCCCTATGGCAGTTTTGGCTTCATTGACATTCATAATAGGACTTTTCCCGCAGTATGTCGTAAAACTGCTTATGATTCCTGTTTCTGTATTTGTAAACACTGAAACATTCATAATGATGGATCCTTATATAACCATTTTGAGAACAGTTTCATTAAGCGGACTCGGCTTTATTATGCTATTCGGCCTTATTTACGGTTTGAGAACCTTAATGCTAAGGAATAAAAGAGTTTATAATCATAACACATGGGGCTGTGGCTATCACGCAATAAATAATCGGATGCAATATACCGCATCTTCATACGCAGATTTGTTTTTATCCTTCTTCAAGCCCTTCTTTTCCGTAAATTATGGCGATATTTTTGAGTATTACCTGATAAACCCGGTACTAAAATTCAATAAAAAGGTTATTGAATGCTTTTACTGGATCCAGAGCGGAAACACTCAACAATACATACTGTACGGACTGATTTTCCTGATTTTTGCTATTATTTATACAGTGGGGACTAAATAATGCTGGAATTCGTACTAATGATAGTTTTATTGTTCCTGTTCCCCTTTTTGTTTGTCGGAATAATCAATAGGACAAAGGCCTTCTGGGGAGGTAGACAGGGCGCATCAATTTTCCAGCCACTCTACGACTTTATAAAACTATTTAAAAAAGGTGAGGTAATAAGCTCAACCACATCATTTATTTTCAATATAGCGCCTTCTGTGACGTTTACGTCGATTATTTTTGCAGGTCTGCTTGTTCCCTTAATTAATCAAAAATCATTCCTAAGTTTTGAAGGTGATTTTATTTTGTTTGCTTATATTCTGGCTCTAGGCAAATTTTTTAGCCTAATTAGCGCAATGGATACAGGCAGCAGCTTCGAAGGAATGGGTGCCAGCAGGGAAGCAGGCTTCTCAACCCTTGTAGAACCCGCATTTTTTATTACTATTGCTTCGATAGCAGCATTAAGCGGTAATTATTCCTTTCAAAGCCTATTTTTAATTTTTAATAATACAGGCGAGTTAGGTATTTTAATAATACTTTTAAGTGTTCTGGTTATTTTTATGATGATTCTGGTGGAAGGGTGCAGGGTTCCAGTTGATGATCCAAACACCCACCTCGAATTAACAATGATTCATGAAGTAATGGTACTGGATAATTCAGGCCCTGACCTTGCTTTAATCAACTATGGCAGCGCAATGAAAATGGTTATATTTTCAGCATTAATCGCAAATATGCTGCATCCCGCGGTCTTTTTATTAATTCCAATTATCATAGGTACACTTGAATCAACTGTGGCAAGGTTTAGATTTTCTCGTCTGTTTGAGTTTATCTTTTTAATGTGTTCTGTTTCGCTTGTAGTTCTCGCTTTAACAATGATTGCATTATACGAAAATCCTGTGGGGTTAATAAAATGATTAGTACGCTTATACTTTTATTCGGCTTGATAAACCTGGTGATGTCTATTACAGGACGGATAAAGGGCCTTATTACCCTGCTTTCTATTCAGGGCTTTATTTTATTCCTGATAATAATCTTTTCGCACGATATATCGCTTGATTTAAACTTCCTGTTCCTCATTTTTGAAACCCTGGTCATAAAAACAATTGTTATCCCATCTCTTTTAAAGATCATACTGTTTGAAAACAATATTTTCAGAGAAACAGAGCCTTATATCCCGAATTTCTACTCGCTCGTAATTTCAAGCATAATGCTGTTTACAGGAATTATTTTAATGCCTTTCTATTTAGGTGTATCAATTTCAACGATTTTGATAAGCCTGTTTTTTATTACTACAAAAAAGAAACTTTTAACTAATGTTATAGGTTTTGCAATGCTTGAGAACGGAATATTTCTGTTTTCACTCTCTGTAGCCGAAGAAATGCCTGTTATCGTAAACATGGGCATACTTCTGGATGTATTTATAGCTATTTTTATACTCGGACTTCTGGTAAAGAAAATAAATACAGTTTTTAACGATTCAAACACCTGTGCATTGTGTAATTTAAAGGATTGCGGCTGTGATGACTGATGCTATGTCAATAATTCAGGATTATTTTGTAATTGATTCCGTAAATATTTTATTTCTCTTAATTCTTGCTGTCATCTTCACAGGAGTTACAATATATAATTCCAGCTTTATAAAAACCCTTGATCTAAACAACAATGATCGCATAAAATACTCAATTGCTACAGTATTGTTTGTATTATCAATGTTGGGAACTATTTTAAGCAATCATCTCGGGTTATCCTGGGTTTTCATTGAGGCCACAACTCTTGCAAGCGCCTACTTGATATATTTCCAGAAAACAAAAAACTCTCTGGAAGCCGCCTGGAAGTATGTTTTTATTTGCTCAATAGGTATATCACTTGCGTTTGTTGGGATCATTCTGCTTTTGACCGGCGCAGAAGGGATAAATTCGCTTTTTTACAATGATTTATATTCACATGCAGATATGATTGATCCATTCTGGCTTAAATTATCTTTTGTTTTTATATTAACCGGTTTTGGTACAAAAATAGGGCTTGCCCCTGTACATACATGGCTCCCTGATGCACATTCAGAGGCCCCATCCCCGATTTCAGCGCTATTATCAGCAATATTGTTAAATTCTGCTTTTTTGGTTTTGCTAAGATATCACAAATTGATGAATCTAAGCGGTTTATCAGACTTTGCAAACACCCTACTGCTGGTTATGGGGATTTTATCTGTGTTTGTGACTGCTGTGTTTGTTTTTAACATAAATAATTATAAAAGAATGCTTGCATATTCCTCAATAGAAAACATGGGAATAGCAGCAATAGGTTTAGCCATTGGAGGGATTGGAACTTATGTTGCTATGTTTCAATTATTCGGGCATTCTTTGATAAAAGCAGCTTTTTTCCTTACAGCAGGTAATGTTTTAAACCTATACGGCACCAAAAAAATCAGTAAAATCAGCGGAATTATTAAGAAAGACAAGCTTACAGGCTGGCTGTGGGTGCTGTGTTTTGTTGGAATTTCGGGCTTACCTCCATCACCATTATTTTTCAGCAAATTTTTACTGCTAAAAGAACTATTTGCAAGGGATCAAATAATTTTTGCAATAGTTTTCTTAGTGTTGCTTGTAATAATCTTATACGGAATTGGTAAAGTCGTTATAAAAATGAGTTTTGGTGAGCCACCGGAGTCTGATATAGAAGTTAAAATTCATAAGACAATGTACGTTCCGCAGTTAGTATTCCTGATAGTTGCTGCGACTGTCGGGATATACATACCCGATTTTTTTCTTAACCTGTTAAATAACGCTGTGATAGGGTGCCGATAATGAACTGGATTAAAACACAAAACAATACTGTTATTAACATAAATGAAATACCTACGCTTCATATAGATGTGCTCAGGCACGAAATAATGAACGAATACCGGCATAATAAGCGTGCCATAGGTTTTTTTGGAGTTAAAAATAGGTTATTTACAGTACTGGCAGATGATTTTAACTCACAGATCCTTGTTTCTTCAGCAAAATTTTTCGAAATTAAGTCATATTCCTCATTAACTCCTGATATACCGGCCTTTTCAATGTTTGAAAGGGAATTTTTCGAGGAATTTAACATTGAACCCGCTGGCCATCCCTGGTTAAAACCTGTCAGGAAAATTGAAAACTATAATTTCTTGAAGTCAGATGATGAAGAAGTCCACGAAGTTGCAGTCGGTCCCATCCACGCCGGCATAATCGAACCCGGCCACTTCCGGTTCTTATGCAGGGGTGAATTTGTAGAAAATCTGGAAATCCAGCTCGGCTACCAGCACAGAAACATTGAAAGTTTGTTCTTACAAAGAAACAAACCACTGATCCATCTGGCAGAATCCGTTGCAGGAGATACTGTAATAGGTCATGCAACAGCGTACTGCAATGCCCTAGAAGCATTGACTAATACAAATATACCTGAAAAATCACAAATAATCAGGGCAATTGCGCTGGAAATGGAAAGAATAGCCGTACATATCGGTGACCTCGGTGCAGTTTCCAATGATATAGCTTATTTAATGGGGACTTCTGTGTTTGGAGCAACCAGAACACTTGTGATTAATACACTGCTTGAAATTTGCGGAAGCAGGTTTGCCAGAGGTTTAATCAGGCCGGGCGGTGTTGCTTTTGATATAGACCAAAACTTATCAGATAAAATTTATTCAATGCTCGATTCAATCCTTACAACAGTAGAAATAATAATAGATTCAATGTTTTCTTCCTCCAGTGTACTCTCTCGGCTTGACAAAACAGGAATTGTAAGCAAAGAAACAGCTCATGAAATCGGTCTTGTTGGCATGGCGGCAAGAGCTTCAGGCGTTCCTCTTGATATAAGGGCAGATCATCCCTGGGGAAGTTACAAAACCCTGAATTTTGAAAAAATCGTGATGAAAAGCGGGGAT
This sequence comes from Candidatus Melainabacteria bacterium GWF2_37_15, assembly GCA_001784565.1. Classification (GTDB taxonomy): domain Bacteria; phylum Cyanobacteriota; class Vampirovibrionia; order Gastranaerophilales; family UBA9971; genus GWF2-37-15. Next base: position 25,608 of record MFRL01000034.1, read on the forward strand.
GTATACGCAAGAACTTATATTCGATACATTGAGATTAAGCAATCCGCGCAAATAATACGGGATTTACTTGCAAAATTACCTGAAAATGCTGACTTACTGACACAAATATCAAAACCTTTATCTCCAAACAGTATGGTAATTTCATTGACAGAAGGATGGCGCGGTGAAATAGTCCATACAGTTTTAACTGATGAACAAGGAAATATAAGCAGGTATAAAATAAAAGACCCCTCATTCAATAACTGGAACGGCCTCGCATTAGCGGTAAAGGGTAACGGCATATCTGACTTCCCGCTCTGCAATAAAAGCTTTAATTTATCTTACTGTGGAAACGATTTGTAAGGAAATAATATGTTTAAGACATTAAAAACAAGAATACATCAGGGCTATCAGGCCATACCGGATATAAGAAAAGCAACTGTTAAAGAACCTTTTAGAGGCTTGCCTGTTATAAACAAGGAAAACTGCACAAGTTGCGGCAAATGCGCTTCTGTATGCCCAACAAATGCAATTAACCCGGACATTTCCATTGACCTGGGTAAATGTATCTTCTGTGGCGACTGTGAGAGAGTTTGCGAAAATAACGTGATTAAATTCACTAATTCCCATAAAATTGCAACCCCTTCGACTGTTTCAGAACAGATAAAAAAAGTGTTCGGCAAATCCCTAAAACTTAGACAGGTCTCAGCCGGCGGTTGTAATGGCTGTGAAATGGAACTAAACGCCTGCTCCAACGTGAACTTTGACATGGGCAGGTTTGGTGTAGAAGTCGTAGCATCTCCACGGCACGCTGATGGGCTTCTTATAACCGGACCCATAACTAAAAACATGGCCTTTGCGTTGGAAGATGCTTATTTAAGCACACCTGATCCTAAAATAGTTATATTAGCTGGCGCCTGTGCAATAAGCGGCGGAGTTTTTCAGGACAGCACCGCAATAGACAGGGAATTCCTGGAAAAACACAAGGTTGATTTAGTTATTCCCGGTTGTCCGGTTCATCCCTTGACTGTTATTAACGGGATTTTGGATTTAATTACTTAACGCTCAAAGGCTGCTTGGAAGGCACACCTGCTTTTCTCGGGTATTTAGCTGGTGTGGGTTTTACTTTTTTTATTACAACTAAATTTCTCTTTTCATCGCCGGAAAGTGTATAGGGAACTGTTTTAACCACTTCCCCGCCGAGTATGGAAATCGCCTGCTCTGCTTCCTGTAGTTCCTGCTCAATATTTTTGGCCTTATACGCCACAAAATATCCCCCAACCTTTACAAACGGCAAACAGTACTCAGAAATAACATTCATCTTCGCAACCGCCCGTATCACCGCAAGATCAAATTTCTCTCTTTTATCAGGGTTTCTGGCTAAATCCTCGGCTCTCGCATTTACTATTTCCACCCTGTCAGATAGTTTCAGCTCCTCTGATAGAATCTTTATAAATTGAAGTTTTTTACCGACAGAATCAACCGCACATAGCCTAAGGTTCGGGTATTCTATAATAATCGGCATCCCCGGGAATCCCCCGCCAATCCCCACATCAATCACGCTCAGGCTGGCATTAAAATCTATTATGTCGGATAACCTGCTTATAGCCAGTGAATCCATAAAATGCTTGGAAACCACAGTTTCCGCTTCTGTGGAGCTTACAAGGTTAACCTTCTGGTTATATTCTTCTAAAATTTTTAAATATAAATCAAATTTTTCATTCATTGTGTCATGTTTAGTTCATACTGGCGTATTTTTTCTTCAATCTGTTCTCTGGTCGGAATTTCATTCACCAGTACATTGGCCGGAATTTCTTCCCCTTGGACTACTAACAGTGCGTTGGTTACTTTTCCGCCGCCCCGGATAGTAGGTTGGTTTACTACTTCTCCATTATACACCATTTGCGTGGAAGATCCGCCATCCAAATTCATTGCATTACAGCAGCCAAGCTCCCACATAATCCTGGCCAGCTCAGGCAGTGTAGCGCCTTCTGTGACACCTTGTTTTCTGCCGTCAACAGTTACCAGAACCAGTGTACCTTCTTTTGTATAACCTATAGCAGTTCTAGGCTCTTTTCTCCAGAGGAATCTATCGTTAAACATTTGCCTATCAATGAATATTTGACCGTCTTTAACAAGGTATGGCCCGCCGCCAACCGCATACTTAACCTGGTTCCAGTCAGTAGGGGTTAATGTTACCTCAAAGCTGACCGGATCGCTTTTATTTACAAAGCCTTTTATAAATTTTCTCGGCCCTACGAGTACATACCCGCCTTTTGGTATATAAACGCTGCTTTGTTTTATTAGTTCAATTTTGTTATCAACAACAATTACGTGGCAGTATTCTGTAGAGGTGCGTGGAGTTTTGCTCCCCCACCTGTCTGTAAATACAGTGTAGCCTGCGTTATTTAACACAGGCTGGTTATAGTTAACAAGGTTTAATTCAAGCGTTTCTCCTATTTTTATGCGGCCTGAAATATCAACTTTATCCATTAAAAAGGTATTATCATCGGTTATTCCAAACACAACCCTGCTGTAAATAGGGCCGGTCATTATTTCACCGTCTATAATGGAAACCCCAAGCGGTGTTCCAATATCAGGTTTAAAAAATGATGCATTAATTCCTGCAAGTGCCTTTTCTTCATAAGCCAGAGCTTTTACGGTTTTGACGTGGTTTAAGGAATAATTCCCGTAAACAGGCTTAACTACTGCGCCGCTATCTCGATTAACAGTGATAATGTTTACTATAGCGGGTCTACCATTCAGCCAACGTTTTACTTTTTTGTGCTGAATGTCAGCAAAGGCAGAAGAACAAGCAAAAACCCAAATAAGACAAGCAATAACTACTCTCAAGACAGACCTCACACTCTAACTCTCTAAAAAATGCCTGTTGAGTTGTTTGTTTTTATTTATATATAACATTATAACACAGATTGTAAAGTTTTGCATCAATATATTAAGGAAAAAGCGACTTTTTTATAAAAATATTTATTTGTAGGGGCAGACCTGTGTGTCTGCCCGGATTATTTGCATTTTATTAATAAAACCTACAAACAAACATAATGCAAAACTTATAAATAAATGTTATAATAAACTTATATCTTTATTCATGAGGTTAGAGTAAAAAATTTTTTTGTGAAAAGTGTCCGATTTTGTCCGATTCTTTCACAAAAATGAAAGGGGTTGTGTATGGTTAGAGAGCTTACGCCTAAGCAAAAGGAAGTTATTTCAGAGTTTATTAAGATCGGGAAAATTGAGCAAGCTTGCGAACAAGCAGGAATAGCACGCTCAACTTATTATGAATGGCTGAAAATCCCGGAATTCCAGAAAGAACTACAACAACAGCAGGAACAGGTCTATGAAAGCACAGTTTCAAGCATGAAATACCTGTTCTCTAAAGCTGTGGAAACCCAGGAACAACTGCTAAACAGTGAAAATGAAAGAGTAAGGCTAAGGGTGTCATCTTCTATTATTAA
>MFRL01000035.1 GCA_001784565.1 Candidatus Melainabacteria bacterium GWF2_37_15
AAAACCCAGATGCTTTTATTGAAAAAGAAGTTCAGGAACTAATGCCAATGTTTGAAAAAGTCAAAAGCCTTGTGCAGGGTAAAGTTGCACTAATGGAATGCGGCAGGAATTCCCAAACCGCTTTCGCTCGCCCAATGGCAATGGCGCGCGCGCTCGAGGAATTAGGGATGGAAGTGCGCTTGTTCGGCCTGCACCCTATGGAATTAAAGGCTAAAACAATGGATGCGGAGTATTTTATTAATGAAGGGTTTGATCCGCTGATATTAAACGGTGTTTATCCATATCAGCAGCCGATAAATATAAAAGATCTTGGCTTTAAAGAAGGGGAATATTTATATTTTACTCAGGATGTTTTCCCTGCCCCTGGTGATGGCTCAAGAGTAGAAACCAGTGTGCATTTGCGGCGGACAAAGGGCGCACCCGGGCGTGGTGTAGGATTCAGAGGAACAAAAGCTCTTTATGAAAGCATTATTGAAGCTGTTATAATGGCGGAAAATAAGGTACACCCGACTTTATATGACAGGGTTCATGGGAGGGGATAGGCATTCATTTTTTGCCATAAAATGTACCGAAATTTTGGATTATTTTTGCAGCGTCCTTAAATCCAATATTTTTATTGTTACTTTTGAACAAATTTCGCATATTTGCGATAGATTGATCAAAAGTTTCCTGCTGGGTTTTATCAAGTTCCTCAACGAATTCAGGAGTTTTAAGCCAGTAATAGTATGTTATTCTGGGTACTTTAACCTTTTTGCATGCTTCTTTTATGCTATCTGCCCTGATTAAAGCCTTTATAAGTCTTTTTTGCCTCTTATTTAGCACGTCTTAATCCCATTCACTATACAAAAGTAGACGAAATTATACTTTTTTAAACTTTTTTCATTTCCCCTTTGTCTAAGCCCTGCCTGCCTTTATTGTGTATAACGTTATTATAACATTTTTATAAGTGCATTACAACCATATTTGTACGATAAAAAGGGCATTTGTGCAGGGGGGACGCTATACTGGTATAATATTAAAAAGGAGTATCATTATGGGTAAATGCACGTGCGGTCTGAGTAAAAAGGATAAATGCGACGGGAGTTGCAAGAAGGATAAGAAAAAGAAGAAGAAAGATAAGAAGTAGGGTGCGGAGTGCGCATCATATTTCATTCAGGAATGCTCATTAACATAATCCTTGATTAATTTTGCAGCCAGGTTGCTTGCTGAACGATTTTCTTTATCAGCAAGATATTTGAACTTTTCGTAAATTTCTTTTTCTATTATTACTACGAATCTTTTATTTTCAGCTTTTATAACCAAGTGATAAATCCTTTGTCAACTGATTACAAAAAGTTTAGTTTATTTTTGTAACATATTCAATTGCAAACAGTTTACAAACTGTTTATGCCAAGATAATATAATAATTATGGAAAATTTGGAAAAAATGGATAAACTCGATCTCTTAACTCTAGAAGCAGAGATGCTTTGCGAGGTACTAGATGATGCGCTAAAATTCCATGAGGAAGATAAAGGAATTTCGGCATTATGTTATCTTTCAGAAATTATTCATAAAAAATTTAGAGAGATAAGGGCATTATTTTAAAAAATGTTGTAGATTTATAGCCGGCGTAGCCGGCTAAGGGATTCGGGGCGAAGCCCCGACAGTATGAAGTGAAGCAAAGCCAAAAAGCATAACTGGAAAGATGCTGAAACAAGTTCAGCATGACGTGTGCATTTGAGAGCTGGATAGATTCCGGGTCTGTCTTGAAAGCTCGCATAAAACGGGCACGGGCGGGCAAAGCCCGACCCTTTGCCCTCTGCTCGCTTTCGCAAGCCCGGAATGACATTTTTGTGTGGGGTGACGCTTGGTGTTTTTAAGGCATAATAGTAATCATGGAAACAATCACCCACACCACAACCTACAAAGACCTCATGCGCCCCGGAGCGTTTATTGGAGCAACGCTCGTTGCCAGCAGTATTAAAAACGCTGTTATAATTTTTCACGGCATTGCCGGGTGCAATATAGAGGCTGTTCATTTCCGTTCTGACCTGATTCCTGGCGGGCATTACGTGCCTATAATTCCAACAGGCCTGAACGAGCAGGACTGCATTCAGGGTGGGTATGAAAAATTGTTGAGAACATTAAGAGATACAATAAATAAACGCCCGCCCGAAGTTGTTTTTATCCTGACTAGCGATGCCACATCCATTGTTGGGGATGATATCCACACAGCAGCAAGAATAGTGGAAGCTGAAACAGGTGTAAAAGTAATTGCGCTGGATACTCCGGGATTCCTCGGCGGGATAACAAAGGGAGTCGATGTAATTCTAAATGAGCTGCCTCCCCCGGAAAACAAACTAAACCTTATTGCGTCGTTTTTAATGGGGTCAAAAAACTGGAAAAATGACGCTGATGAAATAACGAGGCTTCTCGAAGCCGCAGAGGTACAGGGTAATATAAACTTAAGCGGGGAAGAATTACCGGAATTTGAGAAAAAAATAAAGATTTATGATAAAAATTTCCCATTACCGTTGGGTGTTGCTAATACTGAACAGTTTTTATCAACATTTATTGATGCTCAAAAAGTAAATGAGCTATTAGAGCCGGATTTGAAATTCATAAAAAAACAACTCAGGTTTAACTATAATTTTAGCTGGATGAGCACGCTTATGTATCAAAAACGCTGCGGCATCCTCGCCCATGCCAAATTCGGGGCATCGCTGGCAAGGTGTTTATTGTGGGAGTTTGGTATTATACCGAGAGTAATCGGCCTCGTTGGGGAAACTGATCGGGCTATTGAGCAGGCTTTGGAGTTATTAAAAGGCATAGAATCTAAAATTTTAATCAATCCATCATATTTAGAATATGGGCATGCCATAAAAGAGGCAAATGTAGACTTTTCCATAGGTTCAATTCATGACAAACCTTTGAGCTACAGTCATAAAATACCGCATTTATCGCTCTGCGGGTTTAATTTTTATAACCAGTACAACTTTATCCCCTGGCCTCTCGTAGGTGTGCGGGGAGTTTTAGGGCTTTTGACAGAGTTATCAAGAGTGATGGAAGAAACATTTTACATTAAAGAATAAGTTTACATATCTACAAAGTCTAATGAAATTTTGACCTAAAAATGTTAGTATTTTTACAATGCTTATGAATAATAAATCAGACAAACTCTGCTTTGGGTGGTTCCCTTCAACACATAAATTAGTCTCTGTAAAAGGTGCAAAAAGGTTTAATTCCTTAGTGCCGCCTGATATGAGGATTAATTTTAAAACACTGCTGAGAAGTTGCATTGAGCCTGATAGAAGCACGGATCCAGTGCGGCGTAATATAAGTGGGCATTTTGTAGATATTGATAATTTAAGGTCTGATCCTCCTGATGCATTTCACTTAGCAAAAAAATACACGCAGGCAGCAATTGAGGCACATAGAAAAAAAAATTATGCCAAAAGAGATGAATGCTTTGGGCTAGCATCGCATTATGCTCAAGATATAGGCCCTCATCATACTGTATTTGAAGAATTAGCACCAGGTCATCCTGAAAGAATAGCACATAGGGATCTTGAACTAGGAGTACAAAAAACACAGAGAAAAGTCATTGAAAAGGCAAAGCTGCCTGAACAAACATCTTCCGTACCCTTTTGGGATAAAACTATGCCTGAAGCGATGAGAAACGCTAAAAATCAATATTTTCAGGTAAAAAACGAGAAAGATCCCGAAAAAATTAGTAAAATAGCTGAAGAAGCATTGTTGAATACCTATAGAACCACAATTGCTTTTTTTGAAGAATTTGCAAGGATGATTAATAAAGCAAGGACGCCTAAAAGAATAGGTTTACATAGTAGCGCTCCAAAAAGAAAGTTTGAGGCTGTTGTTTAGCGTATAATTATATACGTGGACAATAAAAATAATTATGAGGCAATAATATAATGTTACAGGCCGGGATCGTAGGACTTCCAAACGTCGGAAAATCGACTTTATTCAATGCTTTAACCTGTTCTGCAAAAGCAGAAGCAGCTAACTACCCGTTTTGCACAATTGAGCCGAATAAAGGTATAGTTATGGTACCTGATGAACGTCTGGAAATATTGGATAAATTTGTTAAATCCAAGAAAATAGTGCCGGCAGCTGTAGAATTTGTGGATATTGCCGGCCTGGTCAAGGGTGCAAGTAAGGGAGAAGGGCTTGGTAACAAATTCCTCGCTAATATTCGGGAAGTTAATGCGATTATTCATATTGTAAGGTGTTTTGAAGACGAGAATGTCGTACATGTGGCCGGTATTGTCGACCCAATTGGTGATATAGAAGTAATTAACCTTGAGTTAGCGCTTGCTGATCTTGCCAGCGTTGAAAAAAGAAAGGATAGAATCCTGAAGAACGTTAAAGCAAGAGAAAAGGATGCACTTATTGAAGACCCTGCGCTTGATAAATTAATTAAACTTTTAAATGACGGGAAGCCGTTTTCTCTTGATTTATTTACCGAAGAGGAAAAGCCATTTGTTAAGGCATTAAACCTGATGAGCACAAAGCCTGTTATATATGCTGCAAATGTGGCTGAGTCCGAGTTAAGTAATGGCAATAACCCAATGGTTCAAAAGGTCAGGGAGTATGCAGAATCCCATAATGCTGAGATTGTTGTAATCAGTGCGCAATTGGAAGCCGAGCTTGTGGAACTTGAGCCGGAGCAAGCTAAAGAATATCTGGCAGAGCTGGGAGTCCAGGATTCTGGTATAGAAAGAATGATTAAAACTGTTTATAAGCTATTAAAATTGCGCACATTCATTACCGCAGGCGAGATAGAAGTAAAAGCCTGGACAATAGAAGAGGGCACAAAGGCACCGCAGGCAGCCGGAGTAATCCATACTGACTTTGAAAAAGGGTTTATCCGTGCAGAAGTGACGTCTTATAAAGACTTTGTGGAATGCGAGTCATATGCAGTAGCGCGAGAAAAGGGTTTAACCAGGCTCGAAGGTAAGGAATATGTAGTTCAGGATGGGGACATCGTACATTTCAGGTTTGCGGTGTAGAGTTGAAGTTTTTTTGTTACTCTTCCCAATCTTGCCAGTTCTCATGTTCCTGAAAAATTATATTATAACCTAGAATATCTGCAATCTTCTTCACTTCATCATATTTTATTGTATTTTTTATTAATTTACGGGATAAATTGGATTGTGAATCGCTATATCCATAGTCTTTATTTAGCTTTCTTACCAATTTACTCAGCGAAATATCCCTCCATAGGAGCATCATTTTTATTTGTTCTCTTATTGTGTATTCTCTATCTTTTTTCATAATAAACTTATTTTAAGCTAATTTAGCACATTTATTGACTTTTTATCTCTATACAAGTATAATTATCTCATTAATGAGATGGCTAGAAATAAATTATGAGAAAAACCAAAAAAATCACAAAACAAATGATAAAAGTAGGTATAAATTTAAATAAGCTCGAAAGCCTATCCAGAATTATGATCAACTCTATACACAATAATAGTGACCTGAAAAGCTGGGATGTAGGAAATTTATCATATATTTTAGCTGATATGATCTTCGAGACTAAACAACGATTTAACAATATTGAAAGGGTTATGAAGATTTAATATGAATAAGCCTACAGAAAAACATCTTGAAGTTGAAACATGGCAAGTAGAAGCTCTTAATGAAGGCTTAAAACAGGCTAATAAGGGAGAATTTATTAGCCACGAAGAAGTAAAAACTAAATGGTTAAAAAAGCTAGATAATACTAATCCCTCTGCTTCATAGCCCGCTCAATATCACGCTTAACGTCTTTTTTCTGCTTGTCTTCACGCTTATCATAAAGCTTTTTACCCTTTGCAAGCCCGAGTTCAACCTTTGCCCAGCCGTTAACAAGATACATCCGCAGGGGAATTAGCGTTTCGCTGGCGCCTTTCAGTTTATCTTCCAGTTTTCTTATTTCCTGCTTGTTTAATAATAATTTTCTTTTGCGCTCAGGTTCGTGATTGTATACGTTTCCCATTTCGTACTTGCTGATGTGGGATTTATATAGCCAGGCCTCTCCATTTTCAATCTTTGCAAAGCTGTCCTTGAGCTGTACCCTGCCAGCCCTGACGGATTTTATTTCAGTGCCGGTGAGGACTATGCCAGCCTGGTATTTTTCCAGGATGTGATAGTCGTGGTAGGCTTTTTTATTTGTTGCTATTACTTTTTCGTTGCTCATTAGTACATTTTCATTAGTTCTTTGACTTTTATTAGGGTTTTAGAGGCGGCCTGCCTTGCTTTTTCGCTGCCGGTTCTAATTATATTATGGACATAATCAGGATTCTGTTCAAGTTCTTTTCTTTTTTCTCGAATATTCCTGAAATAGTCATTCATAATACCAGCTAATTCCCGCTTGCAGTCTGCACATCCCCACAGGGCAAGCTCACAGTTTTCTCTTTGCTTTTTAATTGTTTCCTCATCAGCAAATATCAAATAATACGGGCACACAACCTCGCACTGGTCAGGATGGCCCGGGTCGGTTCGCTTAATCCTTGAGCGGTCGGTGATTGCCTGCATTATTTTTTTTGTTGTAGCTTCTTCAGAATCTGAGATTTTTATGTCATTACCGTAGGATTTACCCATTTTTTGCCCGTCAATACCTTTTAGCATAGGGGTTTCAGTGAGTTTAGGCTG
>MFRL01000036.1 GCA_001784565.1 Candidatus Melainabacteria bacterium GWF2_37_15
CATAAAAATTGTGCGCTATAATAGAGCTTGATGTCAAGAATATTAAGGAAAATTGGTATAAACATAGGAGGGGTTTCAATAGGTGCAGGAGCCCCGGTTTCAGTGCAGTCAATGTGCAACACTGATACAAGGGATGTAAACGCTACTGTAGAACAAATCCATAAGCTTACAAATGCCGGATGCGAGCTAATTAGAGTTGCTGTGCCGGATAAACAAGCTGCAGAAGCTCTTTCTTCAATAAAAAAGCAAATAAAAATACCTCTTATTGCTGATATTCACTTTGATTATAGACTTGCAATCGAATCCGTAAAAAACGGCGCAGATGGCTTAAGGCTCAATCCTGGCAATATTGGAAAAAAAGAATTTGTTGAAAAAGTAGTAAAAATAGCCAAGGAGCGGCAAATTCCCATAAGAATAGGCGTTAATGCTGGATCTTTAGAAAAAGATCTTCCTCATAATGCTGATGGGCTGGTACAAAGTGCATTAAGGCATATAAAAATACTTGAAAATATGGATTTTAATTTAATAAAAGTTTCGCTAAAGGCCAGTGATGTGCCGCTTATGGTTGAAGCTTACAGGAAAATTCATAAGCTTATTGAGTATCCGCTTCATCTCGGGGTAACAGAAGCTGGAACCTTAAAATCCGGGCTTGTAAAATCATCAATCGGCATAGGAAGCCTGCTTCTTGATGGAATCGGCGACACAATAAGGGTTTCTTTAACTGAAGACCCTGTCGAAGAGGTGCATGCCGGCTGGGAAATTTTAAAAGCGCTTAATTTAAGACAAAGAGGGCTCAATTTAATAAGCTGTCCGACCTGCGGGAGGTGCCAGATAGACCTTATAACTCTTGCAAAGCAGGTTGAGGAGAAATTTAAAGATGTTCCCTTAACAATAGCTGTAATGGGCTGTCCCGTGAACGGCCCTGGAGAGGCCAGGTATGCCGATATCGGCATTGCTGGCGCAAATAATGAGGGTTATATTTTTAAAAAGGGCGAAATAGTAGCAAAAGTGCCTTTTAATGAGCTGCTTTGTCAGCTTGAGGAGGAAATAGGACAGAAACTGGATCTTTAAAATCTTCCTCCGGGAAAAGCGCTTCAACTTCTTCTAAGCTCATTGCTTTTTCTTCGTCAGTAAAATCAAAATATTCCTCTACAACAGTTATCGTGTCTTTCAAAGTTTCTTTGACGTTTTCAAGTGTTATTTTATCCACGTTAAGAATAAATTCCTTTTCACCTTCTTTTCTTCCTGGCATATGCAGTTCAGCATTAAAGCCTGCTCCATCTTCTTTTTCATAGTCATTAGGCATTAAAACAAGGCCTACATAATTTCCAGTATTTAGTTGTGCTAATTTCATAGTCTTTCTAAATTTTTTGTTTAATACGGGTTCTCTGGTCCGAACTTGTTCAAGTACCTCTCCCAGCTCAGCTGTCGGCAGATTCTGTGGTTGAGCGAAAATCGTTCCTTTTCGAATAAAAGGTTCTTCTTGCGTTTCTTTGGTATGTCCTGTCAGAATAGCGATATTCTTGTGCATGTTAGGTAAGAATAAGCCGCTATTGTTGAACAATGGACTTTGTGATGGTTGCTTTTCGGGCTCTTTTGTCTCTTTTGATTTGCCTTTAAAAGCCATTCTCTGAGGATTGTAACTAATTGTCTGGAAACCAGTGATGATCATAAATATTCTCCTGAAATACTAAGTAACGCTATTGCCGCTATTTTGTTTCTACGCTATAAGGTTAAGGCCGATTTTTTCTATGCCTCTCGCTTTGTTTTTTTCAGAAATTCCAAAGTTCTCTTGTACAACGTTTATTGTTTTTTCAAGTGCTTCTGTAAGAGATTCAGGTGTTGTTTGGTCTGCGCTAAAAATCTTTTGTTCTGTATCTTCCCGGCCACTTTTGTGTTGTGTTACTAATCTGGCGATAAAGCCTGTATCTTCTTCTGAATCGGGGTTTTTAGGTTCAAAAGCAACACCAACGTAATTTCTTTCATTTGCTATTCTTGCAAGAGTCATTGTACTAGTAAACTTTTCATCCAACTCTCTGTTTTTGCTAAAGGTTTTTCCAATGTTTAGCATTATATTTCTAGATTGTTCATTAAATACATCTATTTCTCGCCCTTTTCCGGTCCTGACACTAATATATTGGGTAGGACTAAGTACTTCTGTTTTTCCGTTCTTTTTTATTACATATGTTGCAGCACCGCCTGCTGGTCTATTAATTTGAAAACCGGTAGATTGGTCAGCCCCTTTAAAACCCATTCTCTGTTGGTTGTAACTGTTAACTTTGAAACCATTAATAAGCATAAAAATTCTCCTAGAAGTCTACTTCACATGTACATAAAACACGTGAAAAAAAAAATTAACCTTTTGTAACGAAAAATTAAGTTGAGTTTCCAAAGACAGGAAATCGGTTTTATAGTAAAATAATCACTATGCAAATATCAGCAAAAAATATATTCAAGTTGCTTATTAAGGAAATTTTTAACCTGCCGGTATGGATAAAGCAGATTATTTACATTGAACTAAAAGAAGAATTTGACGCTTCTCCGATGAAAACTTACCTTAATTTTGTTAATAAAGATACCTGTCTGCAGCTTTATGTTCCAAAACTTACTTATGCAGGAAAAAAAGAGCTTGAAAAAAAGTCGGGGAAGTATTCTGAGGAAACATATAATATTCTGGAAGGAGCTTTTCAGGAACACAGTATTATTGAAACAGCAATAGCAAACAATTGGAGCCTTTTTGGTTGTTCAAAACATTTTGTTAATGCAATAAACTGTGAATTAATAGTTGCTCCTATTTCACCTGTTATAAAAGGGACTGCTTTGTATATGGCTGGCCAGATCAGGCTTGGGGAATATTTTGTAAAAATCAATAAAATCAACATAGAGCAGCTTGATGAGGCATTACGGACACAAAAGTATATGGAAGATTCCATAGGAGACAAGCCAGGACTCGCTGATGTATTAGTGCAGCTTGGATTTTTAACAAAAGAAGACACAGAAGGCATATTATTACTTAAAAAAGACTGCTTAAAATACTACGAATCGGGGATATTAAATGAAACCACAGTTGTTGGTAAAAGTTGACCGAGAAGGATATGTTGAAAAACTTCATTATGGTTTTATCCTTGTCGTTGATGAAAATTTTAATATTGTTTTAAAACAGGGGGATGATGATAATGAGCCCTTTCCTTTTCGCTCGGCAGCAAAACCTTTGCAGGCAACGCCTGTTATAGATTCCGGGGCTTTTGAACACTTTGGTTTTACTCATAAAGAGCTGGCAATTATGTGTGCTTCGCATGTTGGCGATGATGAGCATGTTGAAACAGTTAAAAGTATCTTGAAAAAAATTGGATTAAGTGAAGAAAATCTTCATTGTGTGCCGCATACTTTACAAAATAACTGCTCAGGCAAGCATTCGGGCATGCTTGCAGCATGTGTTAAAAATGGATGGGACATAAATACTTATCTTGATAAAGATCATCCTTTGCAAAAGCAGATTATGGCAAAAGTTAAGGAATTGTGTGCATTGGAAAACTTGCCGCCGACAGTGGTTGATGGTTGCACTGCGCCGGTGCCTGTTTTGCCGCATTATAATATGGCGGTTGGGTATTTAAATTTATTCTTAAATCCAAAATATGAAGATATTAAGCTTGCTATGACTCAGAATCCATACATTGTCGGAGGAGAAGGCAAGATTGATACAGAAGTTATGAAGGCTTCTCCCGGGAAACTTGTTGCAAAAGTTGCTGCAGCAGGAAGTTGTGTTGTTATGAACCTTGAAGAGAAAAAGGTCCTTGTTGTGAAAATAACTGATGCTGATCGTGATGCGCGTACAATTGCAGTGTGGGACATGGTCAGGAAGCTCGGCTGGGTTAAGTAAAATTTTTATAGCTTTTATTTATAAATCTTTTGGTGTAATATGCGACTGTGCGACTGGATAAATACTTAAAAGTATCAAGACTCATTAAAAGAAGAGGACTGGCGAATGAAGTAGCGGGTCAGGGACGAGTCTTTATAAATGATAAGCAGGCAAAGCCAGCCGCTACAGTTAAAGAAGGAGATATACTGCGACTTGAGTACTTTAACAAAACTCTGGTTGTGGAAATCCTGAAAGTACCGACAGGAAACGTTTCAATACAGGAATCAAAAGACTTATATAAGGTAATCGAAGAAAATTGGAGGAACACATGACAACATTTATCGAGCATATTCAGGGAAGACAAATCCTTGACTCAAGAGGAAACCCGACAGTTGAGGTGGATGTAGTATTATCAAGCGGCGTAATGGGCAGAGCAGCAGTTCCATCAGGCGCAAGTACCGGTATGTATGAAGCAGTTGAATTAAGAGATGATGATAAGTCAAGATACTGCGGAAAAGGCGTGCTTCAGGCTGTTGAGAACGTTAATGAAGTTATTGCAAAAGAGCTTGTAGACCACGATGCCAGCAACCAGTACGAAATCGACAGAACAATGATCGAGCTTGACGGCACAGACAATAAAAGCCGATTAGGCGCAAATGCTATACTTGGCGTGAGCCTTGCCTGTGCAAAAGCATCAGCATCTACTTTTGAAATGCCTTTATATAGATACATCGGCGGTGTAAACGCTATTACACTTCCTGTTCCTTTAATGAACATCATTAACGGCGGCGCACATGCTGATAATAACGTTGATATTCAGGAATTCATGATTGCTCCTGTTGGCGCATGCACATTTGCAGAAGCTTTAAGAATGGGCGCAGAAACATTCCATTCATTGAAATCAGTATTAAAAGGCAAAGGCCTTGCTACTTCTGTTGGCGATGAAGGCGGATTTGCTCCTAACCTTTCTTCTAACGAGGAAGCTATTGAAGTTATTCTTACTGCTATTGAAAAAGCAGGTTATTCAACAGATGATATTAAAATAGCGCTTGACGTTGCAAGTTCAGAATTCTATAAAGACGGTAAATATGTACTCGAAGGCGAAGGTAAAACATTCGATCAGGGACAAATGGTTGATTTCCTTAAAAATCTTGTTAATAAATACCCTATTATCTCAATTGAAGACGGCATGAACGAAAACGACTGGGATGGCTGGAAGCTTTTAACAAGAGAACTCGGCAACAAATGCCAGTTAGTGGGCGATGACCTGTTTGTAACAAACACCAAGAAGCTTGCAGAAGGTATCTTCAATAATGTTGCTAACAGCATACTTGTTAAAGTAAACCAGATCGGTACATTGAGCGAAACATTGGCAGCAATCAATATGGCTCATCAAGCAGGCTATACTGCTATAATCAGCCATAGATCAGGCGAAACAGAAGACTACACAATCGCTGATCTTGCTGTAGCTACAAACGCCGGACAAATCAAAACCGGTTCTGCTTCAAGGTCTGACAGGATCGCAAAATACAACCAGCTTATCAGAATTGAAGAAGAGCTGGGCAGTGTATCTAAATACCCGGGATTAAGGGCATTCAGAAGCATCAACAAAGTCAAATCAGCGCAGGAACTTTGCGTATAAGATAGACCAAGATGTTAAAAGGCGGTGGGCATTGCCCACCGCCTTTTTGTATTTTCAGAAATTACCTAAGAGTCTCACGGTGCCTGATTTTTGGCGGTTTTTGTTGTATAAAAATGAAACAAAATGCGACAAAATGCAACAGTTTTAAAAAAATTTTTTAGTCTCGTTTTTGGATTATCGGAAATTATTGTTGTCAGGGGTGTTTATATGTATATTATAGCATGGTTTGGTAGGGTTTTGGAGGGGGTGTTCAAGTTTTAAGGCTTTCTAGCGGAGTTTTTTCGCTTATGTTCATTTTTTCTTTTTGGACGCAAAAAGAAAAAACGGAACCAAAAAAGAAAAACTGAGTCGCTCCCTTTGGTCGCTCCACTCCGCTCACTGCGTTCGCTACGTTAGGTCAGGGGCTCTGCCCCAATGTCGTCAACTTAGGCATTAAATCGCCCTCCTTTTGCATTTCGGGTATTTGT
>MFRL01000037.1 GCA_001784565.1 Candidatus Melainabacteria bacterium GWF2_37_15
CATTTTCAAAGTCTGACTTCTGGCATGACCTTATTACACATATATTTATTATCCATTACAATTTATCACTTGAAATTTAACCACTACCCTATTTCTTTCTACATCTGTATAAAATTCAAGTTCATAAAAACCAAGTTTTCTAGTTTTTTGATCCATTTCCCACTCCTATTTTCATATAAAATAAAAACAATAGTTTAATAATATATAAAGAAAAATATGAAAGCAAGAAACAATCCAGGCTGGAAAGACCCTGAAATAAATTCAGGGTGACGATATGGGCGTAATAAGTTATAATTGTTATTTGAAAGATAAAAGGTAACCTTAATGCAATTTCGATTCCTGACAGCTGGAGAATCCCACGGCAAATGCCTCACCGCAATAATAGAAGGCGTGCCGGCTGGCTTTAATATAGATGTTGGGAATATAAACAAAGCTCTTGTCAGACGACAGGAAGGCTACGGCCGCGGCGGACGGATGAAAATTGAGAAGGACAGGGTGATTATTAACTCCGGCGTGCGCCACGGCTACACAACAGGTGCGCCGGTCACGCTGGTAATTGAAAATAAAGACTGGGAAAACTGGAAAACCACCATGTCAGTTGAGCCTGTTGATACGGAAGAAAAGAAAATCACCAATGTTAGGCCGGGTCACGCCGATCTTGCAGGCATAATAAAATATGGGCTTGATGATGTGAGGGACGTATTGGAACGCTCCAGCGCAAGAGAAACAGCGATGCGAGTTGCGGTGGGTGCATTTGTAATGGAGATATTGAGGGAATTCGGCATTAGTATTGAAAGCAAATGCGAAATAGATACAACAGCAATTGATAAAGCAAGGGAAGAAGGCGACACCCTCGGTGGAATGTTTGAGGTGATTGCTAAAAACGTGCCAGTTGGGCTGGGAAGTCATGTTCACTGGGACAGGCGGCTGGATGGAAAGATTGCGCAGGCAATAATGAGCATCCCCGCAATAAAATCAGTCAGCATCGGCCTTGGTGAAGACGTTGCACGGCTGCCGGGCTCAAAAGTTCACGATGAGATAAATATTGACTATACAAGAAAGACCAATAACGCTGGTGGAATTGAAGGGGGGATGTCCAATGGTATGCCGATTGTTGTGAAAGCCGCAATGAAGCCCATTCCAACATTGAAAAAACCGCTGAAATCAGTGGATATAGCAACAGGGAAAGAACATATTGCCCACTATGAAAGATCGGATGTGTGCGCGCTGGAAGCGGCGAGCGTTGTAGGCGAGGCAATGCTGGCTATTGTTTTAATTGATGCATTCCTGGAAAAATTTGGCGGGGATAGCAAAAGGGAAATGAAGAAATAAAGAAAAATGTCCAATAAACCGTTCAAAAAAGTTGTAATTTACTTTATAGATAGAGGAAAGATATATTATAATTCCGCAAACTTTGACCTTGCGTTGGAATGCTTTAAAAAAGTTATAGAAATTGAACCGGAATTAGAATGGGGCCACTTTTATGCCGGTCAGGCTTTGTACAAATTGAGTAGGCTTGACGAGGCTATTGAGTATTTTTTAAAGGCAATAGACCTTGATTCATCCTGTTCAGATTTTTACAAATGGCTTGGCAACTGCTATAAAAGAAAAGATGAATACGAAAAAGCCCTGTTTAACTATAAAAAAGTACTGCAAAGCAGCCCAAAAGACCACTGGATCTACTATGAAGTAGGCGATATGTTTCAATTGCAGGAAAAATATGACCAGGCACTAATAAACTTTAAAAAAGCTATTATGATTAAGCCTGATTTCCCGCTCTGTTACAATGAAATCGGCAATACCTACTTTTATATGGGGGATTTTGAAAACGCAGTTAAGTATCTTGAAAAAGCTACGGGATTAAACAGTAAAAATGCCGCTTTTTATTATCGGCTCGGTAGAAGTTACTTCCAGCTTAAAAATTTCGACCTTGCAGAAAAAAATTTCAGGAATGCGCTTATTTTTGACAAGGAAAACATCTCCCCATACGGATACCTGGCGAGTATTGCAATACAAAAAAGGGATATTCCAAGGGCAATAAAGTATTACCAGGATGTTTTAAAAATAAATCCAAACATGCCATCAACATATTTGCAGCTTATAAATCTGGCCAGCAGAACCCAAAAGTATGAAACAGCAATATATTACACGTTCAAGTTCCTGGAAAGATACCCGGATGACCCGAATAATGCGGCTTTATATAAAAACGTCGGCCTAATTTGCTTTGAAACCGAGAAATACGACTCTTCCATTGAATACTTCAACAAAGCGCTGGAACTAGAACCAAATGACGCAGGGGTTATTTTAACTCAGGGGTTTGTATACCTTGCAAAGCAGGACAATGAAAACGCTTTTGAATGCTTCAATAAGGTGCTGAAAATCAACCCTGCTGAGCCGAATTTAAACCTTGGCCTGTCGTGTTATTACGTTAATACTGGTGATTTTGCGCGGGCAACAGATTATTTAAGAAAAGCCTTTAAATCAAACTGCGAAAAGAGCGGTTTTTATTACTATTTAGGTTACTATTTTCTTAAAAGAGAGAAAACAGCTGCTTATACCAGGTATTTTGAAAAAGCGTTATTTATAAATCCTTTAATTCGTCGGGCTATTGAAAAGCTCGTCCAACTTCCCTGATTCGTCAAGCGCTTTAAGGTCGGTATAACCGCCTATATGCTTGCCGTTAATGATGATTTGAGGAACAGATACTCTGCCCTCAATTCCCAGCATCTCGCCGAGTTGCTTTCTGCCTTCGGTTTCATTTGCTGTTATATCGTGGTCTTCAAATTCGATACATTTTTCTTTTAACAGCTTTTTAGCCTTATTGCAGTATGGGCAGTAATCAACTGTATAGATAACAACCTTTGCCATAACCTTTCTCCCTTATTTCTCTATTTATTTTCATCTTTTTTAAGAAGAAGATCGGTTGTGAAGAAATTATAAAACCTGAATTTACTTTTTTCTTTAACCTCTTCTTCGGTTTTTTCCTTTACAGACTCAGAAATTCCGTATAAAAACTCAAGTTCATCTTTTAATTCTGCCAAATCAGAGATATTTATAAGCTTGCCTCCCTGTGCAATAGAAATGTTCCCTGTTTCTTCAGAAACAACAAGGCAGGTTGCATCGGATATTTCTGACATTCCAATGGCGGCTCTGTGCCTTGTGCCGTATTGCCAGCTAAGTTTTGGGTCTTCTGTAAGCGGAAGCAAAACTCCTGAGGCAATTATTCTATTCCCTTTTATCACAACAGCTCCGTCATGCAAAGGCGTGTTCGGGTGAAATATAGTGAGTAATAATTCTGTGCTTATAAGTGCATGTAATTTTGTTCCGACTTCTGTAGTGTTTTCAATACCTTTTGTATTCTGAAATACAATCAAGGCGCCGGTGTGCGATTTGCTGAGATGTTTTATTGCATTTACAACGTTTTCAATAATTTCCTGAACTGCAAATTCGCCCTCATTGTTACCTATATGCTTGTTCAAAAAACCTTTTTGGCCGAGGTATCCCAACGCCCTCCGCAATTCTGGCTGAAAAATAACCACTAACGAGAATATAACGATATTTACAACACTTTCAAGAACAGTGCTGATTATTTGCAAATTAAACATTTTACTTAAAAGAAGGGCAAAAATAAGCACCAGAATCCCTTTAAGCAATTGTTCTGCGTGTGTTCCCGCAATATATCTGTAAACCCTGAAAACAAAGAAAGCTAATATCAGTATTTGAAAAAGATTGACAAGACTCCATGGCAAGTTAACCTCCCATAACGAGGATATAATGTCAAGAAAAGACTGAAATACCTGCGGGAGTTGATCAAACATCAATAGCCATTCCCTAATTATTGTTAAGCACGCCCTTGGTAAGTCTTTCTGGAATTAAATCAAAAGAGATTAAATCCTGGTAACTTTCCCTTTTTATTATAACACTAGATGTGCCATTCTGTACAATAATAGCTGCCGGTTTTGGCACTCTGTTGTAGTGGCTTGACATTGAGTAATTATAAGCGCCTGTTGCAAAGACACAAAAGATATCTCCAGGTTCTGTTATTGGTAAATTGATGTCTTTTATTAATATATCACCTGATTCGCAAAACCTTCCCGCAATAGTAACAACTTCATCAGGGCTGCTATTGGCCTTATTTGCAAGTATAGCACTATATTTGGCTTGATACATTGAGGGCCGCGGATTGTCAGACATCCCCCCATCCACAGCAACATATTTTCTGCCTTCCGGCACTTGTTTATAGCTTCCAACCGTGTAAAGAGTTACTCCTGCGTTATTTATAATACTGCGGCCAGGCTCTATAATTAATTTTGGCTCGGGTAATTTATACTTAAGCAGGTTTTCTTTTAAGGAATTTATTATCACATCAGCTATATCATAAATAGATGGCGGGTCATCATCCTCGGTATATTTTACTCCAAGACCTCCGCCAATGTTCATTTCCTCAAGAATTATTCCAAATTTATCTTTAATATGAGCAAATTGTTCCAGCACAATATCTACGACATCCGCATAAACCTGTGTTTCGAATATTTGTGAGCCTATATGCGCATGCAACCCTTTAAGGTTAAGGTTAGTGTATTCATTTTTTATTAGAGAAATCGCTTCATCAAGCTGGCTCAGATCAAACCCGAACTTACTGTCTAGATGTCCGGTCTGGATATATTCGTGTGTGTGGCACTCTATACCCGGGGTTATTCTTAGCAATACGTCCACATTTCGATCTTTTTCTTTGGCGATTTTGTTTAATAGCTTAAGTTCATAAAAATTATCAACTGTAATTCTGCCTATATTGCAATAGAAAGCAAATTCAAGTTCGTCCTGTGTCTTGTTATTTCCGTTAAAATAACATTTTCCCATGGGGAATCCTGAATTCATTGCCGTGTACATTTCTCCGCCAGACACAACGTCAAGCCCCAGGCCTTCTTCCTCCATAATTTTACACATTGTGCGTGTCATAAATGCTTTGGAGGCATAAAGTACAGAAACATTTTTATATGCTGAAAAGGCCTCTTTATACTGCCTGCAACAGGTTCTTATTGTTTCCTCGTCAAACACATATAAGGGAGAGCCGTAGTTTTTCACCAGCTCAACTGTATCGCACCCGCCTATTTCCAAGTGGTTAGAACTGTTGATTTTAGCTGTTAATGGCATTATTGACTGGTTAATTGTATTAGTCATTGATGTTTTTTTCTTCCTCACTTAATCTTTGCGAAATATAGGGTTTAACAGCTTCAATAAATTCTTTTGCAGATTCAATATCAATTATAACTTTCTCTTTAACAAGTTTTGTTATAAAGCTGTAATCAGCACTTTCTCTATTTAAAATTAAATTTTTATAAATTTTTAATAATGATATATCAAATATTTTACTTTCATGAAGGTAAAATTTATTAAAATATCCCATAAGTTTATGATGGCTTTTTATTAAAGGAATAAAGTCATCCAGATAAGCAAGAGCACAAACAATATAAAAAATTGCATAATAAGCCCTGTTTTGGCTTACTGTTAAGCTAATGTCCAAACTTGCATAAGCAGCCTTTAATGCTTCATCTGACTTTTCAACAGCAACTTTTGCTAAAATTGTTTTATGCGGCTGCATAGTAGATACCTTTATTAGTTACTTCATCATAATAAATAGGATTTCGTTCAAGCTCTTTAATGGTATATGGTTTAAAATCAATATAAGTATCATATTTGTAATCTAATTCACCAAGTATACCGCATATTTCAAAAGTTTTTTCATATGAAACCTCATCAAATATAGCCACCACATCAATATCGCTGTCTTTAGTAGCGCCTCCTTTAACCTGAGAGCCATATAAATATAGCCCCTGCAAATCAGGGAATTGCTCTTTAATGAGCTTGATAAGCTCGTGGATTATTTTAATTACTTTCTTTTTCGGCATAGTAACTAATATTATAAACCAAATTTTAATTTACAAAACTAAATATTTCTCTAAAAAATAGCAATCCCCCCCCCATTTTTGTTTTTATATGAATATCAAGGAAAAGGCATAATTTTATTGTAGTTAGTTAAGAAAAGGGAGGAAGGAACATGGCAGAATTAGGACAAACATCAGCAGTAGGAACAACAGAGCAAATTTTAAATTATTTACCTGTAATGAAAGCAACTGTTGAAGCTGCAAAACCGGTGAAACAATACATCACAGATCCTGAAACACGCGAATGTGTTAACAGTGTTTTTGAAAAGAACATTGAAGAAACGCCTTTAAATCTTATGAGCTTTGGAGTCGTAAAGAGCCTGGCTGATCCAGAATTAAAAAGCTGTTTTGATAAATAAAAGTAAATTAAAGATGTTAAAGAGGCACGCGCAGCGTGCCTCTTTAATTTTTGTATTTAAATATAATATAAATATGATAAAATAATTATTATGCCTGACAAAACAATAATAGATAAAATACTAAACGCCATATTTAAAGTCGTAATTCCTGATAGGGTCATCCTTTTTGGATCGCAAGCCAGAGGTGATGCCAGGCCTGACAGCGATTATGACATTTTGGTTATTAAAGCAGGCATTGAAAATGGCTCTGAAATAGAGGGAGAAATTTATGAGAGCCTTTTTGATGAAAAAGTAAAAGTAGTTGTTGATGTGATGGTTGCTACTCCTGAAATAGTTGAAAAATATAAAAATACCATAGGATGTATTATCAAACCGGCTTTAAGGGAAGGAAAAGTTATCCATGGTTGATGAATTTACACCGGAACATTGGCTGAAAAGAGCAAAAAGCAATTATATATTGGGATCAACATATAATGTTGATAACTTACCTGAAGAAATTTTCCTTGAAGATTTATGTTTTGAATTTCAACAATGTGCAGAAAAATCTATAAAAGCAGTACTGGTTTATAACGGTGTTGAATTTCCATGGACACATAATATTAATGAGCTGTTAAATTCGGTTTTAGATAATACAACAATAGAAATTCCGGCAGAAGTTAAAAAAGCGACACAACTTACAAAATATGCAGTTAGATCTAGGTATCCGCACTGGAATATTATTACCAAAGAAGAATTTATAAAAGCCCAGAATATAGCTGAAACTGTTTATAATTGGGCAAAACAGATAATAGAAATGAAAAGTTAAAAGATGTTGACAAACATCATTTCATCCTTTTTATAATATTCGTAGTTGACCTGCCCTCCACAAGTGGAATAAATGCAACTCTGCCCCCTGCTGCCTTAATAACAGCGGTTTCTGGCAAGGTTTCCTCTGTATAATCCCCACCTTTTACGTGAATGTTAGGTTTTATTTTTTCAAGTATTGATGAAGGGGTGTCCTCTTCAAAAATTACAACGTAATCCACTGATGCAAGCCCTGCTAAAACCTCTGCCCTGTCATATTCAGGGTTCAAAGGACGGGTTGAGCCTTTTAGTCTTTTCACTGATGCATCTGAATTTAAGCAGACTATTAATATATCACCGAGTTCCTTTGCCTGCTTCAAATACCGTACATGCCCGGCGTGTAATATATCAAAGCAGCCGTTAGTGGTTACTATGGTTTTTCCCTTAGCTTTTAGCTCAGACACGATTTTAATAAGTTCTTCTATGTTTACACTTTCGCCCATTCCATAATTCCTTTAAGCTCTTTAGGCGTGACCGCCGTGGTTCCGATTTTCCTTACCGCTACGCCTGCTGCGTAATTACCTATTTCAACCGAGGCTTCCAGGTCACCGCCTGATGCTATCATGGCAAGAGAAATCCCGGAAATTAAAGAGTCACCTGCTCCTGTAACATCATAAACCTCTGAAGTAACAGCTGGAATGGTTTTTAATTTGTCTTTGGAACAAATAAGAATCCCATCCTCTCCAAGGGTCACTAAAACATACTGAACATCAAGCTGTTCCCGTATTTTTTCAGCAAGCACTTCCGGTTTTGTGCCTGATGGTGACTTTGTCGCTGTTTCAGCTTCCAGCCGGTTTGGTGTAATCATTGTTACACCGGTATATTTCGTAAAATCAAGTCCCTTGGGATCAACAAGCAGGGGTTTATTGAGGCTTTTGCCGAGGTCAATGATTTTTTTCAGGAAAGATTCGGTTAAGACACCTTTGGCATAGTCAGAAAGCAGAATAAGATCGAAATTTTCAGCACTGTTTTGTATTTTTTCAAACAAAGTTTGTTCTGTCTGACTTGTAACAGGGGTTTTTACTTCCCTGTCAAACCTCACTAACTGCTGCCTGTTGTGTGCAAGAAGCCGTGTTTTTACTGTGGTTGGCCTTTCCTGAGTATTAATAAGGCAGGATGTGTCTATATTGTTCTTAATCAGGATAGAATTAAGAGTTTCTGCCTGTGAATCGACGCCAACCACGCCGGCAAGCGTAACATTCCCGCCGAGAGTCCGTATGTTATTAGCAACGTTTGCTGCTCCGCCCGGGATATAATTATATTTTTCTACTTCCAGAACTGGTACAGGCGCCTCAGGTGAAAGCCTGTTTGCCTTGCCCCAGATGTACTCGTCAAGGATAATATCGCCAACCACAAGCACACTGCATTTGTGAAAATCGTCTATGATTTTAAATAAATTATTTTTATCAGTCATTTTTTACAATCCTTTTCAGCTCGTTAATTTCGTTAGCAAGCTCATTTAGTGCGTCTTTTACAGGATCAGGAATGATATCATGTTGAAGCTGGTTAATTTTTTCGCCTTTATGCACTATCAGTCTCCCCGGAATGCCTACCACTGTTGAATCATCAGGAACATCTGTTACTACAACCGAACCTGCTCCCACCCTTACATTGCTTCCTATGGTTATGTTTCCTAAAACCTTTGCGCCTGATCCGAATACAACATTGTCTTTAATGGTAGGGTGGCGTTTCCCGTGTTCTTTTCCTGTTCCTCCAAGTGTAACTCCTTGATAAACAAGAACATCATCGCCTATAATGGTTGTTTCCCCTATGACTACGCCCATCCCGTGGTCAATAAAGAACCTTCTTCCTATAGTAGCACCGGGGTGTATTTCTATACCTGTTAAAAACCTTGAAATATTGGAAATCATCCTCGGAATACACGGGAGTCCCCATTTATAAAGTTTGTGGGCTATTCTGTGAAGTATTAATGCATGTAAGCCAGGGTAACAGCATATAACTTCAAGCAGGCAGCTGGCGGCCGGATCTTTTTCAAATATAGTTTGAATATCTTCATTAATTCTATTTAGAAACATGTTACTTTCCATCCTTCTTAATTTAATTTTACATAAAAAAAGTCAATTTTTTACTTGTTCAGACTTTTTATTTATAATGAATGTTTAAAATAACCAAATTAAGGAGTTGTCTTATTATGACTGTCAAAGATATGGATAAAAATGCTCATACCCCGCATATGCCACCTACTGAATTAATGGATAGTGAGCATTCAAGCGTATTTAGCAGGTATTTCAGGAAGAAATGCCCTGATGAGTTAATACGTACTGCTAATAAATGCCAGCTTAATAAGACGTTAAACGCATTTGACCTTATTGTACTGGGTATTGGCGCTGTTATAGGCGCAGGGATATTTGCTCTGGCAGGAACAGCCGCAGTTGGAAGTTCCGGTCACGTAGGAGCAGGACCTGCCCTTATTGTGTCATTAATTTTTGCTGCGCTGGCATGCTCTTTTTCAGCGCTTTGCTACGCAGAGTTTGCTTCCATGATTCCGGTTGCTGGTAGCGCATTTACATATACATATGCGACTCTTGGAGAAATAGCAGCCTGGTTTATTGGATGGATGCTGGTACTTGAGTATTTAATAGGAAATATTACCGTTGTAAGCAGCTGGTCAGGATATCTTATGAATTTCCTTGCCGGATTTAAGGGAGTTTTGCCTGATTTTCTAACTAGCCCCCCACTGTGGTTAGTAAATAACTATTCTTTAGCAGTGGAAAAGTACAGAAAAGTGTCTATTTCAGACTTCACCACCTTGCTCGAAAGTAAATACCAGGCTTTAGGGCTGGATGCCAGCAGAATTAAAGAGCTTTTTGATCCATCAAATTTTAATCCATCAATGTTTAACCCAGCTGCAATTGATAGTTTAGGCTTTAATTCAAATCTATTGCTGCACCCTGAAACTCATATACCGCATTTAGGCCCTATACCTCTATGTATTGATTTACCTGCAATTATATTCCTTGGATTTATCACTTACTTGCTTTTTGTAGGGATAAAAGAGAGCACAAGATTTACTTTTGCAATGGTTTTAACCAAATTGCTGGTAATTTTCCTTTTTATTGGCGTAGGTATGTTTTATGTACGTCCTGAAAACTGGGTTCCTTTTGCACCTAACGGGTTCAAAGGTATATTTGTAGGAGCATATTTGATATTTTTCGCATATATAGGATTTGACGCTGTATCTACAGCTGCCGAAGAGACCAAAAATCCTCAAAGAGATATGCCAATAGGTATTATTGGATCATTAGTTATTTGTACATTGATTTATATTGCTGTTGTAGCAGTGTTAACCGGAATAATTCCCCTTAACCAGATTGATACACATGCTCCGATTGCAGCAGCTATGACCTCTATTAACCAGAATTGGGTCGCATTCCTTATCTCAATAGGCGCTATTGCTGGTCTGGGATCGGTTCTTGTTGTGTTGCAGCTTGGCGGAACAAGGGTATTATATGCAATGTCCAGGGATAAGCTTCTTCCGGGAGCTTTCTCAAAAGTTCACCCAAAATTCAAAACCCCGCATTTAAATGCAATTCTGGTAGGTGTAGGAGTTATGTTTGGTACGTTGATTCTTGACCTTAATGCAGCGGCTGAGCTATGCAATATCGGCACTCTTACCGCATTTATGCTTGTATGTGCAGGCGTCAGGGTTTTAAGAAAAACTGATCCGACAAGGGAAAGACCATTTAAAACACCCTGGGTTCCGGTAGTCCCCATACTTGGAATTCTTACCTGTTTAGCTCTTATAGTTTTAGGCCTTCCGACGATTAAAACTTTAGTTATTTTTGGTATATGGATTACTATTGGTATGACATTGTATTTTGTTTATGGCCATAAAAAAGCCACTAAACATATTAACAAGACCAGAGAAGAACAAAAGATTGCAGCTAATAATTAAGGAGGAATTAAAATGACACAGAATTACCAGGATTATCAGGACTACGAAGAAGTTATTGAAGTATGCGCATGCCCGCGTTTACACGAGCCTGCACCTGATTTTGAGGCAGACACAAACCAGGGCCACATTAAGTTCTCTGAATATAATAAAGGAAGCTGGGTAATTTTATTTTCCCACCCTGCTGATTTTACGCCTGTTTGCACAACAGAGTTTATAGGATTTGCCCAGAAACAGGAAGAATTTGAAAAAAGAAATGTTAAACTACTTGGTTTAAGCATAGATAGTGTTTATTCACACATTGCATGGATTAAGCAGATTGAGGAAGACTTTGAAACAGAAATCAAATTCCCTGTTATAGCAGACCTTGGCATGGAAGTCGCACACCTTTATAATATGATCCATCCGGCTGTAAGTGATGTTCATGCTATAAGATCAATCTATATTATTGATCCAAAAGGAATATTAAGGGGTTACCAGGTTTTCCCAATGAGCGTTGGCAGGAATGTTGATGAAATCATAAGGATGATTGACGCAATGCAGATTGTTGATGAAAAACAGGTTGCTACCCCTGCAAACTGGAAGCCGGGCGAAAATGTAATTATCCCGCCTCCAAAAACCCAGGAAGAAGCCAGAAAAAGGGTTCATGAAAAGCATGCTGAATGTAAATCCTGGTTTTTATGTAAAACAGGAGTGTAAATTCAACTTTATTTTAAGAAAGTAATTCAAACTTATTTCAACCTCTGGATTAATATATGAATTA
This sequence comes from Candidatus Melainabacteria bacterium GWF2_37_15, assembly GCA_001784565.1. GTDB lineage: Bacteria > Cyanobacteriota > Vampirovibrionia > Gastranaerophilales > UBA9971 > GWF2-37-15. The sequence continues at coordinate 11,824 of MFRL01000037.1, forward strand.
ATCCAGAGGTTGTTTCTACTTGAGCAATATCCATCCATACTATTAATGTAGGTAGGAAAATATTATTTTTTATTTTGGGAGGCTGGAAATGCTCACAAATGTATCGTCCGCTGATTACCTGATAACAGGTGATACTGTCCAGCAAAAAGAAAATGTTCAGGGCATAGAAAAAAATACAAACATCTTGAAGCCATACGCAAAGCCTGCAGAATTTACAGATTCACTTGAAATTTCAGAACAGGCCAAAGTGCTTTTTCAAAGAGAAAAAGATGTAGAATTCTTCACGTCAAAAGTGTTAGAAGAGCCCCTCTCCAACACAGAATCTGAAGCAATTATGAAACTTATTCAGGAAGGCGAATTTATAGATAATCAAGACCTTGCGGAAGCATTACAAAGTGACAATGACTTGATAAAATATTTATTTTCTTAATTCCTGATAATGTTTTTTTACAAGTTTTTTCAAGTTTGAAATCAGGGTAGCCATTTCTTCCTCAGAATTGTGCTTCTTATCAAGCCCTAATTCCATCATGAATTCCTGAAAATCTTTTATGCGTTTTAAAATCTGTGGGGAAAAACATTCCTGCCCATCGTTAGACTTTATGCTTTTTATGCCCCGGGAAATTTGCTGTAAATGATCTACAGAAACCCCAAAACCCTTAGCTAGCTTTTCAAAAGTTGCTAATGTCGGACTTATATTTTTCTTTGTACTGGGATTTATCCCTTTAATAAGCTGATTGAGATAAGAGTGGCTTATGCCGCATTTTGCCGAGATCTCCCTCTCTGACACTTTAAGTTCATTTAATCGCTTTTTTAAATACCTGCCTAGATAATTCATTTATATAAACCTTTATAACTTTATTTCAAATTGTAAAATAGATTTTAACTTTATATAAATGTATAACCATCATAAAACTAAGTCAATAATTTTATTTAAACTGTAAATTTAGGTTTTCAATTTTATAGTTATAGCTTGTTATTAACTTTTGTTTTTCCTGTTCAAAATTTTCAAGGTATTGCCCGCAGTTGCTGCCTATGGAGTTCTCCTCCAGTTCGCCAATGCTTAATATAACTTCATACCCAGCTTCTTTTAATGCACATATCAGGTTTTTTCTATTGTTTGATAAAAGCTTTTCAGAAATTAGGGCATGCTTTAAGGCATTATACGTGGGGTTAACAGGTGTAATTTTTATTAGAAATATATTAGGATTGAAATATTTTAAAAGTACATCAGGATCAAGCGGAGAATCATCTGCTAAAGCAAAATTAAGCGTTATTTTTCTATGGCCTTTTTCGTGAAAATTCCTGCCATACTCGGAAATTGTACTGAAATCCCATTTCTTTACCGGAATTAATTTGTCTCTATAGTCCTGGTCTGTAGTATGAATAGAAAATTGGAGCTGGAATTTCTCCTTATATATTTCTTTTTTTATTAAAAACAGGTTTTCAAAGAATTTTTCAGTTCCCACAGGTGCAATGGTTGAAATTGAGGGCATAAATCCCGGGGCATGGTATCTTTGATGAAATTCTGACAACACATCAAGTACATTCATGTTAAAAGCAGGTTCTCCCACGCGGGCAAACTGGATTTTGAATTTTTCACAATTGATATTTCTATCCGGGTAACGTGTTTTTACAAGAAAATCAATTTGTTGAAATAATTCTTCTTTTGATAATTTACCCTGATATTTCCCGCCCGCATCGCAGAATATACATTTTACCGGGCAACCGAACAAGCTGGATATAATAAGTACCCATTTTTTTTCTCTTGGCAAGGGCGGCTGGATGGATTCTACGAACTCAATTCGTTTACCGTTGGCCATTTCAGCTATATATACAGTTGCAATATTATCATTACCAGTTTTTGCGAGGATTTTCATTTATTTATGATAACAAAACCAACAAGTAATTAAAATTGTAGTGGTTAAAGTATAACTAATTTTGATTATTTTTTTTTTGTTGGGGCAGCGAAGCTGCCCCAGCAAAAAGGCAGTGGGGTGCCGAAGGCACCCCACTGCTAAATTTAATATTCATCAAAATTAAAATTTTTCTTAAAATTTTAATTACTTTTCTATTTTATGTTTTCTATATGTGTCTTAGGGCCATATTTTGTTACGTGTACCTCATGTATTTTGCCATTGCGTTTTAATTTCCCAATCTTTAAATTATCTGTATTATCAGCTTTTTTTAGCAGTTCAGGACGAGATAATACCCTGATCAACTCTGAGGAGGGGATTTTGTTCTTACAGGCTTTAATTGCAGCGATCCAGGATATTTCAATAGATTTAGTACTTAAATATTCCTGCATTGCCATTGCGTCTTTTGTTAGTTGTTTTTTGGAATGAATAGGAATATTTATGCCGGTTGTTTTTTCTGTAAGTTCGGTATATTTCTTAAAATAAGCAATTCTTTCCTGATCTGACATTTTAGCTCTATCGCATTGTTTAAACACAGTAATTATACTATTCCATTCTTCATTTAATATCATTCGGCGTAAAATACCTGTTTCTTTTTCAGTTATTTTAATATCGTATCTTAATTTGCCGTCTTTTCTTTTGTTATTTACGCTAATTGTATAATCATATTTTGCATTCGGAGGGCTAAATTCTGTTGCTTTTCCATTATTTAACTCTAATACCTGCAAAATAGTATTTTTATGCTTTATCAGCGGTTTTAAAAATTCTGTTGTTTCATCTTCAAGCTTGTGTTGGTCTATTGCATGGCTGCTTATCATCATTCTTTTATGACTTAGAAAATGTTTTAATTCCTGTTCCCTTTTTTGTTGGATAACTCGTTCAATAGAATCTGCCGGAAGTTGTGATAAAATTCTGGCTTTAATATGCAACTCATCATCTCTCTGTAATGAAGCTTGCCGTGCCTGCTCTCTCTCCTGAGCTCTTTGTTTCCTTGCTTTTTGGTTTCCCCTGCCTCCTCCGCTAAAATAAAGCGCATTAGCGCTGTTATTTGCAATATGTAAATTATATAATCCGGTTAACAAATTTTTTTTCCTTATATACATTAGCCTGAATTTATAAAACAACTGAATTTAAAAAAATGCTAATAAACTCGAGTTGCTAATAAAAACTTTTACTATTTGTTGAGGGGGAGCTGCGAAGCAGCTCCCCCTCAACCTTTTTGGGAGGAGGTGGCGAGGCCACCTCCTCCCAAAAAATAAGAGATAAATTTTATAATTGAAACATTTTTTTTAAGCAATATAATTAAATAAGAATAATCTCCTGGAGGAGTGGCAGAGCGGTTGAATGCAGTGGTCTTGAAAACCACCGTGGGCGCGAGTCCACCGGGGGTTCGAATCCCTCCTCCTCCGGGTTTTTTTACAGATTCTTAGAGAAAGTTAAGAGAGGAAATAATTATGGCTGAACAAAAAATAACTAAAGATATGAGCATAATAGAAATCGTCCAAAATTATCCTGAAACATTAACTGTGTTCCAACAGTACGGACTTGGTTGTATTGGGTGCGCAGCAGCAAGGTTTGAAAACCTTGAAGCAGGCGCAAAAGTTCATGGAATTAATGCTGACCAGCTAGTTAAAGACCTTAATAAAGCAGTAGGATAATCATGCTTAACTATGAACAGGCGGGAGTCAGCATCAAAAAAGCAGATGCTCTTACTGAACTGATAAGACACGAAGTAAACAGTGAAAATATCGGTATGTTTGCAGGTTTATATGAGCATGCCGCTTTTCCAGAATACTACCTGGTAGGCTGTACCGATGGGGTTGGCACGAAAATTATCCCGCTAATAAAGCGAGATAAAATTGAAACCATTGCAATTGACTTGATTGCGATGAATTTAAACGACATGATATGTACAGGTGCAAGACCATTGTTTTTTCTTGACTATTTTGCAGTTAATAAACTTGATGTAGAAGTTGCAGCAAGGTTTATAAAAGCCCTGAAGCAGGAACTGGCAAAGTATAACTGTACACTACTCGGCGGAGAAACAGCAGAATTAAGCGATCTTGTGACACAAGGCCACTTTGACGTGGCAGGTTTTGCGGTTGGCCTGGTAAAAAAGGACAAAATCCTGTCCAGGCAAAATGTTAAACCGGGCGACATTATAATAGGACTGAAATCCAGCGGGCCTCATTCAAATGGCTACACTTTGATAAGAAAGGTCCTGTCCGAAGTAGAAATGGATAATGCGCTGGAACCGACATATATTTACGTAAACGAAATTCTTGAACTATGCGATAAAGGTTTGATAAAAGCTTGCGCAAACATAACCGGTGGAGGTCTGGAAGGAAATCTCCAGAGGGTTATTCCTGAAGGGATGGAACTTAAGATTGATAGGGCGAAAATTCCACCACAGTCAGTATTTCAGAAACTTTTATCACTTGTTGGCGAAGAAGAAGCATACAAAACCTTTAACATGGGCGTTGGAATGTGTGTTATCACAGCCCAGGATAAAGTTACTGAAGTTATGGAAGTTTGCAAAAAATATGAGCCGTTTGTACTGGGGGCTTTATAATTTTGAGTCATTGCGAGGCATTAGAGCCCGCATGTATGCCATAATGCCGTTCCGAAGCAATCTTCCTTGTCCTATGTAAGCTTTTATCGCAACCTGGAAGATTGCTTCGCAAGTAAATTATCCGTTTATATTCCAGTATCCACGGCTCGCAATGACAAGGTAGGCGTAGGGTGGGCATCTGAAACTGATTATACCTGTATGCATAAGTCTATTTCTTGCCCACCAGCAAAAAGTTATTCGTGCTGATAATTACTCAGCCAGAATAATAGTAAAATCCGTGCAAGGATAAAGGTTTTCATCAGGATCTACAATATATTGTGAATTTTTTAACTCTGAAATACGCTTTCTTAAAGGCTTAATTTTGCTAAAAGCAGCCTTGCTGGAATGAGCAATTACTTCTGATTGGGAAATTCGTTTTTTGCTGCTGGATTTTACGGAAAACCCTGCTTCATTAATTTCCTCTACTATATCGTCAATCTTATCTGTAAGCGCAGGTGCATAATACAGGCTCACCGTAAGGTCTTCACCATCATATTTTGGTTCTATTCTGTAGATTAGACGGTCAATTATTTCCTGGGTTTTGTCTGTATCTAAAATCCAGTAACTTATATAACTGTGCTGTGACGGCCTTCCCGGCAGCGTAGCAACTTTAATTTCCTCGAATTTAACATTCTTCGCCACATTAAAAAGCTTGGAAAGATCAAAAAGGTTCATATCTGTTCTTATATTTTTACTCAATACATCGTACAACTGCGGCAGTTTCATCATTGTTTCAGCAGTTGCAATCTTTTTAACAACAGCTTTTACAAATTTTTGCTGTCTTTTTATCCTTCCAATGTCACCATTATAGTCATGCCGAAACCTTAAATATCCTTCAGCCTGCTCTGGATCCAGTATTTGGTAGCCCGGTTGTAGATTTATGTTCAATCCGGCAGTTCTGTCCCTGTAATACATCCTTTTTTCAACATCTATGGGGATGCCGCCTAAAGCTTCAACAAGATCCTTAACGGCAGCGTTATTAACTGCAATATAATGATTTATCTCTATGCCAAATGTTTCTTCTATTGTTCTTATGGTAAGTTCAGGCCCGCCCAGCGCATGCGCCGCATTAATCTTATCAACGCCTTTTCCTCCTGCCAGGTAGACCTTGCTATCCCTGGGAATAGAAACAGCGTTTACTGATTTTCCGGTTCTATCGATGTTAAGGATTAATATTGTGTCGCTTCTTGTGCCATCAAACGGGTCTGAGTGGCGCCCGTTTGAGTCCACACCCAGGACTAAAATATTTTTACTTCCCATTAGGCTCATAAACTTTGACCTGATGCCTGTTTTTTTGATTACATTTTGTACAAACATCAGCTTGGGATTTTTCTCAGCCTCTGCAAAGAAATAAACTATCCCGAGCAGAAAAACACAGATTATTATAGCCCTAATAGTCCACTTCTTTCCAAAAGTAACATCAGGGCTTTTATCTTCAGCCATTTTATTAATAAAATTTATTGATTTATCTTGATTTTGATTATCTCTATCGGGAATCATTTTAGTAACTTTTTAATATTTTTGACTGGATTATTGACTGATTATGTATTAAACACTCGGATTAATCAATTACCTGAATGTAGTAGACCTTTTATATTATAAAAATCTTCCATTTTCATATATTAAAGTATCATCTGTATATACTTTGGAATCTTTTTTCATGTTTTTAATAATATCCCAATGCAGGCCGGACTTGTTTTTGCCACCGGTTTCTGGGTAAGAAGCGCCCAGCGCCAGATGTATTGACCCACCGATTTTTTCATCAAAAAGGATATTTCCAGTTACATCCTGTATCATATCGTTTGTTCCAAAAGCCACTTCTCCTAGGTATCTTGCGCCTTCATCCTGGTCAATCATCTTCAGGAAGAACTCCTCGCCTTTTTCTGCTGTGGCATGTACAACCTTGCCTTTTTCAAATCGGAGATGAATGCCCTGTGCTTCGTTCCCTCTGTAAATTGCAGGAAAGTCAAAGTAAATTTCACCTTCTGCTGAATCCTCGACCGGTGACGTGAACACCTCACCATCAGGGAAATTATGCTTACCGCAACAACTTATCCATTTCCTGCCTTCTGTTGAAAGAGTTAAATCAGTTTTTTCACCTACTATGCGGATTTTTTTAACCGGATTTAATTTGTTAACAAGGACGTCCTGCGCCTGCCCGATTTGTCTCCATATTGCTACTGGGTCATCAACGTGCAAATAGCAAGACTTAAGCAGGAATTCCTCATAGTCAAATATAGACATTTTAGCTTCCTGTGCCAGCGCATTGGTCGGGTAGTCGCATATTACCCAGCTTAAAGAGCCTTCTGCGGCTCTGGAGAGCATTTTTTCGCTTAACGGCTGGGTAGCGGCTGAGCGTTTTGCCAGTCTTTCCGGTGGAATTTTTGCCAGGCTTTTCAGGTTATATGGAGCTCCTATAACAATAAATTTGTCAGCTTTATCGTATTCCAGTTGAGTAAAAGGGTCGATAAACTGAAGCTGTTCATTTGTTGCATTTTTAAAGTAAATTTCTTTCTGTCCATCCAATGCTAGTCTGATAATTGGATGTGCGCCTTTCTTTAAAACTTCATCATATACAGCAAGTATGAGCGGTCTTGCCTGTGTATCTGATGATATAATTACTAAGTCGTCTTTTTTAACGCCTGTAGAGTATTCAACAAGCACTTTTGCATATTTTTGCCAGATGTTCATGAGCGTTTCTCCTTGCGTTTTTATCTATACTTAATATTTCTTCAAGGGTTGGGTTTGCAATACTTTCATGTTCTTCCAATCCTTTCTCCACTATTTTTGCAATATCTGTTAATCTTATTTTTCCCTCTAAAAAGGCATACACAGCTTCCTCATTAATCGCATTCAATGCAGCAGGATATGTGCCGCCTTTTTTGCCTGCTTCGTATGCAAGCTTAAGGCATGGAAATTTATCTAAGTCAGGCTTTTCAAATTCCAGCCTGGATATTTCAGTTAAATCAAGAGTGCCGGTTTTCAAGCCTGACATTGTTTTAGGATAAGTTAAGGCGTACTGTATTGGAATATGCATAGTGGGTAGGCCCAGCTGCGCAATATAGCTTCCATCTAAAAACTCAACAGCGCCATGTACTATGCTTTGTGGATGAATTACAACCTTAATATCCTCATAATCAATACCGAACAGCCAATGTGCTTCAATTACTTCAAGTCCCTTGTTCATTAACGTTGCAGAATCAACAGTTATTTTATCTCCCATAGACCATTTAGGGTGAGCCAGCGTGGAATTGACAGTAGCCTGCTCGATTTCTTCCATGGATTTTGTCCTGAAGGGGCCGCCTGATGCTGTAAGGATTATTTTTCTCACTTTTGCGGCATCTCTGGCGTTGATGCACTGATAAATTGCGGAATGCTCACTGTCTACAGGAATAATACTGACATTATTTCTTAAAGCTTTTTTAGTAATAATGCTTCCTGCTGCAACAAGTGTTTCTTTATTTGCAAGAGCAATGCTTATACCATTTTCAATTGCTGTAATTGTTGGTTCAAGGCCATTTATTCCGGTAACTGCCATTAAAACCATATCATTATCTGTATTTCCTGCTATTTTGTTCAGCCCTTCTACTCCCCATAGCGCATGCTTTCCGAGTTGAGCAGCAAGTTCTTTGGTTTTAACTGAGACCATTTGTGGTTTGAATTTTTCAATCTGTTGTTTTAAAAGTTCAATATTGCTCCCTGCGGCGAGGCCGACCACTTCAAGCTTATCCGGGAGGCTTTCTATAACCTCCAGCGCTTGTCGTCCTATTGAGCCTGTTGAGCCAAGTATTGAGATTTTTCGCTTCATTAGATAATTATAGTAGAAAAAGGAAAAATTTTACGGAGTTAGCTTTTAAAAACTATCAGGCCATTTTATCGAAGAATGCAGAACTCTTAGAATTTCAGATGTATTGGATTTAACCCGATAAATAGCAATATAAGGAGTATTATTGATAATAAGTTCCCGTGTCCCATACACTCGCCCTGCTCTTCCAATATTCTGAAACCGACTTAATTGTTCCACTACATTTAAAACAATTTTCTTAGTTATATCGACTGCTGCTTTTGGATTATCTTGTGCTATAAATTCTCTTATCAGCAATAAATCATTAAGAGCCTTGCCTGACCAGTTACATTTATTGCTCACGTTCCTTCTCCAAACGTGCTAAAACCTCTTCGGTAGAATATAATTCACCATTATCAGCAGACTTTATTCCTTCTTTTATAGCATTAATCTGCCACATGTTTAAATCAATATATTCCTGTAAGGCTTCTTCAATCAAAAAAGTCTGGGAACGACCTGTTGCTTCAGATAGCTGAGCCAGGTCATTTTTAATTTGTTTATGAAGTCTGAACGAAACAGGTTCTTTATCTTGTGGATTAGGTATTGCCATAATAAAATCCTTTCATAAATACAGTGCAATACATGTATCTAATTGTATAGCATTTTTATTCGGATTTCAAGTGTAAATTAATCCGCTAATTTCCTTAACAATATACGCTCTACCTGTTATCATTATATTAGAAAAAGATATGTGGAACAGGAGATTAAAAATGTTGGTAAAAACCCTAACCCTTGGATTTTTTTCCTGTAATAACTACCTGGTTATGTGTGAAGACACTAACGATGCCGTGCTTATTGATGCAGGTGGGGATTATGAAGCGACTATGCAGGAAGTTAGAAATAGCAACGCTAACTTGAAGTATATTTTTCATACCCATGGCCACCTTGACCATATTTCCGGGGATGTTGAGCTAAAAGCAAAAGCAGGAGTCAAAGTCTTTATACATAAGGGCGACCAGTTTCTTGTAGAAAAGTTTAAAGACCAGTTAATGATGTTTGGTCTGCCGGATATGGAAATCCCTGTCATAGATGAACACGTAGATGATGGCCAGGTGCTGGAAGTCGGAAAATTAAAATTTAAAGTAATCCATACACCCGGGCATTCACCGGGAAGCGTTTGTTATCTGGTAGATGATGTGTTGTTTTCAGGTGATACCCTTTTTAGGGATTCTGTAGGAAGAACTGATTTATACGGTGGTTCATACGAGCAGATTGGCGAATCTATTAAAAATAAACTGTTTACGCTGGATGAAAGTATAAAAGTTTATCCCGGCCACGGTTCCCCCACTTCAATCGGCTATGAAAAAGAAAATAATCCATTTTTTGGCAAAAATACAACATTATGAAAGTTAAAATCTGTGGAATAACAAGGCTTGAAGATGCCATGCTGGCAGTTGATGTGGGTGTGTGGGCAGTTGGCTTTATATTTGCAAAGAATACTCCAAGATATATAACTCCTGAAGATGCCCGAAATATAATAGACAGTTTACCGGACAACATGGAAAAGGTAGGGGTATTTGTGGATTGCCTGGTTAGTGAGGTTTTAAACATTTCTAAACTGACAGGAATAACAAAAATACAGCTTCATGGAAGCGAGCCCCCTGAATATTGTTCTAATATCCAGCAAATCATTAATAAAGAAGTAATAAAAGCAATTCAAGTCAGAGATATAGAAGATTTAATACCTATAAAACAATATAAAGGAAACGTTTCTTATATATTGCTCGATACTTTTTGCGAAAATCAAAGAGGAGGAACAGGCAAAACTTTTGACTGGGTTATAGCAAAAGAAGCAAAGGGTTATAATATACCTATAATCCTGGCGGGCGGGCTGAATCCAGAAAACATACTAACTGCTTATCAGGAAGTTATGCCATTTGCCCTTGATTTATCAAGTGGAGTTGAAGTATCTAAAGGGATTAAGGATTGTGAAAAGCTAAAATGCCTTAAAAATATCATAGGAGCTAACAGGGCAGTACCTTAAAGGTACTGCCCTATATAAAGCCTCCATTGGTTTTGCCCAAGTTTTCTAAATTAGTTGCCTGCTCTGGCTGAGATTAAATCTTATTTTTTAGTTATTAGTTCCTCTTATATAAAGTATTTTTTATATAAGAAATTGCTATTTTTTATATAATTATTAAAAATTGTAAAAAAATAAAAAAACAGCAACATACTAAAAGCAGAAAATAAGCACACATTTAACAGATAAAAAACAGACAAAAAACAGATATTTTTATGGAATATCTGTTTTTTTAAATTTTATTAATTTGCTGAAGGTGCAGTCAATTGGCGTAGCCCCAGTTCTCTATCAAGCATAAACATTCCACCAGGCGCATCTTTCATTAGTTTAAGTTTGTTTGTAACCTCAGTGACTGATGATTCCTCCTCTACTTGCTCTGTAACGAACCACTGGAGGAAGATTTGGGTTGCATAATCCTTTTCTTCTGTTGAAATTGTTACAAGGTCGTTAATTGAGCCGGTTATAAACTGTTCGTGCTTTAAAGCATCCTGAAATGCAGTCAATGCTGAATCCCAGTCGGTCTGTGGTTTTTCAATAGCTTCAAGTACAACTCTTCCGTTTCTTCCATTGATAAAATCGTAGAATTTCTGAGCATGTGCGAGTTCTTCTTGTACCTGAATATTCATCCAATTTGCGAATCCTAATAAATCAACGGATTGAAAGTATGCACCCATTGACATATAAAGATAAGCTGAAAATAATTCCTTGTTTAGCTGCTTGTTAAGCTCTTTTTCAAGTCTTTGATTAAGCATAGTTATTCTCCTTTCCAAAGTCCATGCAGGTTACAATATGCCCGTACAGTGAAAGTTTCAGGCTTTACAGGAAATAAGACTTCCGGTTTTTGTTCCGGCTCAAGCTCTGCTCTGCATACCCTGTTATCCACAAGCAATTCAACCCATTCTATATAATGTTCTTTTATCATAGGGTGTTCGACATTGCCAACCCTCACTTTAATACCTTCTGGAGTAATTTCTGCAACAGGTATATGTTTTTCAAGTGACGCATCAACAGTATTTTCATTCATTAATTTCATAGCCTGTCCGCAGCAAACAAGCTCTCCAGCTTGCGCATTCAGCACTTCTACTATGTTTCCGCATACATTACATTTGTAAATCCCAAGTTTTTTTGTTCCCATAACAACTTCCTCATAAATTTAAATCCTTAACTTCAAGTTTTAATTATAGGTCATGTTTAAATTTATGCAGGTTTATTTAAGAATTTTTTAATATAAAGCTGTGCGATAATATTACTATGAAAAATGAACACATCATTGTCCGTGGGGCAAACCAGCATAACCTTAAAAACGTGAGTGTCTCTATTCCAAAAGACCAGCTTGTAGTGTTTACCGGTGTGAGCGGGTCAGGGAAGAGTTCACTGGCTTTTGATACAATTTTTGCTGAAGGGCAGAGAAGATACATAGAAAGTCTTAGTGCATATGCGCGTCAATTCCTGGGTCAATTGGACAAACCCGACGTGGAAAGCATTGAGGGCCTTAGTCCGGCTATATCAATTGACCAGAAATCCACGTCAAATAACCCCAGGTCAACCGTAGGCACAGTAACAGAAATATATGACCATTTAAGGCTCCTGTTTGCGCGCATAGGAACGCCGCACTGCCCGGAATGCGGGCGGGTTATAAGCCCGCAAACCATTGATCAGATAGTAAACAGTATCCTTTCTCTTGGTGAAGGAAAAAGAATACAAATCCTATCCCCCCTTGTCAGAGGCAGAAAGGGTGAATATTCCGGTCTTTTCAGCGAATTGAGACAGGAAGGCTTTATCAGGGTAAGGGTTGATAAAAAAGTATACAATCTTGATGAAGATGACATAAAACTTGCAAAAACACACAAGCATGACATTGAAGCAATTCTGGATAGAGTTATAGTAAAGGATTCCGCCAGATCAAGGATAGCAGAAAGTACACAGGCCGCTCTTAAAAAATCTGAAGGGCTTGTTATAGTTGATATTATTGATGAGAAAGAAATAATTTTTTCTGAAAAGCTTTCCTGCGGGCATTGTGAATTGAGTTTTGATGAATTATCCCCGAGGATGTTTAGTTTTAACAGTCCATACGGGGCCTGTCCGACCTGTAGCGGATTGGGTGCGCATATGGAAATCAGCCCGGACCTTGTTGTGCCGGATGAAAGGAAATCAATACGGCAGGGCGCGATTTATCCCTGGGCAAAAACAGGCAATCCCTATTATCAGGATATCCTTAAATCAGTGGCTGAACACTATTCCATAGACATGGATAAGCCGTTTGAGCAGTTATCTGAAGAGCACAAAAGCTTAATACTCTATGGAAGTAACGGAGATAGACTTTTATTAACCCACGATGATTTTAAAAGAAGATTTAAAAAGTCTTACAAATCAAGATATGAAGGCGTTATACCATATTTTAGGCGGAGATATGAAGAATCAAGCTCAGATAAGGTTAGAGAAGAAATTGAAAAGTACATGGACTTTATTCCCTGCCACGCTTGTCACAGTACAAGGCTTAAACCATTCTCTCTTGCGGTGAAAATACAGGATAAATCCATCGCTGATGTGTGTAATATGTCTATAAATAGTGCTTATGAGTATATTTCATCATTGTTTTTATCCTTATCAGAGTATCAGATGGCAATAGTAAAAAAACTTTTAGAGGAAATAAGGAACAGACTTAAATTCCTGGTTGATGTTGGACTGAATTACTTATCTTTAGACCGTATGGCGGGCACTCTTTCAGGGGGAGAAGCACAGAGAATACGCCTTGCCACACAGATCGGCTCCGGGCTGGCTGGAGTGCTGTATGTGCTGGACGAACCAAGCATTGGCCTGCACCAGGTAAACAATGAACAGCTCCTGAATACATTATTAAAGCTGCGAAACCTCGGTAATACCCTTATTGTAGTTGAGCATGACGAGGAAATAATAAGAAAAGCTGACTGGGTAATTGATATAGGCCCGAGAGCAGGAGTCCACGGCGGGGAAATAGTGGCACAGGGGCGACCAGAGGATATTGAAGAAGTAAAAGAATCCATAACAGGGCAGTATTTAAGAGGTGCTAAATCCATAAAATCTTCTGAAAAAAGAAGAAATGGGAAAGATACAAGCATTAATATAGTAAATGCGCATAAAAACAACTTAAAAAACCTTGATGTAAATATTCCGCTTGGAAAATTTGTATCAATTACCGGGGTTAGCGGGTCAGGAAAATCATCTCTGATTTTTGACATACTGCAGCCTTATATAAAGCACCATTTGGGGCATAATCATCCAAAGCCACAGGGAGTAAGAGAGATACACGGTCTTGAGCATATTGATAAAATTATTGATATTGACCAGGCGCCTATAGGAAGAACACCTCGCAGCAATCCTGCAACATATACAGGCACTTTTGACCATATCAGGGAACTGTTTTCCATGACAAACGAGGCTAAAACCCGGGGATACCAGCAGGGCAGGTTTAGCTTTAATGTCAAGGGCGGTAGGTGTGAGGCTTGTCGAGGTGATGGCATAATTAAAATTGAGATGAACTTTTTGCCGGATGTTTATGTACCATGCGAGGTTTGCAAGGGCGCAAGGTACAATAGGGAAACTCTTGAGGTGAAGTACAAGGGCAAATCCATTTCCGATGTACTGAATATGACTGTGGAAGAGGCTTATGAGTTCTTTAAACATATTCCAAAAATTGCATCAAGGCTTCAAACCCTGCATGAAGTCGGGCTCGACTACATAAAACTTGGCCAGAGCGCTACAACCCTTTCTGGCGGGGAAGCCCAGAGAGTAAAACTGGCATCCGAGTTGAACAGGAGAAGTACAGGCAGGACACTTTACCTGCTTGATGAGCCGTCTGTTGGACTGCACTGGCATGATTTGTCAAAACTTGTGGAAATTCTTAATAAGCTGGTGGATTCAGGCAATACAGTAGTGATTATTGAGCACAATATGGATATTATTAAAGTTTCCGACTGGGTAATAGATTTAGGCCCACAAGGGGGAGACGCTGGCGGGGAAATAGTTGTGCAGGGCACGCCGGAACAGATCGCAGCGTGTGAAAGATCATATACAGGAAAGTATTTGCAGAAGGTTTTAGAAAAACAGACTTCAGTACGATAAATTGTTTCTTTCCAGCTTTTCCAAGATTCTGGTGGAAATGCCCTTATCTCCTAGTTTTTGTGCTGCATCAAGCGACTTTTTATAAAGATTTTCGGCTTTTTGAGGATAGTTATTTCTCTGCATAATATCTGCGGAATACTCATAATTTATTGAATACCCTTCCAGATTGCCGATTTTCATATCGCATTCTATGGATTTTTTATAATATTTAAGCGCTTTTTGGTCCTCTCCTACATCTTTAAATACAGTGGCAATATTGCTTAGTAAAAAAGCCTTTCCTTTTGTGTCTTCTGTTTCTTTTGTAAGGGAAAGTCCTGCATGGTAATGGTCAATAGCTTGCCGGTATTGCTTTCCAGTTGAGAAAATGTTGCCTACATCATTTAAAGCTTGAGTCTGCGCTCTTAAGTTTTCTATTTGTCCGTCATAAGACAGCGCTTCATAGTAGTGGGAAAGCGCTAAATTAGTTTTACCAAATTCATCATAAATGGAGGCCATATTATAATGAGACAGGGCACGGATTTTATCGTTTCCGGTCTCTTTGGCCAGGTTTGCTGCATTGTTGTAGTTTTCAAGTGCGGAAGGAAAATCTTTGTTTACATCATATATATAGGCTTTATCCAGATATATTTTAGTTTCAAGGCTCTTATCGCCTGAGCTTTTTACTTCGGGAAGGAGCTTATCATAAGTTATCAGTGCTTTTCTTAATTTGCCAGTATCGGCTAATTTTCCGGCTTCCTGATAAAGGGAATTTAATTCTGAAATTTCTTCTTTTACAGGCTCAGGCTGGGTTACTTGTTGTTCCTCAACCTCTGGCGTTTCAATTTTTTCAGCTTTATAATTTACATTCTGGAGTAGGAGTGCTTCAACCCAGTCTGTTACAACTTTTGACGACTTTTGAAGAGTTTCAGTTATGTATTCATCGAGGATATTAGCCGCATTTTTAAGGTTAGACTTGATCAGCTTCGGGGAGGGCTTTTCTTTTAAAGACTGTGTGTCTACAAGTTTAAGATATGCCTGGACTTCCTCATTAATATCTTGTGGTGCGCCAATAGCTGCGAGGGTTTTGTTGAAATCCTGAATAATAGTCTCTATGCTTATAGTTTTTTGCGAATAATATTCAACCTTTTCCTGCTTCTTGGAAGAACTTTGCTCCTTGAATTCCCCGTTATCAATCGGAGTTTCCTTGGGTTGTGGCAGCACTACAGGCTTTTCCTCAGGTTTTTTTAACGCTACCTGCGGATTATATGGGTAAATATTAACTGGATAGATTCCGTTAAAGCTCGTTTTAATCGCCTTCCTTCAGTCTTAAGTAGTTTCTCCCTTATATTCTTATCGATAAAAATACTCTTTTCCTTCTACTGTAAAAAGAGTATTTTTTAGGAGTATATTTAAAAGTTTACTGATGGATTTGTGAAAGTCTAAGAATTTGAGCCCTGATTTAAATCAGCATCTATATTTGTAAAATTATGCAATGATAAATAATTACTCATTAAAAATGCACTCTGGATATTTCCGTTTGGGTGTAACTCATCAGGCTGTTTTTGACTACCTGTTAATGCTACTTTTTTCTCAATTAAATTTTTTAACTTATTTTCTAAATCACCTCTTTTTGACATAAGCTCGTTTTTATCAAGGTTGAAAGCTCTTCCCATATAAACATCAACACTATTAAGGAAGATTAGCAATTTTAATTTTTCATCAAGGTCTTCTATAGCTTTTTTATGACAAATTATTTCATCGCTTATTAATTGTACGATTTCACTTACCAAAGTCTTGCTCCTTGTATCCTTTTTATTCCTTTGTATATCCTTAATATATATAATACCTTTAAAGCAAACTTAATTAATCACAAACCATGATGATTTTTATAAAACTTTTTATAACCCAAAAGGGCTAACCCTCCTTAACATTTTGAACACCATCAGCTACAATTATGCTATTAATTAAAAACTTGAGGATAATTAACAAATATGAAAGCTGGAAAAAACTACATTATTCTTTGCACAATTGTTGCTGCGCTGGGTGGATTTCTGTTTGGCTTCGATACAGCGGTAATTGCAGGCGCTACAAAAGCATTAAAGGAACTTTTTGAGCTTGATGCCGCATCTCTCGGGTTGACAGTATCAATAGCCCTGTGGGGAACAATGATTGGCGCGCTTTTTTCAAGTATTCCCGCAGATGTTTTTGGTCGGCGTTTTTGTCTTAAAATAACCGGTGTGTTGTTTTTCGTGTCGGCTGTTGGTTGTGCAATTGCCTGGGATTGGTATTCCCTGGTAATTTTTCGGTTTATAGGAGGGGTTGGAATCGGTGCAGCGTCAGTTATAGGGCCAATGTATATAGCTGAGATTGCGCCCGCAAATTCAAGAGGCAGGTTAGTTGGACTTTTCCAGTTTAATATTGTATTTGGGATTTTAATGGCATATTTTTCCAATTACATTATCGGGCTTTTTAATACAGGAGATGTTGAATGGCGTATAAAACTTGGTGTTGCAGCTATTCCTGCTCTGATTTTCTTTGTTTTGCTGTTCTTTATCCCACAAAGCCCACGCTGGCTAGTTAAAAAATCCCAATTTGATGAAGCTTTAACTGTACTAAAAGCTATTAACCAGGAAAATGCGCAAAAAGAATTTGAAGAAATTCAGAACTCTATAAACACTGAAGACATGCAAAAGGATGAAAAACTTTTTTCTAAAAAGTATAATTTTCCAATATTTCTTGCAGTTTCAATAGCTATATTTAATCAGTTATCCGGCATTAACGCCCTATTATATTATCTTAATGATATTTTTGAAATGGCAGGATTCAGCAAGGTATCAGGCGATTTTCAAGCTGTGATAATTGGAGGTACGAACCTTTTATTCACTATTTTGGCAATGTCAGTCATAGACAAAATAGGACGCAAAAAACTTCTTTTAATCGGTTCGGTTGGAACGGCAATATGTCTTGGCGCTGTTGCGGCAATATTTATTACAGATACTCATAAATCACTCCTGATTTGGGTTTTAGCCGGTTATATTGCAAGTTTTGCATTCTCGCAGGGGGCTGTTATTTGGGTGTATTTAAGCGAGGTATTTCCAAATATAGTAAGGGCGAAAGGCCAGGCTCTCGGCAGTTTTACTCATTGGCTCATGTGTGCGCTTGTTTCGTGGACATTTCCAATTATGGCCGCGAAGTCAGGCGGCTATCCATTTGTATTTTTTGCTTTTATGATGGTAGTTCAATTTATTGTGGTGCTGCTAGTATATCCTGAAACAAGAGGCGCATCGCTTGAGGAACTGCAGAAACAGCTTTTAGGTGATGAATGGAGCGTAGGGGAGTCGAACCCCTGACCTCTTGAATGCCATTCAAGCGCGCTACCAACTGCGCTAACGCCCCATTATAATTATAAATTCCTTAATAATTATAATATTATAAATATCTCAATAAATCTATGCAACTTCTTTATCTATAATTTCATCAAGCAGCTTATTCAAGCTCTTGCCTTGAGCAGCAGCTTTTTTAACCAGTTTATAATGCTTTTCCGGCGTTGTTCTATAAGTAATATTACCTTTATAATTTGATAGCTTGATAGGTTCATTAATATCAAGGCCTGATTTAAGTGATGTCAGGATATACGATTTAAGTGCATCTTTAAGGTTTGCAAGCACTTCTTCAGGAGTTTCTCCACAGGTCATATTTTCTTCCAGTTCTTCAATAGAACCCAGAAAACAATTATCAATATCACTCCATTCAATGCGATATGACCAGGGTAATTTTAAATAATAATCTAAATCTTTTTTCATATTATTATGATAGCATATTTGATAGCATTGTCAATGTATAACGTTATAAACTTATATGTGCTGTGGCTTTGTTCAAGCTAGCAGTATATTCTTCTATATTAAAATTCAATTTGTTTCCTAATATAAGTAGGGACAAAATATAATTTTTATCTTCCTTAATGTTTTCTGATTTCTCTAAATTCTTAATCTTGTCAGGAATTTTATTGAAAATTGTACTGAAATAAATATCCTGTGCATCAGATAAATCAGGCCTTAAATCAAGCTTTTCTATACAATGAAGAGAATTTATAAGTGATTCATACTCGAAAAGATTTCCATTTCCTGACAGTTCTTTTACTTTTTTACAAATATAGTGGCTATAAGCTTTTCTTGCAGCGGGATTATCAAGTTTTATCCCAAGCTTTTTTGCTTCTTTATTTATACCTACTGCCTGTTCAAGTAAATCAACCGCCCCAATATCCTCTGCTTCCTGTATTAAGTCGTTTAACGCACAGTTTAAGGCATATTCGGCAGCAATTTTAAATTCCTCAGGAACCTGTAAATCAAGCTCTTTAAGCTGGAACATTGGGCCTTTCGCCTCATCATAAAGATTTCTGTATGTGCTGGCAAATTTTTCAAGCTTATCCTGGATCAAGATATTAATGATCTTGCGTCTTTCCTCAATAAACAGGTCTTTGAGCGTGAAATATTCCTTGCCAAAATACTCATCCAGCCCTCTGATAATTTCTGTTAAAGGCAAGGTTTCGTACCTGTTCATTAAGTCTTCTTTTATTTTGTCGTACTCGGCTTTTCCGGCATATCCCCGGATGACGCAGTGGAAATCCTCCCCTCCAAAATGCAGGAGGGCAAAAATCATATCATGTTTTTCCAGAGTTATATTTGAAGTAACCTCAATCCTGCCAACAACGAGTTGTGTACTGGATTTTTCAGCTTTGCGGTAGTCCAGGGACTTTATTTTATAACAATAAACATCGGTTTCCCTTTCATATTCCTCAAAGATTGAACTTATTGCCCAGTGGCTCACAACATGCTTAACGCTGACAATAGAAGGTTTTACAAACTTTAAATAAATGTCTTTTCCATTGCCGAATTTTTTGACATTGCTTTCAGCGTTGGAAAGTATTTCTAAAAATCTTGATTCAAGGTTTATTTCCTGGAATTCTCCGGCTATTTGCATAGCTCTTGCAGCATATTTAAGTATTTGGATGGTTTCGATCCCGGAAATATCAGCGAAAAACCACCCGCAACTGGTATACATTAACATAGCATGCCTCTGCATTTCCAGAAGTTTGATAACATTTACAATATCGCTTGGAGGAAGCTTTCTGCCTGTTTCGTGGGTACAAAAATTCTCAATGGTTTCTTTTTTTCTGTCTAAAATAACGTCAATATATCTGTTTCTTGTTTTCCAGGGATCTTTTAAGTATTTTCCGGCATTTTTCTCATAAATTATGTATAGTTCATCCCTGAGCCAATCAAGAGCTTCTCTTAAAGGTTTTCTCCATTTTTGGTTCCAGTTCGGGCCTGCTCCTGTTGAGCATCC
>MFRL01000038.1 GCA_001784565.1 Candidatus Melainabacteria bacterium GWF2_37_15
CGCTATTTCCAAAGCAGGTACAGCAACAAAAGAATTTGATAAAAATACCGCTCAAAACCTTGCGCTAAAAGCCCTTGATTTTGCCAGAAAAATAATGGGCAACGAAATTCCATCAGTTGAAGAGGTTCAGGATATTGTAGAACAGACCCTGATGAGCTCTCCTTATTACAAAACAGCAAAAGCATACACTATTTACAGGGACCAGCACTCAAAATTAAGAGAACTTGTAAATAACGATAAAATAGACATTGTTGACCAGTACCTCGATAAACTTGACTGGAAAGTAAATGAAAACAGCAATATGACCTTTTCTTTGCAAGGGTTAAACAACTACATTTCATCAGAAATAAGCAAAAACTACTGGCTAAATAAAATTTACCCACAGGAAATAAGAGATGCGCATTCAAACGGTGATTTCCATATCCACGACCTGAATATTCTTTCTGTGTACTGCGTTGGGTGGGATTTACAGGATTTACTGCTTACCGGCTTCAGGGGAGCCCCTGGAAAAGTTGAAAGCAAGCCGCCAAAACATTTTAGAAGCGCACTTGGCCAGATGGTAAACTTCCTTTTCACATTACAGGGCGAATCCGCAGGCGCACAGGCATTTTCAAACGTTGATACCCTGCTTGCTCCTTTTATTAAATATGACAAATTAACTTATAATGAAGTAAAGCAGGCGCTTCAGGAGTTTATATTTAACCTGAACGTACCTACAAGAATAGGTTTTCAGACACCATTCACCAACATCACGCTGGATTTACTGGTTCCTAACTTTATGGAAAAGCAAAACGTAATTATCGGCGGCGAATTAATGGAAGAAACATACGGCGACTTCCAGAACGAAGTAAATGTATTTAATAAAGCTTTGCTGGAAGTATTCCAGGAAGGCGACGCCAAGGGAAGAGTTTTCACATTCCCGATTCCTACCTATAACATAACCAAAGACTTTGACTGGGACAATCAAAACCTTGAAGGATTATGGGACATAACAGCAAAATACGGTATCCCATACTTTTCAAACTTTGTAAACTCAAATATGAAGCCTGAAGACACCAGATCAATGTGCTGTAGGCTCAGAATTGACAACAGGGAGCTGGAAAATAGAGGAGGAGGACTTTTTGGGTCTAACCCGTTAACCGGGTCAATCGGGGTGGTAACAATTAACCTCGCAAGAATAGGGCACCTTGCAAACAGCGAAGCAGAATTCCTGCAACGTGTCGGGCGTCTTATGGACATTGCAAAAAACAGCCTTGAAACCAAGCGTAAAATCCTGGAAAGGCTCACTGACAAAGACCTTTATCCTTATGCCAAGTTTTATCTTAGAAATATCAAACAAAGATATGATAACTACTGGCAAAACCATTTTTCCACCATCGGCATATGCGGCATGAATGAAGCATGCCTGAATATGTTCGGTGAGAATATTGGAACTGATAATTCCAGGGAATTTACCCTGAAAGTACTCGACTTTATGCGCGGTAAGCTTGAGGAATTCCAAAAAGAAACCGGCAGGAACTTTAACCTCGAAGCAACTCCGGCTGAAAGCGTGTCATACCGCTTTGCAAAAATGGATAAAGAAAGTTATCCGGCATGCAGATGCGCTAATGAGGTGGAGTTCAGAAAAGGTGCAGAGCCATTCTATACTAATTCCACGCAATTGCCGGCAATGTATACTGATGATGTGTTTGAAATCTTGGATTCGCAGGATGCTATTCAGGTTAAATACACAGGCGGTACTGTTTTACACATCTTTGTAGGTGAAAAAATCGAATCCACCGAAGGAATAAAACAATTAGTCAGAAAAATATGTAATAATTACCACTTACCATACTTTACAATCTCGCCAACATTCAGTATTTGCCCGTCTCACGGCTACGTAGCAGGTGAGCACGCAAAGTGTCCTGAATGTGCAGAGAATTGTGAAGTTTATTCAAGGGTTGTAGGCTATTTAAGGCCTGTTAACCAGTGGAACAAAGGCAAGCAGGAGGAGTTTAAAGTCAGGAAGACCTTTAAACTTGAGGAATTGGAACAGTACCTGCCACAGCCTGTATAAAGTATTGTTGGAGGAGGATTGGATCAGGGCGGGCTATGCCCGCCCTTTTAATCTCACAATTATAAACAAACTGTAAACTTTATTTACTTTAAACTTAAAACAAATTAGTATAATAAACGATAGCAAAACTATTAAAGAAATTTGAAATAAATGAATTCAAATCAAGAAAATCAAATTGAAAATGTTTATTACATAATGCCAGTATGGAAATTAGCTTTATATTGTGTTTTGACACTTAATTTATACCAATTTTATTGGTTTTATAAAAGCTGGAAATTTGTAAAGTATCATAAACCAAGTAAAATAATAAATCCTGTTATTATGTCTTTGTTATCAGGCGGCCCTATTTTGATAGTAATTTTGCCTTTTATCTTATTTCAAAAAATATACTCTATTATAAAGATACAATCAAAAATAAAAAATATTATAATGGCAATAGTCTTAACATTAGTATTTGCAGTGACAGATTCATTTAAATATGAAAAAAATATTTATATGTGGATAGCATTTTTTACTTTTATACCTTTACTTATAATTCAACATGATATAAATATTTTCCACCAGAAAGGAGTTTATAAGGAAAAATAAATGAATCCAAATCAAGAAAATCAAATTGAAAGTAGTTATTACATAATACCAGTATGGAAATTGGCTTTGTATTGCATTTTGACACTTGGTTTATATGAATTTTATTGGTTTTACAAAAGTTGGAAATTTGTTAAAGAGTATAAACAAAGTAAAATAATACGTCCTGTTATTCTGTCATTAGTTCATAATTTTTCAATTTTAATACTAATTTTGTCTTTTATTTTATTTAAAGAAATCTATTCAATTATAAAAATACAGTCAAAAATAAAAACTATTATAACAGCGATAGTATTAGCGTTTCTATACGCAATGATTGAGTCATTTAAATGGGAAAAAGATATTTTTATGTGGGTAGAAATTTTTACATTTTTACCTCTACTCATAGTTCAACATGATATAAATATTTATCATCAGAAAGGAGTAAATAATGACTAAACCTGAAAATAGTCCACAAAATAATGATTTAAAAAATGAAATACTTAGGGAAGCTATTCCTAATGCCCTGCATAATACTGGGGTAATCACAACCCAGGAAACTGTTGATTACATAGAAAAAGGAATAATAAGCAAAAATTTAGCGGAAAAGGGCTTTGTAGCTGGTAGGACATTTAAAAGTTTAGGGATACTTGGAGAAAGAGTTAATCGACTTTTAACCATAAAAGATTTTTTGGATGCTAGAAAAGAGAAAGGGCTGGCATACGCAATCCAAAAAGAAGCCGTGGGGGCAGCTTTAGCTAAAGTATTCCCTCCTCTTGGTATCATTTGGACACAAACATACGATAAGTGGTCAAAGGCTTTACCGGGAATTGCAAAAGAAATAGGGTCTTTTAGCTCTGGAACAACTGTTGGCAGGGGCGGAGTTTTAATAAATAAAGAAAGTGGCACACTTATAATGCCTGCTGGCAATAACCCCAACGCCCCAACTCCCTCATTAGCTGATGACCCGTACGAAAAAGAAATAAAAGAATGGGGAGAACGGCAAAAAGACCCTAACATGACTGAAAGCCAACAGTCAGAATACTTAAAACACGACCCTCAAGCAACTCGAATGAACTATGACCCTTCAATGATGACCGAAGGTCAGCAAGCGCAATACCTAAAAGACCATTTTAATGACCCTAATATGACCGAAGACGAGCAATTTGAAAAATTAAAAAAAGTATTCGGAACAATCAACGAAGGAAGACAAACACGTGAAGCTCTGGAAAACTTTATTACTAGAAGAGAAGGAAAAGTCACAGGTGAAATAATTTCAAATGCTGCTAGTTTTTACAACCCTACGGTTCAGGAATTTATAGAGAAGTGGCCTAACGTAAAAGGAGTAATTGCTTCCTATGAACAACGTATCTGGGGGAAGAAAGATGACGGACTTATGCCAAAGCAACAAGGAATAACAGGCATTGCATCTCAGCCATTTAATCGTCAACAGTCCTTCAGCACACCGAATGCTAAGGCTATAGATAAAGTCCTTTATGGAAGTGTTCGATTAGCTGAAGATTATGCTATTGGATATGCAAGAGGAACTGTTAAAGATAAATTATATGGCAAAGATTTGAAAAAATTAGATGGAAAATATCAAAAATACAAAGGCTATTATGACGCAGGTACTACAGCAATGAAAACTTTAGCGCCTAACAAATGGAAAGCGGCTTCTACGGCAGTAAGAACTTTTGCAAATGCAGCATGGCAATCTATTGCTAAAACTGCTTTTGGACAAGCAATAGGAAGTGCTGTAACTTGGGCAGGAGCTCAATTAGCAGCTATGTGGGGAGCAATAACTTCGATTCCAGTTATAGGAGGAGCAATAGCAGCTGCTGGAGCAGCTGTTTCCTGGGCAGTTGGTGTTGCAATTGGATTCCTTTTCGCATGGTAACAGATTATTGTTTTAAAGCAACAATGATGCGTAATAGCGCACCAGCAAACCCATCACAAAAGAAGGAGAAACAAATACATTGATAATAGGCGGATTTCAAAAATTTTCTTTACTCGACTACCCGGGCAAGATTTCTTCCATAATCTTCACCCAGGGCTGTAACTTTAACTGCGTGTACTGCCACAACAAAGACCTCATCCGCCCTAAATCCCACAACAACATCATCACCCCCGCAGAAATCCTCGCCTTCCTCAAAGAAAGAAAAGGTAAAATAGATGCAGTAACCATAACCGGCGGAGAACCCACCTTACAGCCGGATTTGATCGACTTTATGAAAAAAATAAAAAAACTTGGTCTGCTTATAAAACTCGACACCAACGGCTCACGGCCTGATGTATTAAGAAAAGTCCTTGCAGCAAAAGTTGTTGACTACATTGCAATGGACGTAAAAGCACCGCTGGAAAAATATTCTCTGGTTGCAAACGTGTCTGTTGACTGTAAAAAAATAGAAGAAAGCATACATATTATTAAAAACTCAGGCATAAGACACGAATTCCGTACAACAGTGCCGGAATCCATACTGACAGCGGGGGATTTAACAGAAATAAAAAATCTCGCACCGGACAGGGAAATAAAATTTCAAAAATGCAACGAGGAATTTTTAATCCCCGTGGTATAAAATGTTACTATGCAAAAAATCTTTAAAAATTCTGAATCCTGGCCAGCATTCTGGTTCATTTTCCCGGCGTTTCTAGGCACACTTATTTTCATAATAATCCCGGTTGTTATGAGCTTTGGGCTTGGGTTTACAGAATGGAACCTGATTAGTAAACCAGCGTTTGTTGGATTTAAGAACTATGCGGATTTGATTTATGACCCGCAATTCTACCACGTGCTGTGGAATACGTTTTATTATGCTTTTGCAACAGCCTTTTTCAGCATATTAATCCCTTTAGTACTTGCTTATGCGCTGGATAGCAAGATTAAAGGCTCTGCATTATACAAAAGTGCTTATTTTATCCCGTATGTAACGCCGATGATAGTTATTGCAATTGTTTGGACGTGGATTTTTGATCCGAATTATGGCATATTAAACTGGGCATTGGGCATAGGAGATTCTATAAAATGGCTGTATGATGAGAAATTCGCCATGCCAGCTTTGATAATAGTCAGTGTGTGGAAAAACATCGGGTATAATATGATAATTTTCCTGGCTGGCCTGCAAACCATCTCGCCATCAGTGTATGAGGCCAGCGAGCTGGACGCTGCAACCGGAATTAAGCGATTCTTTTATGTAACCCTGCCGCTGCTAACTCCTACATTATTTTTTGTGTCAATAATGACTGTTATAAACTCTTTTCAGGTATTTGACCTCATATATTTAATGACAGACGGCGGGCCTGAGAATTCAACTATGGTAATGGTTTACTGGGTGTTTAAGCAGGCGTTTGAATACTTCAACATTGGCAAAGCATCTGCCATTGCGTATGTTTTGTTTGTCATTATACTTGGATTAACCTTAATTCAGTGGATTACGAGGAAAAAGTGGGTATTAAACGAGTAACTGCATATTTATTATTAACAATCGGAGCAGCTTCAATGCTGGTGCCGTTTGCATGGATGCTGTTAATCTCTTTAATGACCCAGCAGCAGATATTTTCCTGGCCGCCTGAGTTAATCCCTTCTCCTGTGTATGTTAAAAACTACTTTGATGTCACAAAAGCCATACCAGTAGCAACTTACTTTTTTAACAGTGCATTTATTGCGGTTTTAACAACAGTGGGACAGCTTATTATTGCCTCAATGGCAGGGTATGCCTTTGCTAGGCTCGAATTTAAATACAGGGAGCCTTTATTTTTGCTGTTTTTAGCAACTACAATGATTCCGCCACAGGTCAATATTGTGCCTTTATTCTTTATTATGCGAGAACTGCACTGGATAGACACGTTCCAGGCGTTGATTGTACCGGGATTATTTGGTGGGTTTGGAATATTCCTTATGCGGCAGTGGTTTAAAACCCTGCCAAAAGAGCTGGAAGATGCTGCCAAAATCGACGGTTGCAACCCTTTTCAGGCATATTTCAGGGTTGCTTTGCCGCTTGCCTTGCCTGCGCTTGCTACGCTAGGCATTTTCACCTTTATCATGACCTGGAACAGCTTCATGTGGCCGCTGATTGTGACCAATTCTGAGGCCATGAGGACATTGCCTGTTGGCCTTGCTATATTCAAGGGAAGCTTCAGGGAAACAACAGAATGGGGACAGCTTATGGCATGTGCTGTTATTTCCGTTATTCCTGTTATTGGAGTGTTTTTATTAGGACAAAAATACTTTATTAAAGGAATTATGATGGGCGGGGTGAAGGAATAGACAACTACTCTTTTTCAACAACTTTATTCAGGCTTCTTGGCTTATCCACATTCCTTCCAAGCAGCATTGCAGTCTTATAGGTGAGCAATTGCAACATAACAGCCGTTATAAACGACGCAATAATCTCGTTTTCTTCGCCATGCCGAAGTTCTATCATTATGGGATTTCTTTTTTTCTTTATTTCCTCTGTATTTTTTATAGCAAGGGGATAATTTTCCGCATCATCAAAACACCTTGTTAAAATAGATATAACCGGAAAATTTTCATCCAATACAGCTACATGCCCGTGCAAGAACTCACCTGTCGGATAACCAGTGGCGTTTATATAGCTTGTTTCTTTTATTTTTAAAGCTCCTTCTTCTGCAAATGCCCAATTTTGGCCTCTGCCGAGAATTATCAGATTTTTAAAATCCTTTATTTGTTCGGCTATACTGTCTAATTCAGAGCAATTTTCAATAAAGGAGGCGATTTTTTCAGGTACCTTCCATAAATCCTGCTCCTGCTTTCCTGCAAGATGAAGCCCCAGTAAATATAGACACATTAGCTGGCAGATAAAGGATTTTGTGGCAGGGATGCTGGTTTCCTCTCCTGCATAAGCCAGCATGCCGATATCTGTTGATTTATATATTGTGGAATTTTCATTATTCGTTATTGCAAAAGTTGCAATGCCCTTATCCTTAGCCTTTTTCAACGCTGATAAAACGTCTGCTGTTTCCCCAGACTGTGATAAAGGAATAAACAGATCATTTTGCGTCATTGCAACACTTCTGTGGGCGAATTCACTTGCATAGTCAACTATAACAGGCATATTAGCCATCTTTTCAATAAAATACCTTGCTATATTTGCTGCGTTTCTTGAAGAGCCGCTTGCTGCTATGTAGATTTTACTTATGTCCTTTTTTAATGTTATTTGTGTGTTTTTTAGCAGTGTTTCAAGCGCAGCAGGTGTTTCTTTTATATCTTTCAGCATTTTAATAATTCCTTACAAAATAAATATCAATTAATATAGCAATTTTTTGAATCCATATTTTTTTAATTATATAGGTGAAATTTTATTATATAAAGCAGTAGCAGGAGAAAATGCATGTCGAGTTCGTACCAGAAAATTTTAAAGAAAATTATTGACACGGAAAAAAGATTAAAACCCAATAAACAAGATATTTCTGCCCTTATGGATTATGAAATAAATGAAAGAAACGCATTATTATATCAGAATGAAGGGCAAAATGAAGATATTATTGAAGAATATAAAAATTTGAAAGATAATATTAGCGCAGCCAGCATGAATAATGTGCATCTGGCTTATCAGCCAATTAAAGTAAAACCCAGGAGATGGTCACACCAGGACTTTTAAAAAGTATTTATATCCACGTTCCTTTTTGCAAAAGCAAATGCAGTTACTGTAATTTCATATCTTTTGCCGGAAAGGAAAATTTGGTTGAAAAATACTTTAAAGCACTGGAACAGGAAATCACCTGTAACTTAAGTGGCTTAAAAACTAAGTTCAGTACCCTATATATCGGAGGCGGCACGCCTTCAATTATAGACAGCGCTTACTATGAAAAACTTTTATCATTAATAAACATGCGTAATGACGCTGAAATAACCATTGAAGTTAATCCCGGCACAGTAGATGGTGAATACCTAAAAAAGCTAAAAGAAATCGGCTTTAACAGGTTAAGTATAGGAGTACAATGCCTTGATAACAGTATTTTAAAAACATTAAACAGGCTCCATACCGTTGAGAATACCATAAATACTGTTAAAGCAGCTAAGGAATCAGGATTTAACAATATCAACATTGATTTAATTTATGGGTTACCCGGACAAACACTTTCAGGCTGGCAGAAAATGCTCTGTCAGGCAATTGAGCTGGACGTGCAGCATATTTCTGCTTATGGGTTAAAAATTGAGGAGGGAACTAAATTCTACCGCAACCCACCTCAAAACCTGCCTGATGAAGATGAAGTTGTTCAAATGTATTTGAAAACAATTGAGATCTTGGAACAGAATGATTTTAAACACTATGAAATAAGCAATTTTTCAAAACCCGGCTATGAATCCAGACATAACCTTACTTACTGGAACAATGAGGAGTATTTTGGATTTGGCTTAAGCGCGCATGGTTATGTTGATGGAGTAAGGTATTCAAATAATCAAAACCTCGAAAAATACATAATTAATCCTTTAAAAAAAGAAAGTGAAAAGCTGTTAAGCGAAGCAGAAAGGAATGAAGAAGCTATATTTTTAGGCTTAAGGCTGAGAAAAGGCATCGATATATCCGAATCTTTTTATAAAAGATTCGGATATATAATTGAAAAATATTCATCTTTAGGGCTGATGAGTATGGAAAATAATGTTCTTACACTCACGCCGGAGGGCATACTTTTAAGCAATAATATTCTGGCAGAGTTTATTGAGGAATAGCATTCACTTTAATAATGTTATAAAATACTTATATGAACAATAAATGTAAAATAGCCTTTAATACAAAATTTGTCAGCAGCTTAACAGGTGCTTCTGTTAGTCAGCTAAATAGCTGGGACAAGAGCGGACTTGTAAAACCGTCAATTGTCCAATCAGAAGGCAGAGGGTCCATTAGGCTGTACTCTTTTGAAGATATTATAGAAGTAAAAACAATAATCTATTTAAGACAAACAAAAGTTTCCATGAAAAAAATAAAAACTGCAATTGAATATTTAAAAAAAGAGTTAAAGTATAATAGGCCTTTAAAAGAAGCAAAGCTTATTTCAAATGGAGAAGATATCCTATTTACTTATGAAGATGTAAACAAGGTAATGAAGCACTGGATAGCCGCAAATAAATACGGTCAATTAGTCTTTGAATTTGTTGTTCCTTTGGAATTTTTAGTTGACGATATACAAAATAAAATAATTAAATATGAAAAAAGACTTAATAAAAGTGAAGAAGAATATAAAAAAGGCAATACGGTTTCGCTGGATTCGGTAAAGGAAAAATATTTTGGAATATCAGGTAAGGTTTCTAAACGAAGCAGAAAAAGATCTTGAAAATCTTTGTAAAGCCGGAATAAATTTAAAACCTTTAGAAAGATACTTCTCAAGGCTTCAAAATAATCCCTACCTGATTTCAAAATCCAAAAAAGGAGATTTGGGAGACTGTAGAGCTGTGGAGTGGGGAGCAGGATATCGTTTAATATTTAAAATATTAGAAAATGATAAAATAGTATTAATTTTAGCAATTGATAAACACGATGACGCTTATAAAAAAGCTAAAAAAAGAAATAAATAAAACATATGAAAAAAGTAGCAATACATACCCTCGGATGCAGGTCCAACCAGCTTGAATCCTCCATAATAACTGATAAGTTCATCGAGATTGGATGGCAAGTGGTTAATTTCAGCGAGACGGCAGATATTTATATAATTAATACCTGCACAGTCACAGCAAAAAGCGATAATACATCAAGGTATTTTATAAGAAAAGCTAAAAACACTAATCCAGAAGCAAAAATAATTGTTACAGGCTGCTATGCACAGATTAAAGCTGAAGAAGTAGCCAGCATTGAAGGCGTAGATCTGGTTCTGGGAAATACTGAAAAAATAAATATTATTGAAAACATCAACAAAGAAAAAATACTTGTGTCTGACATAATGAAAGAGGAAAAATTCCGGGATAAAACAGTTTTCTCAGCTTCCGGCAGGGTAAGAGCAACCATTAAAATACAGGATGGCTGTAATTTCAGGTGTTCATACTGCATTGTTCCTTATGCAAGAGGAAAAAGCAGAAGCAATGAGCCGGATAAAGTTCTTAACCAGATTAAAGAAATAAGAGACAGAGGTTTTCAGGAAGTGGTACTTTCAGGGATACACCTCGGCCAGTGGGGACTGGATTTACAGCCAAAAGCCAGCCTTGCAGAATTATTACAGGAAATAGAAAAAATCCAAACCTTAAAAAGATACAGATTAAGCTCAATTGATCCTATGGAATTTACTGATGAGCTTATAAACACACTGGTTAATTCAGAAAAATTCTGCCGTCATTTACATATATCACTGCAAAGCGGGAATAATAAAATCCTAAAGGCAATGAAGCGGCGTTATACAGTAGAACAATACACTGATTTAATTAATACACTGGTTGAAAAAATTCCTCTTATAAATATAGGCAGCGACATAATAGTGGGATTTCCCGAAGAAACCAATGAGGATTTTGAAGATACTTACCAGAACCTTGAAAAACTGCCAATAGGATACATTCATGTATTTTCCTATTCCCAAAGGAAAGGTACTCCTGCTGCTTCAATGCTTCCACAGGTGCCACAGGAAGTTAAAAAACAAAGAAATGCCAGATTACAGAAACTCGTTGAAGCTAAAAAGCTTGATTTTAGAAAAAAATTAATAGGGCATGATTTTGAAATCATAGTGGAAAATACTCGTGATAAAAAAACAGGCTTTTTAAAGGGAATTACAGACAATTTTGTTTCTGTACTTGTAGATGGAAGTAACAAATACAAGAATAAACTTGTAAGAGTCAGGATAAACTCTCTAGAGGATGCAGCAGAAATTTTAAAACCCTAAAATGGTAATTACATGTATTTATCGGGGAGATTTTATGCAGATAACCGGAATTTCAGAAAACCTATCAACAGCAATTACTTTTTTAGAAGAGATTTTAAATAATAAGGATGGAGAAGCTGTTATAGAAAACATAAAAAATTACAAAAAAACAAAAAATCAGGAAGAGTTTGAGCTGATTTAACATTTTTTGTTTATTAATAGTTTTAACTTTAGCCTCAATAACTCTCTTATTACCTGTTCATTCAATGGAAATAAACAGACCTTTACTCTTTTCAAGTGAAACAACGCCCGCCTTTTAATAATTTTAACTATGTATTATTTATTATACACCTGTTTTATAAAAATTTAAATGTCTAGTTTACTTTTAATAAGAATTGTAACAGAGTTACCAATGCCATTATCACTTTAAATAATTTGCTATCTCTTCCATCTTCATACATCTGGACCCTTTAAGCAACACAACTGTATCTTTTTCAAGGTAATTTTGCAGGAACTCTGCTGCTTCTGCATTGTTTGAAAATGACCTCTTATTTATAGCTTCTCCTGCTGTTTCTGCAATAAGTTCAGCTTTTTGCCCCACGGTTATTAAGGAATGTACAGATTTTTCAGCAATAAATTGTCCTACTTTCCTGTGCATTTGTTCTTCGAACTCTCCTAATTCTGCCATATCTCCCAATACCAATACGACTTTGGAATTTTTATAAACGCTTATCACAGAATCGATTGAAGCCATAACAGAGTCAGGATTTGCGTTATAGCAATCTACTACAAATTTGATATTATTATTTGTATCAATTACCGTTCCTCTTTCTCCAACAGGAATGTAATTTAACAGCCCCTTTTTTAAATTTTCATAAGAAATTCCAGCCAGTTTACCTATTTCTATTGCTGCAATAGAATTAACAACATTGTATTTTCCTACAACAGGAATTATATACTGTTCATTTTCATAAACAAATTCCGTTGAATCTTCTTTTTCACTAATAATTTCATACTCTTTTCCGTAAAAAATCTTTTTTGCCTGCCAGTTACAATATTTTTTTGTTAATTCATCATCAAAAGCAAGCAAAGTACCCTTATCTTTCAAATAAGAAGTTATTTCATACTTGGCTTTTGCAATATTTTCAACACTTCCGAGCCTACCTATATGCGATGTGCCAATATTTGTAATAACTGCAATATCTGGTTCAGAATATTTAGATAATAATTCAATTTCACCCAGTCCACGCATGCCCATTTCTATTACTGCATATTCACAGGATTCCGGCATGGAAAAAAGGGTCTGGCAAAGCCCTACTTCATTATTATGGTTTAAAGCAGATTTATGCGTTATAAAAGATGTTGATAACACTGAGGAAATAAACTCTTTTGTAGAAGTTTTGCCTGAGCTGCCTGTTATTGCAACAACAACAGGGTTAATTTTTTTTCTTACATAATTAGCTGCTTTAAGATAAGCACTAAGCGTATCATCAACAGAAATAACAAATTCAACGGCTTTAGAAGAGGGTTTATGTTCTTTATCAATAAAATACGCTTTACAGCCCTGGTTAATTGCTTCATCTATATAATCATGCCCGTCAAAATTTGCTCCTTTTAAAGGCAGGAATATATTTTCAGTTGTTATGGATCTTGTATCAGTAGAAATAGAAAACTTTTCATCCAGGTTTTCGCCTTTAATTAGCTTACCCTGCGTTACTTCCAACAATTCTTTTATAGATAATTTCACTTTTTTAAAAAACTCCAATAATAATTATTTTAATAATAATCTAAATCCTGTATAATGATTATCTAAAATTATTTTTTTAAATTGTTGCTTAAATTATGAAGTTTTGTGATAGAATACTTAGTAAATCTTAATAAAGTGTATAATAACTAAAAACAATTTATTTTTAAAAAAACAATTTACGCTATGCTCTCTCAAAAAAGGGGATAAAAAAATATATGACAAAAAACAATGAACCTCAACTCGAAATCCAGGACAACGAACGAATCCTTGTAGTTGATGATGAAACAAGCATTAGAAGAATCCTGGAAACCAGACTGAAAATGGCAGGTTATGAAGTAATAACAGCAGCAGATGGCGAAGAAGCCCTCGATGCTTTTCAAAAGGAAAATCCAGATCTTGTAGTCCTGGACGTTATGATGCCCAAGTTGGACGGTTATGGAGTCACAAGAGAAATCAGAAAGACAGCAGATACCCCTATTATTATATTAACAGCGCTGGGAGATGTTTCTGAGAGAATTACGGGTCTTGAACTGGGTGCTGATGATTATGTAATAAAACCATTCAGCCCGAAGGAACTTGAATCAAGAGTTAAGGCTGTTTTAAGACGGGTAAATCAAAAAACAGATCCAAAAGGTGGAAAAGTTACAAAAAATGTTATTACAACCGGCAACCTTAGAATAGACACAAGCAGAAGACAGGTATTCAGGAAAAACGAGCGCATTAGGCTCACAGGTATGGAATTTAGCCTGCTAGAATTACTTGTAAGTAATTCAGGCCAGCCATTCTCAAGAAATGAAATTCTTCAGTATGTGTGGTCTTATCCTGCTGATCATAGAATTGACACAAGAGTTGTGGATGTTCACATAAGCAGGCTGCGATCAAAACTTGAAGTTGATCCTGCAAATCCTGAACTTATCCTGACAGCACGCGGAATGGGATACATGTTCCAGAGGATAATCTAAAGCACAGTTAAAATGTTTTTGTTTATTAGTTTTGAGAGGGCTGGCTGCGCCAGCCCTCTCAAAAGTTATGTAGGGGCAGCGAAGCTGCCCCTACATAACAAGAAAAAATATAAATTTTTCAGAGAATTGTAAACATATTTTAAGCTATACCTTACTTTTTGTTTATTTACATAAAAATAGGGTATAAATAGAATATATATAAAAATATATGTATTGTTGCACATTTTAAAAAACCAAATAGTTACATGGAGTGGTGCAAATGTCGATAGCCAGGGATGACATCGGTTATCTAAATGCGCTGGATGCATTAGAAACCTCCTTTATTAAAACTGGAACCATTGAAAAAAAAGAACATAAAGAAGAAGTATCAGGCAAAGATAATACCGAGCCTGAAATTAATGATGTTTATGAAAAAAATTCTAATATTCCACCTAAAGATAAAGAAATTGAAAAAGTTCAGGAAGATTATAAAGAACTTGAAATAAAAAATAATAACCTAAAAAAAATCAATGCTGATCTGGAGCAAATCCATAAAATAATAAATAATAATGAGCAGGAAGATAATAAAGAAACCCAAAATCCTGATTATACGGAAAAAAGAGAACAGGCTCTTTCCAGAATTCAGGAATTAATGTCAAAAGTAAATGAAAAACAAGCACAAATAGCACAGCTGCAACAGGAAATCCAAAGCACAGTAAGCAGCCTTGTAGAATTAAATATTGGGGAAAACGTTGATTCTGTTGAAGCAGAAATAAAACACGCAGAAGAATTAAAACAGGATATAATTAAAGACATTAAGGAAAATCCTGAAACTGTAAAAAAACTCGAGATAAAAAACATTGATAAAGATTTGCTTCTTGCATTGCTGAGCCTGCATAAATAAAAATTAAGGAAATTAAAAGGAATTAAGAGGAATTAGGAGAACAAAATGCCCATTGACGGCGTATCATTTTCAAACTCAGGATTTAACATTACAAACCCCACTGAAGTGAATGTTCTGTTGGAAACTGCTGCTGCCAAAGAAGCTGAAAAAAAAATAAAAGCAACTGATAAATCAGATAAAACCAAAGGGGATTCAGAAGAAAATGAAGACAGGGAAGGAGATTTACAGGGTAGGGATACGCAAGGAGAAACTGACAGTGAGGAAGACCCTAAAAATTTAAAAGATATAACTGAAAAAAATAAAAAATTCAAAGTTAAATTTAATCCCGCAACCCAGATGGTGGAAATGCAGGATGCTAATACCGGAGCAGTTATTGAGACCATTACTCCTGAAGATTTAATTAAAGTTTTATCGAAATCTAAAGCCTTCTCGGGGGTTTTTGTTGACAGAAAAATATAAGAAAGTGTTAAATATATAATTATGAATCCATATTTAAAACAATATCAACAATCACAAATCCAAACTGCATCGCCTGAAAAAATTCTGATAATGCTTTATGATGGGGCTATACAGTTTTTAAACAAGGCTTTAAAAGCCGTTGACGACAATGATATTCAGGAATCTCACAACAATATTATCGGGGCTCAGCGCATTATTTCTGAATTTATGAATACCCTGGACGTGGAAGCAGGCGGAGATGTTTGTAAAAACTTATACAGCCTATATGAATACCTGCATTACAGACTTGTTCAGGCAAATATCCAGAAAAACAAAGTAATGCTTGAAGAAGTAATGCATCATCTTAAAGAACTTAAAGAAACCTGGGAAGAAGCTATAAGAATCGCCAGTAAAGAAAAAGACTCATCTGATGTTGACCTGAAAGCAGACACAGAAGATATTGAAGAAGATGATGACGATGAAGATGAAGAAAACGAAGATGACGGCTTTGTCGGATAAATTATTAAAAATTAACCTTGAAATAAATTCAATTTTAAAATCATCAGATAAAGAACTTGATGAAAATTTTGGAAAGCTGCTGGATGAAAAAAATTCTTTAATTGAAGAGTTAAAAACCCTTAAAGAGCCTTTAAAAAAAGAAGAAACCTGGGAAAAATTACAGGAATTAGAAAACGAAAATTTAAATCTTATTAAATCCAGAAAAGATCTCATTTTTCAAGAAATAAACGGTATAAAAACTCACGTTAAAGCAATATCTTCCTATAAATTCAAACAAGACCAAGAACCCCGGCTTTTTGACGATTCGCTTTAATAAAATTTTAAAATTTTTTAGCAAAATTTCTTTACAGTATTGCATTTTAAAAAAGTTTTAATACACTTGTATTATATATTCATATTATACGAGTGTTTAAGATGAAAAATAAGATTATAGAGGCAGCCAGCGAGTTATTTGCTACAAAGGGATATCAAAACACTACTGTCCGTGATATTTGCAAAAAAGCAGGCGTTTACCAGCTTTCAATTAATTATCATTTTGGTAGCAAGGAAAACCTATTTAAAGAAGTTTTGTTAAAAACCTACGAAGATACGGAAGAAACAATCCTTATGGAAAAAATTAAGGATTTTCCGCCGGAAAAACAACTGGAAGAAATTATAAGGACAAGATTAAAATCAATTTTTAACAGAGACAAAAAGGGAAGAATTTTTAAAATAGCAGCAAAGGAATTTTCCAATAATTACGAGTTTATGGTTGAAATAATGAGTACAACGCTATTAAAGTACCTGACTTATATAAAAAGCATTTTTGCAAAACTATCTGAAAACAAATTAAATGATTTTGAGCTGAATTACTGCGTTTACCTGCTGATGTCTCACCTATCAGCTTTAAGTGTGCATGAAAAAGCGGTTTTAGTTCTTTTTAATACTAAAAATCCTGATGATGAACAACTGGAACAATTCGTACAGCACGTTAAAAAGTTTATACTTGCCGGAGTTGAAAAATTAAGAGAGGAAGCACGATGAAAAAAATTATAATCCCAATAATAATTGTAATTATAGTAATATTTGGAGCTAAATTCCTACTTTTCAGGGGAGGCCCGCCGCCAGGAATGGGAGGGAAAAACGGAGAGGGGCCACCAACAATCGTTGAAACAGGAAATGTGGCAGAAATTGAAGTGACAGATAAAATAGAAACTACAGGACGAGTAGAATCACCTGATACCGTTAATGTTACAGCATCAATAAAGGGTCATCTCCTAAAATCGCCCTTTAAGGAAGGATCATTTGTAAAAAAAGGCGACCTCCTGTTTATTATAGATCCTAATGAATATGAAATAGCCGTAAGACAGGCAAAAGCAGGCCTTGCAGAAGCAAAAGCAGCGCTAATAGAATCAGAAAAAAAACTTGCACGAATAACTGAACTTGTTGAAAAAGATTATGCAAGCAAGGCGCAATACGATGATGTTCTTGCTGCTAAAGACAGAACTCAGGCCATGGTGGGAGTGAAGCAGGCAATTCTGGATGAAACACTGCGTAACCTTAATAATACCAGAATACGTGCCCGCATAAGCGGCAAAATAGGCAAAATAGCACTTACAGAAGGTAACTATATAACCCCAGCAGCAGGACCACTTGCAAGAATAGTAAGCATGAACCCTATTTATGTAAGTTACAGCCTTACAGCAGAAGAATATTTAAGGCTTGTTAAAGACAAAAAGGCAAATAACAACGGAGAAGTGAAAATTAAACTCCCGGATAACAGTATTTACCCAGTAAAAGGTAAAGTTGTGTTTTTTGATAATGAGATCAACCCGGCCACCGGAACAATTGACGTCAGGGCAGAGTTTCAAAACACTGACTATACCCTTATTCCGGGCCAGTATGTAAATGTTGTTATGTATGTGGGTAAACCTGAAAAAACTCTGGCTATTGCACAGGAAGCCGTGCTAGATAGTCAAGAAGGCAAGTATGTTTATATTTTACAGGAAGACAGCACTGTAAAAATAAGGCCAATAAAAACTGGTAAGCAGTATGAAGGCTACTGGACAGTACTGGATGGACTTAAATCCGGAGAAAAAATTGTTGTAAAAGGAACCCAGAAACTCCACCCGGACATGAAAGTAATGATAAAAGAGCAGATGGAACATATGGAACAGGTAAAAAAAGATGGCAAATAATTTTTTTATAAACCGGCCAAGGTTTGCAATAGTAATAGCTCTGGTTATCACGCTGGCAGGGTTGATTTCCTCAACAAGGTTACCGCTGGAAGAATACCCGCTAATTACACCGCCACAAATAGTTGCCCAGGCGTCATATCCGGGTGCAAGTGCTGAAGTAATTGAATCCACTGTTGCCGCACCTCTTGAATCAGCTATAAACGGCGTTGAAGACATGATTTATATGGCTTCTCAGAGTTCAGAAGGTATGTATAGCCTGAGGGTATATTTTAAAGTAGGGACAGACCCTGATATGGCACTTGTTAGAGTGCAAAACAGGCTTAATCTTGCCTTGCCCCAGCTTCCTGAAGAAGTAAAAAGGCTTGGATTATATGTAAAAGACCAGGTTGACGGCCCGGGATTAATGATAATGAGCTTTAATTCTTCCAATAATAAATATGACCCGGTATATATAAGCAATTTTGCTTCAATTTTTGTAAAAGACGCTATTTCAAGAATAGAGGGTGTAGGAGAAGTACAGGTATTTGGCGGCCGGGATTACAGTATGAGGATATGGCTGAATCCTGACAGAATGACAAGTTTGGGCGTTACAAGCACAGATATTGCCAATGCAATCAAAAGCCAGAATATTCAGGTGCCCGTAGGAAGCCTTGGCCAGGAGCCTATGGTTGATAAACAGAAACTCCAGCTTACTCTGAGGACAACAGGCAGGCTTAAAGAAATTAAAGATTTTGAAGATATTGTTATAAAGTCTAATTTTGACGGGGCAAACGTAAAACTAAAGGATGTTGCCCGGGTTGAACTCGGAGCGCAGTCATATTCTACTATAGGAAGGGTTAACGGTTCACCTGCTACCCTGATGAAGATAATACAGCTGTCTGATGCTAACTCAATAGCCGTAGCGCAGGCTATTAAGGACGAAATGAAAACTCTTTCCCAGACTTTTCCTGAAGGAATCGATTATCAGGTAGTCAGGGATGAAACTGAATTCATTAAAAAATCAATGGAAGAAGTAGTATTTACAATCATTCTGGCTATATTATTCGTTGCAGGTATCACTTATGTCTTCTTTGGAGAAGGCCGCTCATCTTTTATCACTATATTATCAATACCTGTGTGCCTGATTGGCACACTTACAGCTTTATATATGCTGAATTTCTCCATTAACACACTTTCGCTATTCGGACTGGTGCTTGTTATTGGTATTGTTGTTGATGATACTATCGTTGTTGTTGAGAACATTCAAAGACATATACATAATGGCCTATCACCTTTAGAAGCGGCTAAAATCACCATGCAGGAGGTTTCTGGGGCTATATTTGCGACTACGCTGGTATTATTAGCGGTATTTATACCTACAGGCTTTATACCGGGTTTAACAGGAAAACTGTATGTGCAGTTTGCAGTAGGAATAGCAGTTGCAATACTGCTCTCATTACTTGTAGCATTAACCCTCGCGCCTGCATTAAGCGCAACTATGCTTAAAAATCTGGAAAAAGACAACAAAAGCAGGTTTTTACTTTTATTTGAAAATGCTTTCAGGAGCTTAACATCATTGTATTTAAAAGCTGCAAAATTCTTTATTACAAGAAAGGAAGTAACAGTAGGAGTATTCATAGCATTAATAGTGTTAATAGGTATGCTTTATAAGCTTATCC
Source organism: Candidatus Melainabacteria bacterium GWF2_37_15 (assembly GCA_001784565.1). Taxonomy (GTDB): domain Bacteria; phylum Cyanobacteriota; class Vampirovibrionia; order Gastranaerophilales; family UBA9971; genus GWF2-37-15. The sequence continues at coordinate 19,807 of MFRL01000038.1, forward strand.
CTACCGGCTTCCTGCCACAGGAGGACAAAGGCGTAATTTTTTCAATCGTGAACCTGCCGGAAGGCGCTTCATTATCCAGGACTGATGAAGTTACAAAGAAAATTGAAGACCAGTTAACGCAAATGGAAGGAATAAAGCGGGTTATCAGCTTTGGAGGTATGGGCGGAGCAAACCAGGGAATGGTTGTAGCCCAGCTCGACGACTGGAGTGAGCGTAAAAGAGGCGATTTGTCCCTAAAAGCCCTGCTTGGGAAAATAAATGGAATGTTCTTTACTATGCCTGATGCGAGTATTTTTTCCATGTCACCTCCTGCGATCCCTGGGTTAGGCTGGTTTGGCGGTTTTTCAATGGAACTCCAGGACAAGGGTGATAATTCTCCCCAGTATTTGTCTGAAAAAGCAATGGAATTAATGATGGCCAGCAGTCAGAACAAAAAAATAGAAAGGCTATTTACCACATACCAAGCAAATTTACCGCAGATACTGGTGGAAATAGACAGTGAGCAAGCTCTTTCACAGGGTGTTCGGTTGGATGAAATATATAGCGCACTTAGCGGGCAGTTTGGGACGTACTATATAAACGATTTCAACAAGCTGGGGCGGGTCTTCAGGGTGCAGATGCAGGCAGACTCGCAGTTCAGGAGGACGCCTGATGATATTAGCAAATTATATGTCAGAAACGTTCAGGGAGAAATGGTGCCGCTAAACACCATGGTTTCCATTAAAAATACTGTTGGCCCCAGTGTATTAAACAGGTTTAATATGTTCAGGTCAGTTACTATGAACGGTTCTGCAGGACGAGGTTACAGCTCAGGCGATGCTATCAAGGAGGCAAAAAAATTAGCAGAGCAGGTACTTCCCAAGGATATGTCTTATGAGTGGTCGGGTACTGCAAGGGAAGAAGTAAAAGCAGAAGGACAAACTCCTTTCATTGTAGGACTTGCTCTGATATTTGTATATCTTTTCCTTGTGGCGCAATATGAAAGCTGGACAATTCCATTTGCTGTTATGCTTGTATCGCCTGTTGCAGCAATCGGCGGGTTTTTAGCTTTATTTATCACAAATCATGACTTTAATTTATACTCCCAGATAGGACTTATAATGCTGATTGGGCTGGCCACAAAGCATGCGATATTAATTGTTGAATTTGCAAAAACCGAGCATGAAAAAGGCACGAGTATTATTAATTCAGCGTTAAAAGCTGCAAGTTTAAGGTTCAGGGCTGTTATGATGACAGTTTTATCTTTCATTTTTGGTGTAATTCCGCTGGTATTTGCCACAGGAGCAGGCGCAGAAGCTAGAGCTTCAATCGGTATAACTGTTTTTGGAGGAATGATCGCTACAGCATTAATAGGAACACTTTTAGTGCCTGCATTTTACGTAATTATTCAGACAGCAACAGAGAGATTTACAATGAAAAAAATTAACATGATAATTCCGCTTATACTCATATTATTCCTTTCTTTGCCGGTTAAAGCAGAGGAAGAAAAAGTCATTCAGGGCGGCGTCGAAGAAAACGTTATTTTTACTCTCACCCAATGCGTTCAAAAAGCGCTTGAAAATAATCCTGAAATCAAGGCCGCAACCAGTAATACCCAAATTTTTCACAGTAAAATAGGCCAGGCAAAATCCAGCTATTTCCCCCGCCTTGGTATATCTTCCGGGTATTCAAGAAACAATCCTATAATAAACTCTTCAGTTTCCAGTTCAAATGACGACTCCTATAGTGCATATAATTTTAACGCTATTTCGCTTAAGCAGCTTGTGTACGATTTTGGAAAAACCTCAAGTCTTGTAACAGCAAGCAAACTCAACTATGAATCTTCAGAAAAAGACCTCCAATCAATGATAAATGAAGTAACCTACAGGGTAAAAGAGGCTTATTACATGCTTTTATTTGCTCAAAAACAGCGAGACGTTATGCAGGATACTGTAAATAAGTTTCAGGAGCATTTAAACCAGGCTAGCGCTTTTTATGAAGTCGGAACGCATCCAAAAATAGACGTGACTATAGCAAAATTTAATTTAAGTAACGCAAAACTTAACTTAATTAAGGCCAGAAATGAAATTGATATAGCTATAGCCAGGTTAAATAATACTATGGGACTGCCCAGACAAGCAGAATACTCAATAAAAGAAGAATTATCCTATAAAAAACTTAATCTTACATTTGATGACATTATAGACCAGGCTTACAAAACCAGGCCGGACTTAATGTCTGCAAAACTACGCGCAGAGTCTTCTGACAAACTGGTTAAACTTGCTAGAAAAGCTGCTATCCCAAATATTGAAGCATCAACCTCATATAATGTCGGAGGCGGTAACTTTTTTGATGATCAGGGTTTTGGGCTTGGAATAAATCTGGAACTGCCTGTTACAAACGGCTACTTAACAAAAAAACAGGTGGATCAAGCCAGAGCGCAACTTGATAAAGATTCAGCAATCGCCCAAAAAATTGAACATGACATGTTTATGCAATCCAAACAGGCATTCATAAAACTAAATGAAGCTGAAGAAAAAATCCCTGTGTCAGAATTATTAATGCAGCAGGCAAAGGAAAATTATGACCTTGCCAGCGCAAGATATAAAGCCGGTATTGGCGATGCAATAGAATTAAAAGACGCGGAAATAGAACACCGCAACGCCCAGATGCTATATTTCAGCTCTGTTTTAGATTATAATATAGCTGTTGCAAATCTGGAGAGGATTGTGGGAACTGGTGAATACTAAAAAAAACAATAATAAAGCTTTAAATACAGAATTTTTTTATTTTTCAACACTTATCCTGATTTTTATTGTTTTATGTTTTGTATTCTTTGGCCATCAGGGCCATGTGCTTGTGGACTGCGGCAGGGAAGTTTATTTTCCTGAACAGGTTTTAAAAGGGAAAGTATTATTTAAGGATATTTTTATCTTATTCGGACCTCTTTCATACCAGATTAACGCATTTTTGTACCAAATATTCGGCATACATATAAATACCCTGTATTTTGCGGGTATTGCGAATTCTTTTATAATATTAACAGTTTATTACCTGATTGCTCGCAAGCTCACATCCATAAAAGTAAGCTGGCTGGCATGCTTTTTGCTTATGGGAATGTGTATTTTCTACTATTATGTACCAAATTACATTTTCCCTTACTCTTATGCAATGATTTACGCGCTTAGCGCATTTTTAATTTCTGTTCTTTTCTGTATTCATTACATTGAAAAAACAAAGCCTGTCTTCTTAATCCTGTCTGCGTTATTTATGGGGATTTCCGCCGCTTCAAAAGTTGATTTTGTATTATTTTTCTTTGTTTTACTTTCCATTGCTGTTTATTTTAAACCCGTAAAAAGCAAGCGATCTTTAGTGTTTTTTATTCTGGCTTTTTTATCTGTTCCTTTAATATCGCTGGGAATAGAGGTTTTTAAAGGACTCAGGATCAATGATTTGCTGTCTTATTACCAGGTAATGCAAGATTTTGTTGATTCTTTCTTTTTTAAATATTTTTATCAGGAACATACCGGCTTATATCCTACTCCGCTGGTCCTTGGTGGAGTAATAAAAGTATTTACAATGTTTTTACTTAATTTTTCCCTGATTTTTATAGTTTTTTATACTTTTTTCTGGCTTTTTTCCAAGCTAGAAGATTCGTGGCCTAAAAAAATTATTCAGGTCATCTGTTTTATATTTTTATATATTATCTTTCCAAAAGATCTTTTCAAAGATTTAGCTACAGTTATAAGCCTGGCATGGCTGCCCATCAGCACAACCATAATATTATTACTCTGTTATAAAGATAGAAACCTGGCCATTGTTGCAATTGCCGGGATTATTGCTTCTTTAAAATCATATTTTTTCATAAACCTGAATATATTTGGCACATTCCTGGTCCCACTTTTAATACTGGTGAATCTGGTGTTTATTTTTGACAAAGTGCCTGAATACCTGAAATTTATCCCTAAAAAAATATGGGAAGAAGCATGCTTTACGGCTATATTTATAATAGGCCTGGTTTTCCTACTCACTAACATAGATTTTGCTGTTAAATTTCATAAGTTACCCATTGAAACAAGCAAGGGGAAAATATATACAGCAGAAAGGTGGGGAACAAACCTTAACAGCCTTGTAAATTACATAAATAATAATATTCCGGAAGATAAAACGTTTGTAATGATGCCTGAAGGAATTATGCTTAATTTCTTGACCAATCGGGAATCTGATAGCTGGTTTCATTCATTTACTCCTCACTTTGTCGATGTTTATGGAGAAGATAATATAATCCGGCATTTGAGCAATAAAAAGCCTGATTATATTTTTATAACTAATCAGGACACCAAGGATTTTTATTATAGTTATTTTTGCCAGGATTATGCAAAAAACATCTGCCAATACATACATAAAAACTACACATATCTGGAAAGACTGGAGAAACCCAGACATGAGGAAGAATTTATCTGGGTGGATGTGTACAGAAGAAAATAAAACTTGGGTGAAATATTAATTTTTTCTTGAGAATTTAATAATCTATCAAAATTACTGGTATAAATATAATAGATTATTGTGTTTATAAACGTGAGGGAAATTTAAATGGCTAAGACAATTGGTATTGACCTTGGAACAACCAACTCGGTTGTCGCAGTTATGGAAGGTGGCAAGCCTACGGTTATCGCAAACGCTGAAGGCAGCCGTACAACACCTTCAATCGTAGGATTTTCAAAAACAGGAGAAAGACTCGTCGGACAATTAGCAAAAAGACAGGCAATCCTGAATCCTGATAGAACTGTAATAAGTATTAAACGTGAAATGGGTACCGATTTTAAGGTAACCGTTGATGGCAAAAGCCATACACCTCAGGAAATCAGCGCTATGATCCTGAGAAAACTTGCTGATGACGCATCTAAATACCTTGGCGAAAAGGTCACATCAGCAGTTATTACCGTACCTGCATATTTTAACGACAGCCAGAGACAGGCAACAAAAGATGCGGGCAAAATCGCCGGACTCGACGTACTAAGAATAGTTAACGAACCAACAGCCGCATCATTAGCGTACGGGCTTGAAAGAAAAGCCAATGAAAAAGTACTCGTATTCGACCTTGGCGGCGGTACTTTTGACGTAAGTATTCTTGAAGTAGGCGATGGCGTATTTGAAGTTCTTTCTACAAGCGGCGACACCCGCCTGGGTGGTGACGACTTTGACGAAAAGGTAATGAACTACCTGTGTGATGAATTTAAAAAACAGGAAGGCATTGACCTCAGAGTAGATAAACAGGCAATGCAAAGGCTTAAAGAAGCGGCAGAAAAAGCTAAATGTGAATTATCATCTGTATATGAAACAAACATTAACCTGCCATTCATTACAGCAGACGCAAATGGCCCTAAACACTTTGACATAACCCTTACCAGAGCTAAATTTGAAGACCTGGTATTTGACCTGTTAGAAAGATGTAAAAAACCTGTTCAGCAGGCTATAAAAGATGCTAACCTCACAGAAGGACAGCTTGATGAAGTTGTTCTTGTTGGCGGTTCCACAAGAATGCCGGCTGTACAGAAGCTTGTTAAAGATTTAACAGGCAAAGAGCCGAATCAGACGGTAAACCCTGATGAAGTAGTTGCAGTAGGTGCTGCAATTCAGGCTGGCGTGCTTGGCGGAGAAATCAAAGACATCGTATTACTTGATGTAACTCCTCTTACACTCGGAATTGAAACACTTGGCGGAGTTATGACACCGCTTGTGCCTAGAAATACGACAATTCCGGTAAGCAAAAGCCAGATTTTCTCTACAGCAGATGATAACCAGACCGCTGTTGATGTTCACGTCCTTCAAGGCGAAAGGCCTATGTCCAGAGATAATAAATCACTGGGTATGTTCAGGCTTGACGGTATTCCACCAGCGCCAAGAGGTCTTCCACAGGTCGAGGTTACCTTTGATATTGACGCAAACGGTATCGTAAACGTAAGCGCAAAGGATAAGGCCACGAGCAAAGAGCAGAAAATCACCATCACAAGCACTACAAACCTGTCTAAAAACGAAATAGACAAAATGGTCAGAGAGGCTGAATCCCACGCAGAAGAAGACAAACAGAAAAAAGAAGAAGTGGAAATCAGGAACAATGCCAACAGCATGGTTCACGCATCAGAGCGCCTCTTAAAAGACCTTGCAGACAAAATGTCAGAGGAAAACAAAACCAAGCTTACAGAGCAAAAGGATGAGCTTGATAAGGCATTAAAAGAGAACGCTGATATAGACAAAGTAAAAACAATGTCAGACGCACTCCAGCAGACAATGTTCGACATCTCCTCCGCAGCCTACCAGCAGGCAGGCGCAGAACAGCCACAGCCTGAAGGAACTACCGGCGAGCAAGAAGGCGAAAAACCATCTGAAGAAGATGTGATTGACGCTGAGTATTCGAAATAGATAATATTTAACTAAAAGAAGATGGAACGCATAGCGTTCCGTCTTCTTTTGTATACATAATGCCTGACAATGCCTGATATTTCGGATTTTCGAGAATAGCCCTAAAAGCCTTATTGTTATTGTCTTTTGGGAATTTTGTTAATTAAAAATTTTAATAAAGTTCACTTTTTTACACTTTTTTACACTTTTTTTTAAAAATTTTTCTTTGTTTTTGGTGTTAATTTTGGATTATCGGAAATTATTGTCAAGAGTGTTTATATGATTATTATAGCATGGTTTGTGAGGGTTTTGGAGGGGTGGGCTAGATAGCTCATCGCTCGAAGCTCATTTAATTAATAGAAAGCAACTATCAAATGGTAAATTTTTCGACTAAAATAATAAATATTATTTATAAAATAGGTATAAAAATCCTTGAATTTAAAACAATTAAGAAATAAAAGAATAAATGATTTAATCTTATTTCAAACTCAAGTTAAAAAAGAAATACAACATCTTTTAACTGAAAATGAAGAGATACTTTTTATTATAGAAAAATCTAAGTATGGAATTATTTTAAGAAGCCATCTGGTTAAAAACATTTTTTAAGTGTAACCCTTATCATTGCTATTCTTACAACATTTTCTGCGGT
>MFRL01000039.1 GCA_001784565.1 Candidatus Melainabacteria bacterium GWF2_37_15
GGTTGCATTTATACGTCATTTCCAGAACACAGGTCGCCGGTAGAAATGATGGTGCTAGTCTTGAGTGCATAGCAATTCTTTCAAACGGTCTTTACGATCAGTTACAGGTTTTCCCTCAGAATACTCATAAAGCAGGTTCAAATCATCCTCGGTAATCCCACAGGTTTTTTTAGGTTGTGAATTTTCATCTTGTTTAACTATGAGGCACAGTTCAGGAGATAGAATATACTCAGTGCTGCAATTTCTGCATAATTGTGATTCGTCCAGCTCAACCTGTATTTTTTTTGATTTATTTATTTTTTTAATAAGATTACGATAAGAAGGAATTTTATCAATATATGAATAATAATCAGGATATAAAGACATTTCTCCACACACAGGACAAACATACTCTGCTCTTTCAGGCGGAGATACTACCTTATAGCACATGGCGCCTGGTGGCCGCTCATTAATTCCCTGTAGTTCCTCTAATTCGTCAAGACTTTTATTAAGATCAATCTTTGAAAGCTCATCAAATGCAGAGTTATTCTCTCCTCTGGCAACTGTAAAGCTTTTAAAGCCAATAAAAACTCCAAAAAAGAGAATTAAGACAAAAATAAAATTAATCCACATATATTTTATCTTTCTTCAAAAAGATACATTATGTCACTTAAAGGAATTTTCCCTTCTGAGTAATCATAAATCAAGTTTATATCAGTTTCAGTAATACCGCAGGTCTTTTGAGCTTCCTTGTTTTTATCAAGTTTAACTATAAGGCAAAACTGAGGATAACTAACGTCTGGATTGCATTTGTCGCAAAATTGTGACTCATCAAGCTTTACTTTTATCTTTTTGATTTTCTTTACTAAAGCACGGTATGTTTGTAAATTTTCAATTTTACTTCCAAACATTGAATCATATAAAGTCATTTCCCCGCATTCGGGGCAAATATATTGTACCCTGTCTAAAGGCGCAGCAGTATCGTAACACATTGCTCCTACCGGTTCTTCATAGAGAGTAGATGGATCTTCCGATACCGGCATTTGTTCCAGCATTTTAAAGAGTTCTTCTTTTGATGGAACGGTTAATGCTGGGCCATTTCGATCTTCAGCCCAGGAATAACCGGCAAATCCAATGAAAATTCCTATTAACAGGATTAGGACCAACATAATATTAAGCAACATATATTTTTTCCCTTAGGTTATGGTAACGGGGGAACGTAGGAGGGTTTTACACTCCTGTATTGCTGTGGGGTATAAGGATTGCTGCCGTCAGGATTTCTTAATAATTGTGGAGTTGGGTGTTCTCCTGCGCCGGTTAAATCAACTGGCGGCGGGGATTCGGATGAGGTATCAAATCCATATCCAGCGTAAGTACTAGCCTCTTCATCAGAATTGCTATCTGCGGCATCCTCGCTATCATCAGCAGTTTGATCTGCCTGATCGTACGAGTAACCATCATAATCACCTGAATCAACATAATAATAATCGTCATCATCAGCTTTTACGCATGAGGAAAAAATAAGCAAAAGCGCAGACAAAGCTGTTACAGCCAAAAAACTTTGTAAATTCAATATTTTTTTCATTATGCCTCCAATTTAGTAGTCGTCAGAGTCTCTTAATAACTGTGGGGTTGGGTGTTCGCCTGCACCGGTTAAATCGACTGCTGGCGCGGAGTCTGATGAAGTATCAAAGCCATATCCGGCATTTGTGCTGGCATCTTCATAATCATATGAGCCGTCAGAGTATGAATTTACTGCTGAATCTCCATCGTCAGCAGCTTGCTGTAAATCACCCCAGGCGCTTTCAGCAAAGCATTTTGTGCTAAATACACTTGCTGCAATAAGTAACGCAGAAAGAATAATAATTTTTTTCATAAATACCTCTACAAGTCTTTAAAATGTAAATTATAATTTGAATTATAAGGCCTATAATAGCATATTTCAATGAAACGAAATAAAAATTAATATAAATTAAAAATATGGAGAGGCAGAGAATTGAAAAAGAATATAAATAACCCTAAAATATGAACTTTAAGGTAAATTTTAGGAGGAAATAATGATAGGTACTTTAATACTTACTTTTTTGCTTTTACATATAGCAGCTGCTTTAGCCATTGGATTCTGGCTTCTTATGACATCAATGAAGCAGGAAGGTTGGCTTAAATCTTTAGGAACTGTATTTGCATGGCTAATAATCGCTTTAGCAATATTATTAATGCTGACTTCTACTGTAACAGGAATAAGATTTATGACAGATAAGGAATATCGAAAAGGCTGTCCAATGCGTGAAATGATGAGACAAGATGGGATGCAGCAAAAAATGATGAATCAAGATATGATGCAACAACAAAGTGAAAAATAAAAGGTAAATTATGCAACATGACCACGCAGCGCATATAGAAGAGTTTAAAAAACGATTCTGGATATGCCTGATATTGACCATTCCAGTAGTATTATTGTCTCAAATGATACAGGACTGGCTTGATATTGCTATTGAAGTTCCATTTCAAAAAGGAATTATTATGGTTTTATCTTCCATAATTTATTTTTATGGAGGATATCCCTTTTTAAAAGGAGCTGTAAAAGAGATTAAAAATCATCAACCAGGAATGATGATATTAATATCTATGGCTATATCTGTCGCTTATTTTTATTCGGTGGCTACGGTTATTTATTACCTGGGAATGGATTTTTTCTGGGAGCTTGCAACATTAATTGATGTTATGCTGCTTGGGCACTGGATAGAAGCAAAAAGTGTTCTCGGAGCTTCAAAAGCAGTCGAAGAATTAGTTAAATTTATGCCAACTAGCGCCCACCTTGTACAGAATGGAAACATAAAAGATGTGCCTGTTTCAGAGTTAAAAGTTAATGATAAGGTTCTTGTTAAACCTGGAGAAAAAATACCATCGGATGGCGTTGTTGTTAGTGGAGAATCTTATGTGAACGAAGCAATGCTTACAGGTGAGTCAAAACCTGTCCATAAAGCGGGTGGGGATAAGGTTATAGGTGGAGCAATAAATGAGGAAGGCACTTTAACTGTAGAAATTCAAAAAACAGGTAAGGCAACTTATTTAGCTCAGGTTATAAACCTTGTAAAACAAGCACAACAGAGCAGGTCAAAAACGCAGGATTTAGCAAATAGAGCTGCTGCTCTGTTATTTTATACTGCTGTTACGGTTGGAATAATCACGTTTATAGTTTGGAATTTCATTGGGAATCTTTTTTTTGGAGTAGAAAGAGCTGTCACTGTTTTAGTTATAGCTTGTCCTCATGCCCTTGGTCTGGCGGTTCCTCTTGTTGTTGCTCTTTCTACTACCATTACAGCAAGAAAAGGAATTTTTATCAGAAATAGATCTGCCTTTGAATTAGCCAGAAATGTAAATGTAATTGTATTTGATAAAACCGGAACACTGACAGAAGGTAAATTCGGGGTTTCTAATGTGATTTCATACATTAATGAACCGGAATTATTAAAATTAACAGGAGCAATCGAGATAAATTCCGAACATATGATTGCCAGAGCTATTGTAGATTATATTAAGAATAAAGGCATTCAAATTCCAGCTGTCTCTGAATTTAAGGCTATTCCCGGCAAAGGAGCCTATGCAAAATTTGAAGGAAAAGAAATTTATGCTGGTAGCCCGGGTTTAATGCAGGAATTGAATATTAATATTCAGGATAAACAAGTAGAAGACTTACAAAAACAAGGTAAAACAATAATATATGTTGTTATTGACGGACAATTAGCAGGAGTCTTTGCTTTATCAGACATAATCAGAAAAGAATCCTATGAAGCTGTAAAAAAATTAAAAGAAATGGGTATTAAAACCTATATGATAACTGGAGATGCAAATGAAGTAGCCGAGTCTGTGGCTAAAGAATTGGGTATAGATCAATATTATGCCCAGGTTTTGCCCCATCAAAAAGTAGATAAAATTAAGGAAATTAAGCAGAAGGGGTATAAAGTTGCTATGGTAGGCGATGGCATAAACGATGCACCTGCTCTTGTGGCTTCTGATATTGGAATAGCAATAGGAGCTGGTACTGATGTTGCTATCGAGAGTGCTGATATAGTTCTTGTTAAAAGCAATCCTTTAGATGTAACAAGTATGATATCTTTATCCAGAGTTACATATTCTAAAATGGTGCAAAATCTTTGGTGGGCAGCGGGTTATAACATAATAGCAATACCGCTAGCTGCTGGGATCCTGGTTAATTATGGAATAGTAATAAGTCCAGCGATTGGAGCCTTATTAATGTCTTTAAGCACAATAATCGTAGCAATAAACAGTCAGACTCTAAGGAAATATCTCCACGAGTCTAGTAATTATTGATAACAGTTAATCCTAATAAACTCTTTTTCAGCTCATCGTATTTGAAACCCTGAAAGCCGGAAGATTTAAGCAGTTTTGAGATTTCCCTGTCAGAAAGATCTTCGTTTAAGGAATTAAGAAAACTTTTATCAAGTTCAAAAAATTCATGAATTTGAATTTCGCCGGAAAATCCGGTATTATCGCAAACTATACATCCTTTTGGCTTAAAGAAATATACTTCTATTTCCTCATCTGACATAAAAAACTCATTAATTTGTTCCCTGCTTAATCTATATTTCTCTTTGCAGTTATTACAAAGTTTTTTAACAAGTTTTTGAGCAAGGATTCCAACAGGTTTATCTACTTTTTGCTTGCTTATAATTTTGATTACTTCAAATACATCAGCTGCTTCTGTAGTTTTAATTTCAACGTTGTCTAGATTGGGTATAGTATCTGATGTAAATCCTGCTGTATATAAAACAGCTTCTTTTTTTTCTAAAAATTTTTTCACTTTTTTAAGAATTGATTCAGAAATTCCCATCTCTTCTAGAGAACTGGGCTGCTTTTTATTACTATCCAGTATTTCCAATATTATAAGATTATCTTTATGAGTAAATTTCAAATCAATTTGCCTGTTAAAAAGTGAAATACTGGTGTATTCCTTTAATTTATTAACTATGTAGGGAAAATACGATAAATCTAAACTGGCTGAATCCTGCAAGCGTTCATTTATTAAAAAACTTAGATTAACATTATTTTTACTTTCTTCAATGAAAATTTTGGAAGCTTTTTTCTTAACTCCTAAGAGCAGCATTTCCCGGACAAATTCATCTACATCATGTTTAACCGAATCATCTTCAATCTTACCAGCTTCATCCATTTTATATGTTTTTGTATACTTAAGCATTAATACTAATCCTGGATCAAGCTTCTGGCCTTTTTTGCAGATAATTTCCCCATGGGCATTGTAAAGGTCAAAATCCAGTTTCTCTTTTCCGATTAGTTCATTGTGCGCTACTTCTAGGAGAATATGATCCATATTTAGTAATTTTCCCCGTATAAAACAGAATTAAATGTTTTTTTAAGTGCATCGATATTTTCTTTATAAACTATATTAGCAAATTTATATAATAATTCAAAGTTTAAAGCACTATATCCTTGCAATAGCATAAGATTTAAGGCTTCATGAGGTGATAATTTCTCATGAGGAGGCCTGTCAGACACAAGAATATCATAAACGTCTACAATAGCTACAATCTGGGAATACAATGATACTTCATCTCGCCCCACACCTCTCGGATAACCGTTTCTATCTATTCTTTCGTGATGGTTATAAGCTACTTCTGCAATTCTTTCCGGCAATCCCATGTTTTTTATTATTTGATAACCTAACAAAGGATGTTTTTGCTCTTCATTCGCAGCCTGTATTTTGCCTATATCATGCAATAAAGCGCCAAGAGTAAGTTCTTTTACTACATTTACACCATAACCTAATGTTTTTCCGACAGCAGCACTAAGCATAGCAACATTGACAGAATGAGAATATGCAAATTCATCAATAACCCTAAGCTGGTTAATACACTGTACTACGCCTAATTTTTTGTCAACTTCTTCAGCAATAGCGCTCCCAACGTTATTACATAATGTCACATCAGGGAGCTTGCCTTCTTGAGCTTGTTGTACGATATTTTTTGTATTATTAACAAGATATTCTTTAGTTTCCGAGGAAACTGCACTGGGCAATTCCTCTATATTAATTCTCTTTTTATCTATTGAAAATTGTTTTATTAAACCTCCAAGGGAATCTTCCCTGATGTAATGTTTATCAATTGCCTCATCAATGTCTTCAGGAAAGCTAAAAGTAGGACTTATCTGAAATTTTGTCATTTGTTCAATTTTATTAAGAAGAATATCGTTTTTGGGATTGCAGGTAGCCGCAGTTATGGCTTTATTTAACTGGTAAATAAGGATTATTTTATTTTTTCTTGCGAATTCTTCGGGTAATTTTTCAACAATTTCTTTTTTGAACATTGCCTTCTTAAGGTCAGTGTATGCAATCTCTAAAGAATCTCCCCATAGCCTTCCCAGTTTTTCTTTTGAAGCTATGCGGCTATCCTTAAGGTGTAAAAGGATTGCAAAATGGTCATTTTGAAATTTTTCATCCAGTTCTTTTGCTGTTTGATATGAGATTATTTCTTTATTAATAAGTAATTCAAGAAAGTTTAGTTCAATCATTGTTAATTTCCGCTAATAATTGTTTTAGGCTATATTTCTCTTTACTTTTTTCTTTTCTTTCCTGCTCAAACGCGTTCCATGTTTCGTTAATTATTTTCGCCATTTTATATATAGGAGTATCTTTTCTGATAAAATTTTTTGCTCCGAGTTTAAGGCACTTATCCATATCTTCCTGGTCAACCATTGCGGTCATTATTATTACGCAGGTATCCTCAAGTTCGTTTTTCAACTCTTCAAGTATTTCATCACCTGTTTTTTTAGGCATATTTATATCAAGTATCATAATATCAGGTTTATTTTTTTTAAAAAGAGTTACGGCTTCCTCTCCATTTGATGCTTCTCCAATAACATCAAGATGAATGGTATCTGCTATCATTTTAATTAACTCTCTAACGTGTTCTTCGTCATCTGCGATAAGTAGGGTATGTTTCATAACTCCTTTTCCATTTCATTTATTAAATCAGTTAAAAGCGTACGGGAAGCTTTTAAATTTTCTTCAAGTTTATATGCAGCTTCACTTATTTCCGGGAAGCCGAACATTCCGCATGAACCTGAAACATTATGGACTATTTGGTATAATTCCTTATGATTTTTTTCAGCAGAGATAAGTTCTGCTAATTTGTCCTTAAGTTTTAACGCAAAATTTTTGCGTAAAATTTCATATCCTTCTTGAAAATCTTCATTAGGCATCTTTTGCTTCCCAAATAGCTTTTAACGTTAAAGGCAGTTGTACAGGATCAAATGGTTTCACTATAATATCCAGCACTCCGAATTCTTTATAACTGGATACTTCATGAACCTGTGCTTTTGCTGTTATAAATACGGCCGGTATATTTTTTAGTTCAGGGATTTTGCGTAATTCTTTTAAAGTTGCAGGCCCATCCATTTCCGGCATCATAACATCGAGTAAAAATAAATCAGGCTTAAAATTTTGGGCCTCTGCCAATGCTTCTTTTCCTGAACTGCATACTTTTAATTCGTAATTACCAATAGTTTCAAGGCTTAATTTAACAATAGTCTGTATATCAGTTTCATCCTCAACATACAATATTCGCTTTAAAGCCGTTGTCAGCATTATATATTCTCCACATTGTTCCTATGTTTATCAACTTTATATATATATTTTTGAATTTAAATATGAATTGTTGTTTTTATTATAATATAGATTTAAAATATTTTAAAGAGATAAATTTTTAGAAGTGGTTAAATTGTAACTGATTTGTTATTTTTTTGGGGGAGGTCGGCGGTTAACACCGATACTTATGTACTAAATCAAAGTAACGTATTGCTAATGATTGCGCGTTAGCGCCCGACCTCTCCCAAAAAGGCTGAGGGGGCGCCTGCGGCGCCCCCTCAGCAAAATATAAAATTTACACATTAATTGGTTTTACTTGAACCGTTAATTTTTAAAGTTGTTTTCATTGAATTAATAAGCCTTTCATGGTCTATAGGTTTTTCTATCCAATCTATTATTTTACATTTGCTGATTAACTCTTCATTAAAACTTTCCGGCGGCTTAACAGATACCACAATAATTGGTAAGTTTTTTGTATTTTCATTAGCACTTAAATATTCAAGCAGGTAAGTCTCTTCCTGGTCGGGCAAAATCAAATCAAGTGTAATGGCTTGATATTTATTTAAAGATAATAATGTAACAGTTTCCTGTGCAGTTTTTGCTATATGTACTTCACATCCGATCTGTTTTAATAGTATTTCTATTAGAGAAGCCACATCCTGATCATCTTCGCAAATAAGCACACGGTATTTTCCTGAATTTTCCGCTGCTTCTCCAGTCTTTTCAATATATTCAGGTAGGTCAAAATAGAAAACAGATCCTTTACCAGATTCCGATTCAAACCCTATTTGTCCGCCGAGTTGTTCAATAATTGATTTGCAAATGCTTAATCCAAGGCCGGTACCACCTTTTTTTCTTGCATCTGAGGAATCAACCTGTGAAAATTTTTGAAAAATTCGATCTTTAAACTCATCAGGAATACCTGATCCATTATCTGCAACTGACACTCTTACATTTTTATCCGTTTTCGAAATTATAATTCTGACTTCACTGCCTTCAGGTGAAAATTTTGCAGCATTGGAAAGTAAATTGGTGATTACCTGAATCAACCTGTTTTTATCCACCATAACTTTTGCGTCTTCAATATTCTTTTCTATGCTGAAATTAACGTTATATTTTTCAGCATATGACTTATTTTCATCAGCTGCCTGATAAATTACAGACATTATTTCATAAACTCTTTTATCAAAGACCATTTTGCCCGCTTCTATTTTTTCAATATCCAGTATGTCATTGATAAGGTTTAAAAGACGAGAACTGTTGCTATTTGCTATATTTAACAATTCCTTTGCTTTATCCGGTACTACACCAAAAGCATTGCTTAGAATTAATCCGAGAGAACCCTGTATAGATGTAAGTGGTGTCCTGAGCTCGTGATTTACCGTTGATATAAATTCATTCTTGAGTTTTTCAACTTTTTTGCGCTGGGTGATGTCATGCACCATTAATACACCTATAGTTTCACCTTCAATGGTAAACTCGCTTAATCCTGTTTCAATATAGAAAGTTTTCCCCTTTTTTGTTACTGCTGAATAATCCATCGCACTCAAAACATGATTTTTAATATAACAAATATCACTTTTTAAACAGGCATATCCTCCTGCAAGACAATCTGCACAGGGTTCATGCGGAAATAATATTTTAGTATGCTGTCCAATAAGCTCTTCTTTTGTATAACCAAACATTTTTTCTATAGCCGGGTTAACTGACAGGATTATACATCTTTCATTTAGTGTGATAATTCCGTCTGTTATGTTCTCCAAAACTGCGCTTAACCTTTTCTGGCTGATTTTTTCCTGGTCTCTTTTTTGCTTTCTTCCTACAACACTGGTTATGGATGCTGCAAATGATTGAAGGATAGCTTGTTCTGCTTCACTCCAGGTTCTTTCCTTTTCACAATCATCAAATCCAACAAATCCCCAAAAATAATCATCTATATGTATTGGAAAAAGCATAATTGAGCGCACTTTAGCTCTTTCTAATATTGATTTCATTTCAGGGTCAACATCTTTAGTATTAGCTATTAATGGCTTTTTGTGCAGCAAAGTATTAACAATAGCAAGAGGAGTTAGATTTTCCGGGATATTATGCAGGCTGGAATCATTAATCTGTTTATATACAGGGTCTGATACCCATTCATGTTTATAATTGAGAACAGATTTATTTGTCTCGGCATCAAGTTTGTTTTCAAAAAGAACAATTCTATTAACATCAATAGCAGTACCAATTATTTCAAAAGCATAGATAACCGCTTCATTAAAATCAATATTCTTGACCAGTTCATTTGTTGCGTCTGCTACAGCGGTTAAAAGTTTATCCTTTAGTAATAGTCCCTGCTCGAATTCCTTTCTTTCGGTAATATCTCTTGCTATTCCGGCTGTTCCTATTATATTACCCTCTTTGTCATAAATTGGAGTTTTGTAGGTTTCTACTAATCTCTTTGTGCCGGAAACAATAACATATTCTTCAATTATTTTTTGTTTTCCCGATTGTATAACTTCAATGTCATCTTTCATGTACGCTTCAGCCAAGCCCTTAGGCCAGATATCCATGTCTGTTTTGCCGCTAAAATCATCTGCTGGGAGGTTACAGGCTTTTGAATAGTATTCATTTACTTTTATGTACTTGCTTTCCTTATCTTTAAGCCAGGCCATAAAGGGGATGTTGTCGATTATGGCTTTTATATATTCCTGGCTTAATTGATTATTTCTGGCAATTTCAACAAATTTACTATAAACTTCAGTGAATTCATTTATTTCAATAGTTGAGTTTGGTTCATCAATTTTTACGTTATAATCGCCTTTTATAAGTTTTTTGCTAACAGCTGTCAGCCTTTCTATTGGTTTAACAATAAAACCTGCGATATTTCTTGCTATTACAAAAGATGCGACTATAATCAGCAGGGATAAAAAGATAATTAAATTTTTTAGCCTGTTAACTTCACTAAATACCTCTGACTGCGGGACTTTTGTTAATACAACATAGTCATTTATAAGGCGATGGTAATTGATAAAGTATTTTTTGTTTTTATACTCGTATTCAATAACCCCACAATGCTTGTCTACCAGTTTTTCTAACAGGATTTTTTCTTGTAAATCCCTTAATTTGCCATTATCTACCCCAGAAAGCTTTGAATTAGTCTTAAAATCATGGCTATAAATAAATTCAAAATTTTTATTTAATAATGAAGCATTTCCGGTTTTATAAACTTTCAATCCTAAAATTTTCTGCTCAAGCTCCCCAAGGGAAATATCCATACCAGCAATACCTATAAGCTTATTGTTTACAAAAACAGGCGCTGTATATGAAATCATCTCTATATTAATATCTTTATCTTTATAAATATCAGTCCAATATGATTTTCCGGTTTTTTTAGGGATATAAAACCAGGCTAATTCAGGAGATTTTAAAGTATTTTCATCCAGATACGGTGCTGATAACCCTGAATCTCCCCATATTAATTCGTTTCCCTCTCGAATATACCAGGGAGCTATAACTTTTTCATGTTTTAAAAATTGGGGATCAAACTCAAAATAACCACTTAAAATTCGGTTATTATTCTTTATTAAGGACCTTAAAAATGGATTTACAACAGTATCATTATATTTAGAAATATATGGTATTTCGTCGAGTTCGAATTTCCAGGCTATATCTTTAATTTTTTCATATTCCTCAAAAGAAAAAGTTTCCTGGATTAAATGAACCAGGTCTTCAGTGTCATCTTCTGCATTGAGTAAAAATGATTCAAACTCACGTACATTACCTTCACTTAAGTTTAAGAGCCTATCAATAGCAACTTTTTTAGTAAAAGCATGAATATTTTTAATACATATCAGGCCTATAACAACTGAAGTTGTTATAGAACAAACAAGAATACCAGCTAAGATTTGATTTTTAATTGTTTTCATAATTACCTTATAGTTATTATAATAATTAAAAATATTATAGAGTATAGAATATATGTTTGATAAGAGTGTATTAATAGTTGAAGATGAAGAATTTATTCAGGCCTTGCTTAAGGGCTTACTAAATCAGGAAGGATATGACGTAATCGGAGTAAAAACAGGAGAAGATGCCATAGCGCTTACAAAATCCTTTTTGCCTGATCTTATTTTGCTTGATATTATGCTACCAGGCATTAATGGACTGGAAGTGTGCAAAATCTTAAAAGAAAACGAAAAAACCTGTCGTATTCCAATAATAATATTGACTTCTAAAGAATCAGAAGATGATATTGTAAATGGATTGGAATGCGGCGCTAATGATTATGTTTCAAAAACCGCAGGCCATAAGGAGTTATTAGCTCGAATCAAAACAGCGCTCAGAAAATGTTGCGATAAAGCATCTAATAACTCTGATATTATAAAAATAGACAATTTAATAATTGATATAAAAAAATTAAAAGTGTTTGTAATGGACAAACCCTTGCCCTTAAACCAGACGGAATTTAAAATTCTTTTGTTTTTAGCATCTAAACCCGGCCAGGTTTTTACAAGAGAACAAATAATTAATGCTGTAAAAGACGACGATTATTTTTCCTCAGAAAGATATATTGATACGCTTATTACAAATTTGCGAAAAAAATTGGGAGATTACAGCAAATATATAAAGACTGTTCATGGATTAGGCTATTCACTTGAAAATTAATACTACAGTTGCAAAATGACCTTTTGCCTTTTTAAGCTAAAATAAAACAATCCCAAACGTCATCCTGAACTTGTTTCAGGATCTTACCAATAATCAACACCTTACTCTTCTTGGCTTATAGCATAAAGTTGTTTACTGGAAAGATGCCGAAACAAGTTCGGCATGACGGAATGGAGAGCTAAAGCTCTCCATTCCGTAACACTTTTCAACTGTAGCACTAAACTTTACAAAACTTAACACTTTTTATACAACTTTTATATAACAATTATATATGATTAGAATGCGATAAGAAATCAGATAACCTTGTAGGGGGCTGTAATTATGTCACGAATCGATGGAATTATTATGGACTTAAAAGAATCCATTGAGGATTTTGCTCACGAATTTAAGCTTCTAAGCCTGAGACAAGAAGATCTCGAAATCAGAATCAAACAATTAGAAGAAAAAGAAGAAGTCAAAGCTTAATGATGGAATAAGTAGAGGTAATCCTAATACAGGCAATCGTATTATAGCATACGTTATCCCTAGATCCCTTAGTCAAAAGGGATCTTTTAATTTGTTTATTTTTTTAAAGAATCGCAAACTATATTAATCACATTTACTACCACTATCAAATATAATAAATAACCTGCTTTACCCTACTTGCGTAATTAAAATCATGATTTAGTATCTATAGCTTAATTTTAAATATTCGGGGGGATAATTATGCAAATACTAAATAATGCTATTAAGTATGATGCGGGATTTAAAGTTTATAATTATAAAATAAAAGGGGATGATAGAGGAGCTTTAATATCAATTGAAAATAGTATTGATATCCCATTTGAAATAAAAAGAGTCTATTATATCTTTGGTACCAGTTCAGGCATAGTGAGAGGCAAACACGCTCATAAAGAATTAAAGCAGGTTTTAATTTGCACAAATGGCAGTTGCAGTGTGCTTGTTGATGATGGCAAGAAAAAGCATCATTTTTTGCTTGATAAACCTGACATTGGTTTATATGTTAATGGATTGGTATGGCGTGAAATGTATGATTTTTCGCCAGATTGTGTCTTGATGGTACTCGCAAGCGATATATATTGTGAAGATGATTATATCAGGAATTATTCAGACTTTTTTAAACTGGCAAAAGGTGGTGTGCTTTGATAGAAATAAAAGCAGTACCTTTTTTGGATTTAAAAGAAATTAATTCTCAGTACCAGCCTGAAATTGATATGGCAATAAAAAAAGTTAATGAATCAGGCTGGTATATTTTAGGCAAGGAAGTTGATGAATTTGAAACGAAATTCGCTGAGTATTGCGGGGTTAAGCATTGCATCGGGGTTGGAAACGGCCTGGAAGCTTTAATTCTAATTTTAAAAGCCTGGGAATTTGAAAAAGGCGATGAAGTTATAGTTCCGGCAAATACCTATATTGCATCAATTCTTGCTGTATCAAGAGTTGGTGCCACGCCGGTATTTGTTGAGCCGGGTATTAATACTTATAATATTGATCCTGAAAAAATAGAGGAAAAAATAATAAAAAAAACAAAGGCAATTATGGCTGTTCATTTATATGGACAGGCTGCTGATATGGAAAAAATAAATTTGATTGCGCAAAAATACAATTTGAAAGTAATAGAGGACTCTGCGCAGGCTCACGGGGCTATCTGCAATGGAAAAAGAACAGGCAGTCTTGGAGATGCGAGCGGATTTAGCTTTTATCCCGGGAAAAACTTGGGTGCACTTGGCGATGCAGGAGCTGTTACCACAAATGATGATGAATTAGCGGAAAAAATTAGGATTTTACGCAATTATGGCTCTAAAATCAAGTATGTGAATCTATTTAAAGGGGATAATTCAAGACTTGACGAGCTTCAGGCCGCTATTTTAAGAATAAAACTTAAGTACTTAGATGCAGATAATGCAAAAAGACGGGAAATTTCAAAATATTACAGGGAAAATATAAAAAATGACAGGGTTATACTGCCTCAAACCATAGACGAGCTCTCACATGTATGGCATTTGTTTGTGATAAGAACTGAAAACAGGGATAAACTCAGTGATTATCTTAAAGAAAATGGTATCAACACTATGATACATTACCCGATCCCTCCGCATAAGCAGCAGGCTTACAGTGAATTTAATCATTTACATTTGCCGGTAACTGAGAAAATCCATAATGAGGTTTTGAGTCTGCCAATTAGTCCTGTGTTGAAAAAAGAGGATGTGGAAAAGGTTGTAAACGCTATAAATAACTATAAATAAAATTAAGGAGAGATCATGAAACCGTTAATTAGTGTATGTATGCCTAGTTATAATCACGAAAGGTTTATCAGGGAAGCAATAGAGAGTGTGCTTAATCAGACATACAAGAATTTTGAATTGATAATCGTAGATGACTGTTCCACTGATAACGCAGTCAATATAATCAAAAGCTATAATGACCCAAGAATAAGATTTTACCAAAATGAGTCTAATTTAAAAGGACTTAAGACAACAAACGCTGCAGTCAGCATGGCAAAAGGTGATTTTATAGCAATTCTTCATTCTGATGATAAATACGACCACCATTTTTTAGAAGAAATTGTTAAAGCATATAATAAATATCCATACAATAAGGTTTTTATTGCCGGTCAATATAAGCAGGATCATTTATTAGGCCATTTAACCTCTGATTTTCCTTTTAATACAGAGGGAATTATTCCAAGAAAAGAGGTATTGATCCGACTGGCTTATGGAAATCCTATCGGTAACGGGATAACTTTAGTTATACATAAAGATGCTTTAGGTGAAAATAAGCTTTATGATTCAAACTGTCCGATTGCTGGTGATTATGAGTTATTTATAAGATTGGCGAAGCAGCATGACTTTATATATATTAACAAAGAACTGGCTTATTACAGGATGCATGATTCTAACCTCACGACCAAAGTATTTATACAAATGGTAAGGGAAGAACATATAACCCGTGACAGGCACTTTAAGAATACAAAACTTATTTCAGATGAATTGTATAAAAAAATAATCCGGGCCCAATATAAAAATATAATGAATAAATCTTTTTATATGGGATTTAAGTATAGTTCACGATCTCTAACGCAGGAACTTTTGAATTTCTTTAGAGATACATATCCTGAATTAAAGTATAGCTATTACTGGTATTTAATGTATTTATCAAGCTTTTTGATAAATAGCCTGACCTCTAAGCTGTTAAAGGAGCCATTATTTAAATTGGGCAAGTATTACAAGGCATCTATCACCAGGAATGTAGATAAAATAATCCTTTCAGAGTAAAAAAAAATGAATGAGGCCGTTTTAGATAAGCTGACCAGTGCAGACTTATTAAAAAAGAATATTATTTTAAACTTTATTACATATGGGTTGCCCATTGGAATAGCTTTGATTGCAATCCCTATGATAATAGAAGGATTCGGCACAGACCGGTTTGGTATTTTAACTTTAATATGGACAATTATTGGTTATTCAAGCGTTTTCGACCTTGGGTTGGGCAGGACATTGACGCATATTGTATCCAAGCATCTGGGTACAGGAGATACAAAGGATTTGAACTCCATTATCTGGACTTCCCTATTTATAATCTCAATTATGGGGATTCTTGTGGGTGCGGTTGTGTGTTTGATAACTCCTTTAATTGTTAAACTTATTAATGCCCCGCAAATATATGTGCCTGAAACTACCCGCTCCATTTACTTATTAGGATTATCCATACCGTTTTTAATTGGAATACTAAGTTTAAAGGGCATTCTGGAAGCTTATCAGCAGTTTGCTGTGATAAGTATAATGCGGCTGCCCATTGTTTTTTTTAATTATCTTGTGCCTCTTATTGTATTGGTTTATACAACTGATCTTTCAGTCACAGTGGCTTTCCTTGTTATAGGGCGAATTTTGACTTTTATTGCTCATTTAGTGGCCTGTTCATTTATAATAAAAGGATTTTTCACTCAAATAAAATTTAAAAAAGATTATATTAAGCCGCTTATGTCTTTCGGGGGATGGATTACGGTCAGCAACGTAATTAGTCCCATAATGGGCACTCTTGATCGCTTTTTTATATCAGCTTTGTTATCAGCAACAGTTGTTGCGTTTTATACAACACCTCAGAACGTAATTTTTCAGCTTGAAATCATCCCGGCAGCTATTTTAGGGGTAATGTTCCCTGCATTTAGCGTTGAGTACCAGAAAAACCGGGAAAGAGCCAAACGCCTTTATTATCGAAGTATAAAATATATGGCTTTACTATTATTTTTTCCTGCTTTATTCATTATTATATTTGCAAAACCGGGGCTAGCATTATGGATAAACGAGGAATTTGCGGGTAAAAGCTATAAAATAGCTCAAATGCTTGCTATTGGCATGTTTATTTATTGCGTTAACCACACTTCTGTATCTTTAATCCAATCTACCGGAAGATCGGACATTACCGCTAAAATACATCTTTTTGAACTTCCGATTTATTTGGGGGCATTAGTATATTTTATAAAAACATTTGGCCTTATAGGCGCGACTTTCGCCTGGTTATTAAGAGTATCAATTGATTCAGTTCTTCTTCATTTTTGGACACGTAGACTTTTGAGGAGTTCACATGATTAAAGTTGTTAAATATGAAAATACGTACAAATCTTTATGGGATGAATTTATAAAAAATTCAAAAAACGGCACTTTTTTGTTTCACAGAGATTATATGGAATACCATTCAGACAGGTTTACAGACAGCTCTCTGCTATTTTTTAGTGAAGATGACAAGCTTATAGGCGTTTTGCCTGCAAATATCAGGGATAACACACTATATAGCCACGCCGGATTAACATATGGCGGAATTATTTCAAATAACAAGATGACCACGCCTGTAATGCTGGACCTTTTTGAATCTCTAAAAGAATATTTGAAATCAAATGAAATTAAAAAATTCAGGTATAAAGCTGTTCCGCATATATATCATAATATACCGGCTAATGAAGACCTTTATGCGCTTTTTGTCAATGATGCAAGACTTGTGAGAAGGGATGTAGCTTCAACTATAGACAGAAGAGAGAAGATTAAACTCTCTGATCAAAGGAGAAAGGCCATTAACAAGGCTATAAGAAATGGTCTTGAGGTAAGAGAAAGTAATGATTTAGCAACGTTTATGGATATCGTAAAAAATCTCGTAACTACAAAATACGGAGTAAACCCGACTCATACATACGGAGAAATGCAGCTTCTCAGAAATAAATTCCCTGAAAATATAAAACTTTTTTCAGCTTTTAAAGATGGTTTTATGTATGCAGGTTTAATAATGTATTTATGCGGAAATGTAGTCCATGCGCAATACGGTATGAGTACTGATGAAGGTAAAAAAATAGGGGCGCTGGATATTATTTATGGCTCTGTTTTATACGATTATTGTCCGGAAAAAAGGTATTTTGATTTTGGTACATCGACCGAGCAGGAAGGTCGGTATTTAAACCTTGGCTTAATAAACCAGAAAGAGAGTTTTGGGGCCAGGGCCACTGTTTACGATACATACGAGGTGAATTTATGAGAATATTGATAACCGGCGGGGCAGGATTTATAGGGAGCTGCTTTGTAAGGCATATTTTAAATAAATATCCTGATTATAAAGTTGTAAACCTTGATCTTCTTACATATGCAGGAAACCTTGAGAACTTAAAAGATATTGAAAATAACCCAAACTACGTGTTTGTTCCCGGTGATATATGTGACAAGCAACTGGTAAGCCAGTTAATGGCAGAAGTTGACGGCTGTGTAAACTTTGCAGCAGAAAGCCATGTGGACAGGAGCATAATTGGGCCGGAAATTTTTGTTTATACAAACGTACAGGGAACCCAGACCTTATTGCAGGCGGCTAGGGAGTTTAAAATAAGCAGGTTTTTACAGGTTTCCACAGATGAAGTATATGGAACACTCGGCAAAACAGGCTATTTCACTGAAGAAACTCCTATCGCGCCGAATAGTCCTTATTCTGCAAGTAAAGCAGCAGCTGATATGTTTGCAAGGGCTTATTTTGAAACTTACAAAACCCCTGTATTGATCACCCGCTGTTCCAACAATTATGGCCCTTATCAGTATCCTGAAAAGCTTATCCCGCTTTTTATAATTAACCTTTTACAGGATAAGTCTGTTCCTGTTTATGGGGATGGGATGAACATAAGGGATTGGCTGTACGTGTATGACCATTGCAGCGCGATTGATACTGTTTTACATAAAGGAAAAGAAGGCGAAGTCTATAATATCGGAGGAAACAACGAAAAAACAAACCTTGAAATAACAAAAATTATATTAAACGCCCTTAAAAAGCCTGAAAGCCTTATTAACTATGTAGAAGACAGGCTCGGGCATGACAAAAGATACGCCATAGACAGCTCTAAGATTCAAAGAGAGCTTGGCTGGGCGCCTTCAGTCACCTTTGAAGAAGGGATCAAGAGGACTATAGACTGGTATGTTAATAATAAAGGAGGGGTTAATGAAAGGGATAATACTTGCAGGTGGTAGCGGAACACGTCTTTATCCTGTCACAAAAGTTGTTTCCAAGCAGTTATTGCCGATTTATGACAAGCCTATGATTTATTATCCTTTATCAGTATTAATGCTGGCAGGAATAAGGGACATTTTAATAATCTCAACGCCGCAGGATACGCCTTTATTTAAAAATTTATTAAAAGACGGCAGCGAAATAGGTTTGAACATTTCCTATGAAGTACAGCCTTCACCTGACGGGCTTGCGCAGGCTTTCATCATAGGCGAGGAGTTTATAGGAGATGATAATGTAGCTTTAATACTTGGTGATAACATATTTTATGGTCATGGTTTTTCTGAGCAGCTTCGCTCAGTTGCTTTAAATCCTACAGGGGCGACGGTATTTGGTTATAGGGTAAAAGACCCGAATAGGTTTGGGGTTGTGGAATTTGACGAAAATGGCAGTGTGATTTCAATAGAAGAAAAACCGGAAAACCCTAAATCAAATTATGCGGTAACAGGCTTATATTTCTATGATAATAGGGTAGTTGAGTTTGCCAAAAGCCTGAAACCTTCAAAGCGCGGGGAATTGGAAATAACTGATTTAAACAGAAAATATCTTGAACATAAGGAACTCAAAGTCGAACTTTTAGGCCGCGGTTTTGCCTGGCTTGATACAGGAACACACGATTCACTTATTCAGGCATCCCAGTTTGTTGAAACAATCGAAAAAAATAAAGGCATTAAAGTAGCGTGTCTTGAAGAAATTGCGTATCTATTGGGGTATATAAGCGATGATGAGCTTGTAAAATTGGGGCAGGAAATGGGAAAAAGTGAATATGGAAACTATTTGTTTAATTTAGCCGGGAAACTGTCAAGAGAATATGTCATTATGTAATTAATTCAGTTGTAGCACCAATTTTGAAAGGTGCATAAATGCACCCTACCCGCTATCTAATATTTCTCATAATTTATGTATTTTTATTTACTATGAGTAAGGTGAATGCTTATTCATATAGTGCTGATGACCTTAAAAAGCTGGAAAAGGGAGAAATTATCCTGGAGCGTCTGGATACACCTCGTAAAAGCAAATTAGAAGCTGCTGAAGCTACAATATTGGTTAAAGCTTCTCCTAAAAAAGTCTGGGATGTATTGGATCATCAGGAAAATTTAGTTGAAATCGTCCCAAATATAAAAGATATTAAAGTTCTTGAAAAAGAATTCCCTTTTCAAAAAGTGCGGGTGAAGCTGGATCCGGGTATATTTGTACCAGCTTTTGACTATACGTTATTGTTTGATCAAAGTGAAATATACAAAAAGATAAAATTTAAAAGAATAGACGGCAGTTTTAAGGAATTGTACGGGACGTGGGTGTTAGAGCCATATAACGGGTATACGATTTTAACTTACACGCTATACATAGATTTTGGTTTTTATATGCCAACTGTCCTAAAAAAATTAGGATTAAATAAAATGCTTCCTCAGACATTAAAGGGTATTAAGTCAAAGAGTGAAAGTTGAAAATAAAGATTTCATCTACTAAGCCCTTGATTTGCCAATGCCATGAGGCATATGTGGAGTTACGAGCTCATGGATTTTTGTATTTTCTTCAGGGGTTATATTTTTCTGTTTTTCTTCCTGCTTTTCTATATCTTTTACTATTTCTTCTCTTTCTTTTATAGCTGCAGGTATGTTCTCGTATATGTTGTCTATTTGTTCTGCAACACTGCGATTACTGATTTGAACCGGTGTGTTGCTTTTACCCGGGAAAGCTGTGCCTAAATACTTACCACCTTCAGTATATATATTGCCGTATATTCCAGCAAGAGGCGTGTTCTTCTCGCCTTTTTTTATATTAACACATAAATCATTAGGATGGTTATCATTTTCCTTCGCCATTTCAGCTACCCATGCAAAATGGTTAGCATCTTTTACACTGGGGATAAAGCCTTTCGAACCGTCATTTGGTAATGTAAATCTGATCGCGCCAAAACTAATGTTCATATTTTATTCCTTTCATCTTTCTGCTCATATATGTTTTAAAGACAAACAAAATAAAAATTGACATTAAGATTGTAAATTTTTTAGTAGAGAGGCGGCCTTCGGCCGCCTCTCTACCTTTTGAGGGAGTGGCGCGAAGCGCCACTCCCTCAAAAAATAATTAAAATCAGTTACATTTTAATTATTACTAATTTTTTCAGTTTATTTTAAAGAATATTAGATTTATTATTGCCCATGAACGCGCCCATAAACATCATAAAGATATTTTTCATCGCCTTCGCCATCGCTTCAAAAGGTTTTATTGCGGGCTGTTCTGCTGACTGCTCCGCAGGTTTTTCTGTCGGGGTTTCTACGGGTTGTTTTTTAGATGTTTTTAGGGGTTTTCCTTTGGCTTTTTCTATGAATTGTTCGAAAATTTGCGCTATGGGGTTTTCTATAGGTTGTTCTGTGGTGGTTGCTGCGGGCGTTGCTGGTGGGACTACAGGTTCTGTGGGTTGCGGTATGGGTGGTAATGCTGGTATTACTGGTTGTGCTGGAATATTCGCTAATATTGTACTCGAGTTATTTGTATCAAAAAATAAATCTGTGTTAGAAGTCATATTTGGGGCCAACTGACCTGGATTCTGAATTAAATTAGAACCATTGTTACTATAGTTAGTTAATCCTTTAACAATTTCGTCCTTTGATTTTTTTCTATATTCATTAAGCAAATGGTAACTTTTTACTACCGCAGGCATATTACTTAAATCAGACATACTATTCTCCATTTTATTAATTTACTGCTTATATATATAAAAAATATATACTTTAAAAAATTGCCAATTTAATAAAAAATTAATGAATTCGTTAACATATGTTAACGAATTTGTGCGTTTAATGTTAAATTTTTTTTTCAGGGTTTTTGTATAAAAAGAAAAGTTATAAAAGGAAGAGAAAATGATTACATTAAACACACACAATACATTTAAACTGCCTGTAAGGCAAAACCCTGTTGTTTCAAATAAAGCACAGCAACATAATCAGATGGAACTGCCGAATTATCGGCAAAATGTAGGCTTTGGAATAAATTTTGGCGCTCCGATACGCAAATCTTATGAGGAAGGAATAAGTAATTGCACTCTAATGTGTGATTGGGATTTTGATGAAAAATATAGAGTAGGTGATAACGTTAGAGTTCCAAAAGAAGTTAATACTCTTTATCTTATTGCAGGAAACAATTTTAATGGGGAAAAAGGAGTTAACGCGTGCACTTTAGTCAAAGCAGGAGATGGATTCAAGGCGCAATCCCTTAGGGCATTTCAAGTTGGATTAGGAAATAATGCTGATATTAAATATGAGGTTATATCGAAGTTTGCTTTCGAAGCAGGAGCTAATTTCAAGGCAGGGTATTTTGAAGGAGATGATGCTAAATTAGGAAATAATGCAGACATTAAAGGTGCTGCTAAAGCAGCATTCAGCTTTACAGCAGGAGATGGATTCAAGGTAAGATCTCTTGAAGCAGGCGAAGCTTTCCTGGGAAATAATGCAGACATTAAGGGTGAAGTTGACGCATATTTTGGACTCACAGCAGGACATGGATTTAAGGCAGATTCTATTGTTACAAGGGGCGATATTACTCTGGGAAGCATAGAAAGATTAAACCGAATTCGTATGAATAAAAATACAAATGATCCACCAATTATGGATAGAAAATTAATACTTAAGAGCGAAAATATAACTCCTGAGAAGATAAAAGTATATTTGGGAGGGATGAATTCCCTCGAAATACAAACTCCAACCGGAAATGCTGATATTCTTGATAAGTTTGAATTTTTCACATATTCAGGTGAAGAGCTGCCTCTGGCTAAGAAAAAGTATATTACAGTTACACCGATACATGAAAAGAGTGAAGAAAAGTATGTAGAGCCAAAAAGAGGTTTACTGGATTGATACGATTTTTTAATGTTTATACACCGGGTTTTAAAGGAAATAATAATCCTAAGCCGTTACAGAGTAAGATTATTAATATTAATGGTTTGATAGAAAACCCTGATTCTGTTGAATTATTACCAGGCAGAAGTTATCAAGGAAATATTATATTTCCTGATAAAAACATAATTATCGGCGAAAAAGGCAGGGTTTTTGGTGATATAACAGCTAAAAGTGTTACTGCTGATAATGTAAGTGTTTCTGGAAGTGTTCGCTTTAAAGATAATGGCTCCAAACAGACATTAAGAATAACAAAGGGAACTACCATAAGAGACAACATTATTTTTGAGAACGAAAAAGGAACAGTAATTATTGAAAAGGGCGCAAGACTTAAAGATGCCGAAAAGAAGGTTATCGGCGGGAAAATTATTGACCTGAATAAAGGGTTTAAAGTAAAAACTACTTTAAAAGAAAGACCCGGCTCTCCTGATATTATGGAATTGTCCCCCAATACAATTTGTAATGATAATCTTATATTCCCGGATAAAAAAATAATTATCGGTGAAAATGCAGAAATTTTTTCTCTTGATAAAAACAAGCCCATTACTATTATTGGCAAGGAAGTTATTTTAAACGGCAATAATAATATTAAAGGCAGCATAACTGCTATAAATGACTGTTATGTGGGAGAAAAATCAAAGATATCAGGTGATATAATTTCTGAACAAGGTAATATTAAGCTAAGAGGCGGCAATATCACACCTTACGATATATATAATGAACCTGTAGAAGATGAAAACATTAAAGTAACAGGAACTATAACAGCTAAAAATGGCGACGTTAATATAGGCAGGAATTGCAGGGTTTTAGGAAAAACAACAGCCAAGAATGTCAATGTTAATAGCACTATTCCTCGACCAAACCGTGCAGCTAGTGGCAAAGGTTATATTTATACAGCTCTTATCGATGAAAATCAAAAGGATAATGGTTTTGGTTGCACATATTTACGGAACATAAATGCACCTGAAGGAACAGTGAGCTTAAAGGGAAACATTGTAACAGAGAGTGTCGATGCAAATAACGTAATAATTTCACCTTTTGGAGCAATTCTTATTACGAAAATTTGTTTTAAGGATAATGGCTCTGAGCAAGTATTTAAAGTAAAAAATCGGACTTTTAGGGCAGGGGACATTGTTTTTGAAAACGGAAACGGAACGGTTAGTTCCGACCAGGAACTGGGCCTATTTCAAATTGGAAGGATTATAGGCGGAAAAAGTATTATTAAGGAATAAAACAGAACTTTTTAAACAGTATTTAATAACTTTTCATCAATCATCGGCTCAATATAACTGTATAAGTCCTTCAATCTATCTTTATCAGTAAGGTATAAATACCCGATTAATGCCTCAAACGCTGTACTCAGCCTGTGGACAGTGTGGTTTGTCCTTCTTGCTGTTGTTACAGAAAGATTTCTCGCTCTTCTTACAATTTCCTTTTCTTCATCATTAAGAAAATCCTTCACAAATTCGAGCAGCTCAGCGTGGAACTGTGCATTTACTATAGAAGAAGTAGCTTGGTGAAGTTTCCCGGGACTTTGGGTAAGCAATACAGTCTTTTTGCGCGCAAACAGCTCGTATACAGCATCACCGATGTATGCGTATGATCTTATTGAAAACTCCACGTTGTTTTGTCCTTTTGATCTTTAAGGGTTATGCCGATTGCGGTAAGTCTGTCTCTTATTTTATCGGACAGAGCCCAGTTTTTTTCTTTTCTTACCATGTGCCTGATATCAATTATTAAATCCATAAGCTGTGCAGTTACTTCGTCTCCGGCTTTTTCAGCCTTTTTCAAGTCAAAGCCAAGTACTTCTGAAATTTTAACTAGTGAGCCAACACAAAAAGCTGCGGACTCATCTTTTTGAAGCTGCCTTGCTTTTTGGGCACAATTTGCCATTTCAAACATTATAGCCAGTGCTTTTGGAGTATTAAAATCATCATCCATTGCTGCGATAAAGTTTTTAAAATGTATAATGATGTCATTCATAATCTCCGCAGGAATTTTTTCTTCTAATTCCTGCATTTTGTCTATCCTATGAAAAGGAATCTGCCCTGTTTTCGCTATTTCATCAAATAAAAATGACAGAAGGTCTTTAGCTTCCTGTATCTTTTCCTCACCTATTTCTACTTTTACATCCTCGTATGCATTTTTTAACCTTTTTACCCCGTTTTTAGCTGCTTGCAGCGCTTCGTCATTAAAGTCCACAGGCATTCTGTAATGATTTGTCAAAATAAAAAACCTGATTGCATTAGCGTCGTATTTGTCCAGAACGTCTTGAATCGTTACAAAATTCCTAAGTGACTTGGACATCTTCTCCTGATTGATTCTCACAAAGCCGTTATGCATCCAGTAATTTACAAAATCTTTCCCAAAAGCAGCTTCTGACTGTGCTTTTTCATTTTCATGGTGGGGAAAAATAAGGTCAGAGCCGCCTGCGTGTATATCTATTGTTTCGCCCAGGTATCTTTTGGACATAGCCGAACATTCTATATGCCAGCCCGGCCTTCCTTTTCCCCAGGGACTTTGCCAGCCTAATTCGGTTTCGTCTTTTACTGCTTTCCATAATGCAAAATCAACAGGGTTTTTCTTTATGTCAGATGTCTCAACCCTTGCTCCGGCCTTTAAATCTTCAATATTCTGACGTGAAAGCCTGCCATATTTTATAAATTTTGAAACATCAAAGTATGCATCCCCATTTACTGAATAAGCAAAGCCTTTATCAACGAGTAATTTAATTATATCAACCATTTCATTAATATTTTCAGTAGCTTTTGGCTCAATAGTGGGCTGGGATACGTTTAATTCCTGCATGGCCTTTTCGAATTCAGCATAATACTTACTTGCTATTTCTTCAGGCGTGGAATCAGTTTCTTTAGCTTTATTTATTATTTTGTCATCAACATCGGTGATGTTTCTGACGTAAGTGACGTCATAACCTTTAAATTTAAGGTATCTATACACCATATCCCATGTGATGTAACATCTTGCATGCCCCAGATGAGGTGAATCATACACTGTTGGCCCACAAACATACATTTTAACTTTATCATCCTCAAGAGGAGTAAATTCCCGTAGTTTTTGAGACTGTGTATCAAATATTTTCATAATATTTATTTCTCTTCCAGTTGGGTAAAGGTTTTTGATGCTTTTGCAATAAAGATTCTTTCCAGTTTTCTCAGATACCTTATTATCCATACTTCCTCATGCTTTAACAATGGGTCAACCAGAATAGTAACCATTCCTAATCTTTGCCCCACCCATATATCTGTGAGTGGTCTGTCCCCGATTATAACTACCTCACCGGGCAATAAATCAAGGTCTTTCAGTGCCCTGATAGCTGCTTTTCTTCTTGGCTTGCCTGCTCTTTCATATGCAACGCAGCCAACTCTTTCCCCGGCTTCTTTTACGTATTTCGTGTATGGATTATTGCTGAGTATAGCTATTTTAAAGTCATTTTTTACCAGATCAAGCCATTTCTCTATGTCTTCCGGCAAATAGCTTGTCTTCGGATGCATAAGCGTATTATCAAGGTCAAATATCATGCCTTTTATGTTGTCCGCTTTTAAATCATTAAGATTAATATCAGTTACACGCTCCACAATGTACGTGGGTTTCAATTTTATCATTAGTTTTTTCCTTACACCTGATTATGCCCCAATGCCAGTTTTCCGGCTCCTCTTCAACTTTTATTAACACTTCTGTGTTGGTGTTTGCTACTTCTATTTTTTGTTGTTCCAGATCGAATATTTCTGTAATTACAGTATTGATCCTTTCCTGTGGTGTTATGAAATCAACATTTTCTCCCGGTTTTATCTGGTTTTTTATCTGTAATTTATAAATATTGCTTGAAATTTTATC
>MFRL01000040.1 GCA_001784565.1 Candidatus Melainabacteria bacterium GWF2_37_15
TTTAATAGAAGCATGGCTCATTTTGCTATCTTTTTCCAATTTCTTGAAATTTTTTACCTGGCTATTCCTGCTTGTTAACTATTTTTCCTCAACCCTGACAAACATTGCCACATCAGCGGTTTTCAGGTATACTGCCTCGTAATGACCACAGTATACTTAATAGAGGAATATGAACACCATATTCCTGAAAACATTAAAAAAGCGCTGCTTTTTTGCTCGAAAGTTGCAGACGAAGCTAATATTCCGATTTTTTTAATCGGTGGTATTGTCCGTGACATAATCATTAGCCGGAAAAACTTTGACGTGGATATCACAGTGCAGGGCAATGCCGTAGAGTTCGCAAAACTCGTACAGGAAAAATGCCCCGGAATATGCCAGGTCAAGGAAATCCACGACGCTTTTAAAACAGCGAAAATCCAGTTTATCTTAAATGATAATGGGGACGAATGCGTAAAAATCGACCTTGCCAGTACAAGAAAGGAATCCTATCCCTGTCCTGCCTGCTTACCGGTGATTGAAAAGATAGGATGTGAGCTGTATGAAGACGTTATAAGGCGGGATTTTACCATAAATTCAATGGCATTATCATTAAACCAGAACTCCTTTTGCCAGTTAATTGATTACCTGAGTGGTTACAGCGATATACATCAGGGCTTAATCCGTATACTGCATCACAATAGCTTTATTGATGACCCCACAAGAATAATAAGAGCGCTAAAATTCAGCGTTCGCTTCGGCTATAAACTGGATGATGAAACGCAAAAACTTATGCATGAATGCCTGAATTCCCGCAGATTTGATAACCTTGCAGGCGAAAGAGTAAAGCTGGAATTGAAACAAGCCCTTAATATAAATAACGCAGAAGTTTTAACCAGATTTATTAATGAAAACATATACAGGCTTGTTGATACCGAACTAGAAATCCCGCCGAACATTGATGATTTAAGCAAAAAATGTGAACAAACAGTTAAAGAAAATATGGGTTTCCTGTATACTGATGAAAATATCTGGCTTATTTATTTAGGGGTGCTGCTTTTGAGCAGGGAAACCCTTGAAAAGCTTTATATGTCAAATCAGGAACAGGAAATCGTAATCAATGCCGACATGCTCGCACAAAAAAAGCATACCCTGGCCTCTGCTAAAACCCGCTTTGAAGTTTACGAATTTTTTGAAAAATCCCGAATCGAGTCCATTCTTGCGTTTCTTACGAAGAATTATGATCTTAAAGATAAAGTTGACCTGTATTTAAATGAATTACAAGATATTACATTGAGTATTAACGGTGATACTTTGATTAAAATGGGCATGCAGCCTGGGCCTAATTTTGGAAAGCTGTTAAGAGAAGCGTTAAGAGCAAAAATCAATGGTAAAATCATCACACATGAAGAAGAAATTGAGTTTGCAAAGAGTTTCTAATGGGGTTTTTCATCTTTATTCATAAGTGCGTAGTAATACTCAATTGATGCGCCGCCAAGTGTTCTTAGCCCTAATGGGAACATTCTTTCCTGCCTGAAGTCGCCGGCTATTCTCAAAGGCGTAAGTCCCAGCACAATAGGCTTTCTGGAATCCTCTTTAGAATTAGCAAGAGTAATCATTCCCAGAGAATCAAATATCATACCAGCGCCAATAAGATGGTCAGCAACTTTTAGCCCTTTTTCAGTGAGCAGTCCGCCCATGTCTTTTTTGCCTAAAATTATTTTTGGTAAACCGCCGGCAAGAACGAGTATACTTGCAAGACTCATGCTTTCTTTTGAAGGTTTCATTGAAAAAATATCTGGAGCCTTTTCTCTTTTTCCGCTAAAGTAATCTACGCTTTGTGTTGTGGTGTCTTTTATAGCTGTTAATGTGGTTTTAAAGGCAATTTTCTGGTCTTCGCCGCAGAATTTTACAAAATCCAACCAGTTTTTTCTGACTTTTTGGCCTTCTTCTCCAGAGTTAAGAACATTTTTCCATGCTTTTTTGTCAAAAATAAAATCCATATTCATTTTTCTTGGATTTTTGGCTTTGTTAGGATCGGATTCATTGTTTATTTGATTTACAAAACTTGCAAATGCAGGCACATAAGCTATATTAGAGATGCCCAGTAATCTTGTCGGAAGGTTTAGTGCCATAAAAGGGGCTATTAGTCCCCACAAAATACCATTAAGAACCAGACCAGGCTGCTGCTGTTTTACACCCGATCCAAAAAGTGAAGGAACACTTATAAAACAACCTGTCGCCCAGGCTGCTGTACCTATTCTATTAAGAATTTTATCTGTTTTTGATAATTCTTTAAGAAGTTTTTTTCCTTTTTTTGGAATTATTTCAGCAGAAGCCTTTCCGTTTATTGCTTTTTTCTTGTCTATTATTTCTTTTCCAACATTAAGAAATCTCTTCCCTCCTTTTTTAATTGCCAGAGCCATAAAGGCTAAACCGGAAACCACCTGAAGACAAGCTGCTGTAAGACCTGTGTAGTAGCCGAAGTCACAATATTTATCAAGCTTGCTTTTTGTTTTTTCTCCAGAAATCAAAGCCAAAGAAGGAACAGCCTGGTTATTACCAGTCCCTTTAAAGGAGCTGTTAAATTGAGTAATAGTAGGCAAAACGCCTACTTTATATTGGTTCGACTCAAACGCTGGAAGGTTCATAATAAATTATAGCCCCCAGACCAGGTTCATCCAGTTAATAAAATTTTGATTTGTTAGAATAGAAGCGCTTTCTTTTTTCATATTTGTCTCTTTTTAGATTTTACTAGACATAATAATATAAACTATCTAAATTTAAAAAATTGACAAAATTTTAAAAAAATTTTTTAAACATTATTTTTAGAGTTTATATTGCAATTAACTATTATTCTGGTATATTTATAATCAACAACGTGTTAAAACGTTTGGGTAATTATAAATTTGAGAGGAAAAAAGAAATGTTAAAAAGCAAACTCGCATTAGCGCTGGTATGTGTTTCATTCGTAGCTTTAACAACCACCGGTTGCTTACCACAGAAAAAAGAAGCTCCAGCTCCAGAACCTCAGGTTGAGCAACAAGCTGCTCCTGTAGTAGAAGAAGAGCAAGCACCAGCTGCTGAAGAAGCAACAACAGAAGAAACAACAGAAACAACAACCGAAGAAACAACAACAGAAGAAGCTCCAGCTCAGTAAGCTAGGATCAATTCAGAAATTTTAAAAACCTCCAAAACCTATATAATGAGATTTTGGAGGTTTTAATATTACGAATAAGTTTACATAATTTAATACTATCGGGTAATTAAATCCTGAATTATAAAATTTATTATGGATTGATGAAATTCGTGAAAAATCTCAAAGAAGGGGAGAATATTCTATGAAACCAGCACAAAAGACCACAACAAACGGCAGAACCCTAAAGAATGTTTATACATTACTGAAAAGAACCGGAAAAGGAGCCTACCTGGCCGCAAATACAGGATACAGGGCAGGTTACTTTATGGCTAAACACCCTGAACTAGAGAATGCCAGAACTCACCTCCAAAAGAATTATAAGGTCGGTTTATTCGCAATCGCAGGCATAATCTTAGGCATAATGGCATTTTTAATGATGAAAAAGTAGACCCCGCGTCAAGCACGGGGAGACAGTGCCTTCTTAACTTCTTCATGAACAATATCTCCATTAAGAGTATTAAATCCTTTTAATACTGCCGGATTATCTCTTGCTGCTTTTTCATATCCTTTGTTTGCAAGTTCAAGCACAAAGGGCATAGTGGCATTTGTCAGCGCAATAGTAGATGTTCTCGGCACGGCGCCCGGCATGTTCGCCACAGCATAATGTAATACTCCATGTTTTATATAAGTTGGATTCTCATGCGTGGTTACCCTGTCTATGGTTTCAACT
Organism: Candidatus Melainabacteria bacterium GWF2_37_15; assembly: GCA_001784565.1. Classification (GTDB taxonomy): domain Bacteria; phylum Cyanobacteriota; class Vampirovibrionia; order Gastranaerophilales; family UBA9971; genus GWF2-37-15. The sequence continues at coordinate 3,846 of MFRL01000040.1, forward strand.
GATCCACCCTGGTCTATAGCAATATCAATTATTACTGAACCCGGTTTCATTGATTTAACCATATCCTCAGTCACCAGATGAGGAGCTTTTGCGCCGGGAACAAGCACAGCTCCTATAACAACGTCTGCTTTTTGTACCTGGTTTCTTATATTATAAGGGTTTGAATAAATGGTAATGAGGCGTTCTCCATATAAATCATTAAGATATCGCAGCTTGTCAAGGTTAACATCAAGCACAGTAACATCAGCCCGCAAACCAAGAGCTATTTTAGCTGCATTTGATCCTGCGATCCCTGCACCTATAATCACGACTTTAGCTGGGGAAACACCAGGCACCCCACCCATTAGCACTCCGCTACCTCCATAATACTTTTCAAGAAGCCGGGATGCGATTTGAACAGACATTCTGCCCGCAACTTCGCTCATTGGAGTTAAAAGAGGAAGGGATTTGTCACTGTTCTGCACAGTTTCGTATGCAATGCCGACTACTTTCTTTTCACAAAGAACTTTTGCAAGTTGTGGCACTGCCGCAAGATGCAAATAAGTAAATAAAACCAGCCCTTCTCTCATCAAATCATATTCCTGAGTCAGGGGCTCCTTGACCTTAAGAATCATTTCAGCCTTGTCGTACACTTCTTTTGCACTATTCAGTATAACTGCACCGTGCTCTTCGTAATCCTCATTTGAGAAACCGCTTCCAAGTCCTGCTTTATCCTGAATATATACCGTATGACCTGCTTTTGCAAGCATTTCAGCTCCAGCAGGAGTCAAGGCAACCCTTTCTTCCTGCGCCTTAATTTCTTTTGGCACGCCAATAATCATTCTCTTACCTCTCTATGCTTTAGTTTACGGGATCATCTGGTCAACTGTCATAATAAGTATGCCGGTTGCACCGAGCTGTTTCAGCCTGTCAATATTGTCGTATATAGTTTTTTTATTGACCACAACATGTATTGCGACTTCATCCTCATTATCCAGTAATCCTATAACTGTAGGCGATTTCAGGCCAGGAATTATATTTTTAATTTCATTTAATGCAGCTTTTGGAATATTCGCCATCAGGTATTTCTTTTCCTCAGCATCAAGAGCGGATTTAATTAGCCTGATAAACGACTCCAGCCTTCCCGCTTCCTGTTCCTTTAAGCCCGGTCTGGCTATTATAACAGCCTGCGACCTCATTATTTCCCCGATTATCTTTAAATTATTGGTTTTTAATGTTGACCCGCTGGATGTTATATCAACTATTACATCCGCAAGCCCCAGTTTGGGTGTGATTTCCGTTGCTCCGCAAACCTGGGTTATATGCACTTTTTTCCCCATTTTTTCAAAATATTTTTTTGCAACTGTGGGGAATGATGTTGCAACCTTGACGTTATCAGGAAGCTCATTAACATTGTTTACAGGTGAGTCTTCCTTGATTGCCACGATCATTTTGCAGCTTCCAAAGCCAAGTTGGAGGATCTCCTCAACATTTACATCGCATTCAGAAATCACATCCTGACCGGTAATACCAAGATCAGTAACCCCATCCCCCACAAAATTAGGTATATCCTGAGTTCTTACGAAAATCAGGGTATAATTCCCGTCCTGCGTGGTGGCATAGAGCTGCCTTTCGCTTTTATCTACGGTTAAACCAGCCCTCTCAAATAACGAAATGGTTTCTTCGGACAGCCTACCTTTATTGGGTACAGCTATTTTTAAACAGCAATCGTTCATTTTACATCCTCCCTGACAGAGCCAATTACTACTTAAGTTTAGCAGTTAAAAAGATTTTATCAATGTAATTAAGCTTACGTTTAATTTTTATCACTAGGAAGTGGAGTATCTATACCTCGTTCAGTCATATAACTCGGTCTTTGAGGCGTAATTTTAGCATTAGGAGGAAGTGGAGTATCTATACCTCGTTCAGTCATATAACTCGGTCTTTGAGGCGTAATTTTAGCATTAGGAGGAAGTGGAGTATCTATTCCTCGTTCAGTCATATAACTCGGTCTTTGAGGCGTAATTTTATGATTGAGAGGAAGCGGAGTATCTATTCCCGAAGATCCTGCTGAACCATAATTTTTAAAGATTTTTGAACCTTTTGAATACATATTTCTAAATGCAGTTCTAATCATTCCAACTTTTTCCATTATTAAATACCTCCATTTATTTACATAATTGGTCTAAAACCCGTAAAAATAAAAATTAACCTTTAAAAAGATAAGAATTAACAAAAATTAATGATATTAAAGATTAATGCAGGTTTTTCTGCAATTCTCCGCCTGGCTTAACAGCTTCTGCGCAAACTGAATCGCTTCCCCATCAGTTCCCGACCCGCCGGCCAATTCCGCAATAGCTGCAACTCTTGCCTCATCATCAAGTATTCTAACGCTTATTCGGGTAGTGTTCTCATCCTGAATTTTCCTGATATGAATATGCTGGTCTGCCATAGCCGCAATTATCGGCTGATGGGTAATACATATAATCTGATGGCTTGAAGCAAGCTCTAACAAAGCCTCAGCTACAGCCTGCGAAGTCTTACCGCTTATGCCTGTATCAATCTCATCAAATATTACAGTACTCACCTTGTCCGTCCGTGCAAAAATTGTCTTTATAGCCAGCATAACCCGGGAAATCTCACCTCCACTTGCGATTTTAGCGAGGGGTTTTAAAGGTTCGCCAGTATTCGGGGAAATTAAAAACTCCACATTATCATAACCGTTTATGGAAAGTTCCTCGCCTGTTTCAACCTTTACCATAAACTGTGCTTTAGGCATTTCCAACCGTACAAGTTCTTTCTGGATTAGCTCAGATAAAATACTAGCAAGTTTTTTTCTTGAAACACTCAATTGCACTGCAAGCTCCTGAGATTTTTTCTTTAAATTGTCTACTTCCTGCGTAAGTTGAGTGATTTTTTCCTGGCTAAAGTTTATCTCATTCAGCTCTAGCTCAAACTTCTCAAGGTTATTCATCACATCACACAGCTCAGGCCCGTATTTTTTTCTTAATTTATCAAGTACAGTAATTCTATCTTCAATCAAATTAAGCTTATGAGGATCAGTTTCAATGTTTTCAGCATAATTCCTAAGCTCATTGGACGATTCTTTAAGATTTATTCCGCTTGATGAAATCACCTCAGCTATTTCTGACAGCCGTGAGTCGAATTCTGAAGCCTTTGCCAGCTTCTTTTCAATAGAAGCCAGAATATCAGTTATACTTTGTTCTCTCCCGTACAATGCAGTATAGCCTGAAAAAGCTACGTTTTTAAGCTCCTCAGCATTTACCAATACTGATCTTTCATTCATTAATTCATCATACTCGTTAGGATTCTCGACTTTAGCTTCACTGATTTCCTGCATCTGGAATTTCAAAAAGTCAACCCTGCGTTCATTTTCCTGTGCAACATTGCGGTATTTTTCCAGCTCTGCCAGTGCTTTTTTATAATTATTAAATGTTTCCCTGTAAGTATTGAGTATATTGCCGTATTCATCTTGCCCATAGCTGTCCAATAAACCGATATGCGTGCCTGGATGAATGTAACTGTAACTCTCATGCTGAGTATGAATGTCCAGCATGTTTTTTCTTAAACTCTGCACTTCATTTTGTGAAACAAGAACCCCATCTATTCTAGATTTACTGGAAGTCAAAGTTATTTCTCTTGATATCACGAGGTTATTTTCCAGTTCCAGCTCTATATATGCTCCGCTGGTGCCGGTTTTTATCTGGTCTTTAGATGCCCGCGCGCCAAACGCCAAATCTATCGCATCTATAATGATGCTCTTGCCTGATCCGGTCTCACCTGTGAGTATGTTCAGGCCTTTATCAAAAGTTATTTCCAGCTCATCTATAAGAACAAAATTTTTAACCAGTAGTTTTGTTATCATAATTTTTAATAATCTTGACCTCGGAGTTTCATTGCTTCGTACATATTTTCTCCGGTCTGAATAGATTTTATAACAAAGAAGCCCACTATATCACCAAGACTTTTCAAATTTTTTAATGGTGGCTTCCCTCTAAATTTCATCATGTCCAGCAGGTTTTCCAGAGTTCTTGCCAGTATAAATATGGATCTGTAGGTTAAAAACAGGATATTAACCAAAAAACTCGGCAAAAACTTCTTTAATATAGAGAAAATATTAATATAACACGTAGTAAAAATCAGAAGAATGAGGGCTGTTGAGGCATTTAACGCCTTAAACAGAAATATCAGCACCAATTTCAGCGATATATTTTGGACTGAAAGAAGGAACAACAACAAAAACACCAATGGGTATAGCGATAATTTAATAATACTAAACTTTGGCACTGAAGAAAAAAGTATAACCGTCAATAATATTAAATACAGGGTTCCCAGAAAATAAACATTGGCTGAAAACACAACTACACTGAGTACCAGCCCTACTGCAGCCAGTTTAATACTTACCGGCAGTTTATTTAGCCAGCTTTGCCCGAATTCTGCATAGTAGTCAATATCAGTTATTTTCACTGGTTAATCGCATTTATCGCTTTCAATAGCGGGTTCACGTAATAATACATAAGAGGCATAAAGTATAACTCCTATTATTAAAATCCAGCTAATAACTTGTGCAATATATTCATAGTTCATTTTTAAGCTCCTTAATTAAACATTTAATTCTTTTATCTATTCTTGCGATGCCTTTTAAAAAAAGTATGAATGTAAGAAAACCTAATGTGATTAAAATTAAATACCAAAGCTTAAAATTCAGAGCTAAACCTATTGTACCACTTATGGATAAAAGTAAAATAGTCATAAAGCTCGATCTCCTTGCCAGCAGGAAATCTATTTCCTTTTTAATCCCATCATTCATTGCCTTTGTTCCTCTACCCCAACAAAGTAATTTTTACCGCTTAATTGTAACATAAAGATTGTAAGGGCAGACCCGTGTGTTTGCCTGCTGGTATGCTACGCACTACGCTTTACCCCCTTGCATCAAGCCTGGTTGCCTTATTCCCATGAAATACAACAACGCCTCTAGCTTCTCTATTGAGGGTTACCTTTACTTCCTCAACATAATTTTTTTCATTAATTTTCAAACCCCGTGATTTATCTAAATATTTCTGAATATTCTCTACTACTTCAGGCATATTTTTTAACCATTTATCAAACCGCATGTTCCCTCTTTTCATATTAATAGGGCCAGCAGTAATAAGATAATTTTTTAAAGAATTTGATCCCCCTCTTGAATGCGGTTTAATATGTTCGACCGTTCTCTCCCTTCTTGATAACTTTTTTCCGGTATAAGCACAAATATCTACAATATCCTTTAATGGCGACTTGTAACCAAAACCTAAAGAGTTATTTTGATTTAAATTCAGCATATATTCCCTCCGCAAAACAAAACACACGTATGCATGCCACTTGCGAAAGAGGTAAATATGATTTATAATAAAGCTCTTGTGAAAACTTCAGCTACTTTCGCAGTGGCTGGATTTAATAAGGTCTTTTGTTCCCGCAAAAGGCCTTATTTTTATTGTCAGCGTTATAATATCGTAATTTTATTAAGCAATTATATTGTTTTTGTTAGAAAATTATTTGCGCTGCGAAATCTCAATTAATTTCGCCACAATATCCTTGGGATCAACCTTCTCTTCAATCCTCTGCCTGAGAAACCCGTTGATTTCGTCTATAAGCCTTAGCGCTCTGTCTACTTTTGGGTCACTACCTTTTATATAAGCGCCAATATTAATTAAATCCACGTTCTTCTCATAGACCGCCAGCAGATTCCTTAATTCCCCGGCAGCTTCAAGGTGTTCCTTGCTAACTACTTCAATCATAACCCTGCTTATACTGGCTAAAATATCCACAGCAGGAAAGTGGTTCTTCTGCGCTATGGTTCTTGATAAGGCTATATGCCCGTCAAGAATCCCCCTCACCGTATCAGATATAGGTTCGTTAAAGTCATCCCCTTCTACCAGAACAGAATACAGACCTGTCATTGTTCCTTTATCGCTGTTACCTGCTCTCTCGAGCAATCTCGGCATAAGAGCAAATACTGATGGCGTGTAACCTCGTGTAGCGGGCGGCTCGCCTATTGCCAGTCCCACTTCTCTTTGCGCCATTGCAATACGGGTAACGGAATCCAGCATAAACAACACATCCCTGCCGCTGTCCCTGAAATACTCGGCAATAGTAATAGCTACCTGTGCAGCCTTTATTTTTACCAGTGATGGTTGATCAGCAGTAGCAACCACCACAACAGACTTGCTTAATCCTTCAGGGCCGAGCGCATTTTCAAGAAATTCCCTTACTTCCCTGCCCCTTTCCCCGATCAGGGCAATAACGTTCATATCAGCAGTTGAATTCCTGGCGAACATGCCAAGGAGCGTACTTTTTCCAACGCCGCTTCCTGACATAATACCGACCCTCTGACCTTTCCCAATAGTCACAAAAGCATCGATTGCTCTAACTCCCATAAAAAGCGGTTCTTTTACCCTTTTTCTTGTAAGAGGATTTATTTTGTTGATTTTGACCGAACTGGTCCTGTTTGTCCTTAGTGGCCCGTGTTCGTCCATTGGTCGTCCAAGTCCGTCCAGCACTCTGCCTAATAGTTCAGTCCCGACTTTGACTTCGATAGCCCCGCCTGAATTTACAACTGTGGCGCCGGGCTTTAACCCTTCCATTTCCCCTAAAGGCATAAGCAGGATTTTTTCTTCTTTAAATCCAACTACCTCCGCCCAAACAGGCTCCTGATCCATTCTGGGATATATATAGCAAAGGTCTCCAATAGAGGATGGAGGCCCGTCAGCTTCTATAACCAAGCCGATTATATGCGTAACCTGCCCTATCTCTTTAAAAGGGTTGGTTGTTTGGACTATGTCTTTGTAATTATCAAGATTCATTGCGCTCTGACATTTTGTCCTGTATCCTGACCTCTATTTCTTCTGGGATAGCTTCCACCAGGCTTTTCTGGGAAAATTCCTGCATTATATTCCTGACAATCTCCCTTAGCTGCGTTTCTATACGCGCATCTATCCTGGATTCAGGCGACTCTACTATTACTCCGTCTTTTGGAATTGTTTTATCTTCAATAATTTTAATGCTTTTTAATCCTTTTATGGTTTTCTTAAATTCTTCTGTAAATTCATACAAATTCTGAATTAAAGCAGGATTAATAATAATTTTTATTTCTTCCTTGTCTTTTAACTGCGCTATTGCTGCTTTTACAATTTCCTGCATCAACTCCGGCTTAATTTCCAGCTCATGCCGGATAACTTTCTCAGCAATCGCAACTGCCAACTCAAGTACCTCTTTTTCAGCAGAATCAATTATCTCCTTTTTTATTTTAAAAGCGGATGAAGCCAAGGCCCCCACTCCCCACACGTTCTCAATGACTTCCTTCTTTGCGGTTGCCATCCCTTCATCATATCCCTTGTGAAACCCTTCGGCCAGTCCATTTTGAATTGATTGCTGTTTTAGGTCTTCTATTTCCTGAGCCTTGCTCAACGCAGCTTCCTCTGCTTTTTTTATTATTTTTGCAGCTTTTTCTTCAGCTTCCTGAACAATAGCTTTAGCCTGCTGGCCTGCCTCAATGAGCATTTGTTCTAGACCATTTTTAAAATCATCTCCTTCGTATCCCTGATTATTATTTTTTTTATACTGGCCTATAATAAATGATTCACCAAGCTGAACATCTGAACTCTTGATTCTGCTGGGCTTGCTGTTCAATTTATTCAATTAAATCGTCCTCCACTCCTTCACGAGCTATTACGATTTCTCCGGTTGCTTCAAGAGCTCGAATAATAGCAACAATAGTAGTTTGTGCTTCCTGTACTTCCTTAGCTCGAACAGGGCCCATATATTCCATATCGTCCTTAAGCATAGCTGAAGCTCTTTCAGACATATTAACAAATATTTTTTCTTTAACTTCATCACCGGTGCCTTTAAGTGCAAGCGCAATATCTTTTGTCTCAACTTCTCTTAATACACGCTGAACAGAACGATCATCCAGTTTTATTATGTCTTCAAATACAAACATAAGTTCTCTAATTTTTTCTGCCATGTCAATATCCTGGTTTTCAAGAGACTCCATAATCCTTTTTTCCGAAGACCTGTCTGTCCTGTTAAGAATATCGGCTAAGACCTCAATGCCTCCTGCTTTGGAAAAATCCTGCACCACAACTGAAGAAAACTTGGTTTCAATTATCTTTTCCACTTCCTTAAGTATTTCAGGATTTGTCCTATCCATTTCAGCAATTTTTATAGCAACTGTGCTTTGTATTTTTTCGGGTAAATGGCTTATTATACCTGCTGCCTTATCCGGTTTTAAATAAGCAAGAACAAGAGCTATAAGCTGTGGATTTTCATGCTGCAAAGAAGAAGCAAGCTGCGCTGGGTCTGCTTCATTAAAAAACTGGAAAGGGTTGTTTCTTGAAGAAGCAAGCCGCTCAATAACAAACTTTGCCCTTTCTTCACCATAGGCTTCTTCAAGAATCTTTTTTGCATAATCCAGACCTCCTCTGGAAATAAGATTGCTTGCCTGAAAATAGGAATAAAACTCTTCAAGCACTTCATCAAGAATTTCCTTTGGAATTTTATTTAAGCTGGCTATATCAACGGTTATTTGCTCTATAAGTTCTTCATCAGGAATATTTCTTAACACTTCTGTTGCAGTTCCCGGCCCCAGCGCAATCAAAAGTGTGGCTACTTTCTGTGAATTTGTCATTCTGCTAAATGTCAGATCTTCAAGGTTATACATAATTCCTTATTCCTTAATATACGATAGTAATAACCGGGCAGCTTCAGACGGATCAGCTACAATTGTACTGTTTATTTCCCCTCTCATTTTTTCCACTTCAGGGTCAAGGTTTGCTTCTATTGCAGGAATAGGCGGGCCAACGCCAATCATGTCATTTTCGGAATCGTCATCTGATCCGATGTAATGCCTTGAGTCATAAACTTCTTCACCCTGTAAAGGCTTTTTAAGCAGTGACTTTAGAACTAATAATGCGGTTACCCCAAGAATCAATACTACTACAAGCGGGCCTACCTGCGAAATAACAAACTGAATTGCGGAAACTTTCGCCATTTGATCTAACATTGGCTTATTTTCTTCATTGGGATCCGCAGCAAACTGTATGCCTGAGACGGTGATTACATCCCCTCTTTCCATATCAGCACCGCTTGCTGAGAGTACAAGATTTTTAATTTCTTCTTTTTCCCTGGAAGTAAGAATTTTATTAAGTGCAACTGCAATCGTCATTCTTTCAACTTTACCCGGCGCAAAAACAACCTGCTTAATTTCCTTGGAAACTTTATAATCCTTAGAAGTTTTGGTTTTTTGATAATTTGTACCTTTAGACTCCTCTGTTGCAACAGTTTCACTGCCTTCTTCACCGCTTTCTTCTTCAATCGAGGGAAGGTCTTCTTTTTTTGTTTTATCGTATGCTTCAATTTCCTCACTTACAGTTGAAACTATTCCCACGGGAGTATTGTTTTCAGTGCCTGCCGGAGTATATTGTTCTATGGTTGTTTTAGCCCTGTCAAAATTTATAATAGCGCTGACTTCTACGCTTACATTTCCCATTCCTACAATTTTCTGGAGAACTTTTTGCACTTTTGCGGCTGTTTCCTGTTCAAATGTTGTTCTATAATCAGTTAAACCTGCTGAGCTTTTACTTAGATCATCAGCAAGAGAAATGCCGTTCTGGTCTGTTACAAATACCCTATCCGGTGTTAATCTGGGGATTCCGTATGCAACCAGGTTTTTAATTGCTTTTACCTGGTCTTCCTTAATTCTAATCCCAGGTTCAAGTATAAGCATAACCGAAGCCGTGGGCGCTTCATCCTTATCAGAAAAAACAGATCTGTCCGGTTCAGCAATTTGTACTCTTGCTTTCTTTATTCCCCTGATTTTTTCTATAGTTTTTGTTAATTCATCCTGAAAGATTTTCTGACGGGTAAGCTTATTCTGGAAATCTGTAGCTCCGAACTGTATTTTATTAAGAAGTTCAAATCCAGGGTTACTATCCTGAATAACTTCATTTTCAGCAATCATAAGCCTTAAATCTTCTTTAACCTCTACTGGTACCAGCACAGTTTTCTTATCATCACTTAATTTAAAAGGGTAACCTCCTTTTTTGAGGTTTTCAATTATAGCAACTGCATCTGTTTCACTCAGATCACTGTAGAGTACTCCCCATTCCGGCTCCATTGATTTTATAATAATGAAAAAAATTGCTGAAAATGCACCGATAGTTAGTATTACAATTAAAGCTCTCTGGAGATTATCAAGCGCTCCCCAGAGTTTTTTTATGTCATTTGCCAGCAAATCAAAATAGTTTTCCAATTTTCCTCACCCCTACGCGTCATATTTTATTATATACGAATATTATGTATTTCCTGATAGGCCTGTAATATTTTATTTCTTAACTGCATTGTGAGCTGCATGGAAACGTTTGCCTGCTCAGCCGCTATCATTACGGAATGAACGTCTATATTTCCGCCTGATGCAAATGTTTCCACAGCTTTTTCCGCTGCTTTATGTTTTTGGTCAACATTATTCATGTAATTATTCATTAAATCAGAAAACTTATCTGCCACATCCTGTGTTGTGGAAGTGCCTTGAAGCGCTTTTAAGTCTGAGGCTAATTCCAGGTCATTGAGCTGTTCTATTTTAGAAATGCCGCCTTTTAACACTTCAGGATTGTCTGAAGAGTTTACAAATTCATCAAGCTTATTTAAATTTTTAAAGTTAGCCACGTTTAATTTATTAGTAAATTCACTTATTCCAAAGCCTTCTAACGGATTCGCCATTATCTACTCCTTTTTCCTTTAAACTATATCTTCATAGCCGAAGAAACCATACTTTTAGTTGCATTTATAGCGGTTACATTTGCTTCATATGCCCTGCTGGCTGTTATCATATCCACCATCTCATTTACAATATTCACATTTGGCAAATCAACATATCCGTCTTCATTAGCATCAGGATGAGCCGGGTTATAAACCTTTTTTAAAGGAGTTTGGGTATCTTCAGCAATTTCCAGGATTTTTACCCCGCTGGAAACAATCGGGCCGCTTCCCTTCTCACTACTTAAAGATTCATTGTAAACGCTGGCGAATACTGCGTCTTTTCTTCGATACACATCCTTTGTCCCGTCAGGTCCCCTGGTAGTGTTAATATTTGCAATGTTACTTGCAATAGTGTCCATTTTCGTTCTTTGCGCATTTAAAGCGGACGCGCTTATATCAAGGGCATCAAAACTCATTATCTACCGCCTCCCATGATTACATCTGAAAGTCCTTTAAACGCTTTTGCCTGCAATGCGGCAAGCGCATTATACTTCATACCGTTTTTCGCAAGCTCAGCCATTTCCATTTCTACATTTACGTTATTTCCGTTTGCACTCTGAGCAGGATCATTGCTTATTATTAAACTGGGCTTAAAACTTGAATAACCGATAGGGTTTTTAATTTCTTTATTTTGCTCTTTTGCTTCTTCTGATTCAAGAATTTTGTTTAATTGCCCCTCAAATGCTACATCTACCTTCATATAACCCGGAGTATTTGAGTTGGCAATATTGGAGGTGATGGCTTTATGCCTTTCTGAGAGGCCGTCCAGAGCCAGCGAAGTTATTTGCATTTCTCTTTTGTTTAATAAATCCATACTAGCCCCCCTTTAACTGAATTATAAAAGCAGTGCCGCCTGTTTTTTTAGTATCAATATATAAACTGCCTTGATGCGCTTCCACTATTTTTTTAGCTTCAGCAAGGCCGATTCCTGTACCCTGTTTTTTAGTAGTAAAGTAAGGCTTAAATATTTTTTCCCTGTTTTCAGCAGGTATTCCAGAGCCCTGATCTGATATTTTAATGAAAATGCTGTTATGCTTTTTTTCCAGTGAAACCTCAACTTTATCTCCTGGCTTTGAAGCCTCTAGTGCATTTTTTAAAAGATTAAAAAGAACCTGATTAATTTTTGTTTTGTCAAAATTTAAAGAAATCCCTTTATTTAAAGAATTTTTAAAAGTTAGTTCAATGTTTTTTTCATCATAACCCGGTTTAATCAGGTTTATAACTTCACTTACTGTGCATTCAAGATTTCCTTCAGTCTTTTCAAGCACTACCGGCTTAGAAAAATCAAGAAGCTCCGTTAAAATTTGCTCCAGATCCCTGGAAGTCCTGCTTATTATTTCTGCAGACAACGCAGCTTTTTCCGGGTTTCTCATAATTAACTCTGCGTGCAGGTTTATTACTCCCAGCGGATTTCTTACTTCATGAAAGACTGTTGACAGTAATTGGTTCATATATTTACACTGCTGTTTTTAATCTTACCTGATTGCCAAGGCCATGATTTATTGCGTAAAGCACTGCCTGCGTCCTATCGTTAACCTGTAATTTTTGGAATATATTGTTAACGTGAGTTTTTACGGTTGTTTCACTGATAAATAACTGCTGTGCAACGCCTTTGTATGTAATTCCCTGTGTAAGCAGTCTCAATACTTCTTCTTCTCTCTGAGTAAGGTATGACAATAAATTTTCTTTGTCTTCTGTTTTTGCGCAAGCTTCTTCCTTGATGGAAGTCTGGAAATGATCAAAGAATTTTGCTGCAAGAGCGGCAGGAAGATATATTTTATTATTAATAACTTCATCAATCGCTTTAATTAACTGCGATGCGGCCATTGTTTTAAGCATATAGCCTTTTGCTCCAACTTTCATGGCTCTGAAAATAAGGTCAGAATCATCATATCCCGTAAGTGCAATAATTTTTGTACCTGGATTAAGTTTCTGGATTTCCTGAATAGCCGTGATGCCGTCCATATCAGGCATGTTAATATCCATTAAAACCACGTCAGGCTGGTGTTTTTTAATAAGTGAAATAGCGATTTCAGCGGATGCTGCAATGCCTTTTACTTCATAACGACTTTCGATCCTTATTAATTCCCTGATCCCGGATGCGTGATCGTAGTTATCGTCTACAACCAATACACTCTTGTTCCCATAAATGTCAAAACCATGCATAATGACTCCCCCGATATTATCTAAACGAACTACCTACTCCATGCATAGTACCCTTTTTAGAGTAGATACTCATCAATACAGGGATTTATATTTCTCCTCTTAAAGGTGGATTTTGGGGTGTAGGCCATGAGATTTAATAATTTATTTTTTTCTCTTAAAATAGCAATTTTTTAGATTCAGGTGTTTTAATCAAAATGTGAAATCATATTTATAAGGGAAATATTTATGAACGCAATTTCTTTATCGCCTAATGTAAGGTTTCAGGCTAATAATCCTGCAACTAAGGCAGCATCAATATCGTTTACGTCGAATTATATCGCTGGAGATGAGTTTATTTCTGCTTATAGCGAAGAAAAATTAATTGATGAAGTCATAAAGATTTTTGAGGACCCGGAAAAATCTTCTAGGCTTTTTACCCAGATCATAAGTGGACAATATGAAAATAAACAATGGAAAAAATTAGGCGACAATATTTTATATAAGCCGGATTTTACTATGTCACTTATGAAAACCTGTGTAGATAGGCTTGAAGAAAGCGGGCAGCCTTTACCTAAAGAATTAAAAGCAAGTCTGGATTATACAAAAAGACTTATGAAAAGACCGGATATACAAGCAATTATAAAAAGAAGAAAAGAATTTGATAACTATCAAGGAAAAATTAACAAGAAAAATACATGGACAAAAATCTTTTTGAGTAGTGGTGCACCTATGGCTTTGGCAGGGCTAGGTGGGGTAACAGGAGGTATCCCGGTTCTTCCCGAATGGCTAGCTGAACCGAATCTTGCTTTTATTACGGCATTTGCAGGTCTAGTATTAAGTGCAATAGGATGTTACGGATTGAATGAAAGTGCTGAAGCCAGTATAGAGGAGCAAAAACCAACAAAAGAGATATTAGAAACAAAAGCAAGAGCCCTAGAAGGCTGTGTACTAAGGGAAATGCAAAAACAGTCATGAATGCAGTTACTTTTAAACCTAATAATATATATTTAATTAAATTGGCGGACAAGACGAATTACAAACCTTAAAAGTCCGAGCAGGAATCCTAAAAGCATCAATCCGCCAATCCCGGCAAACACAAACCCGATGATTCTTATAAGCTTGCCTGATTGTTTAATTTCCAGGCTCTCCTCCAAAGATCTCACATAATTATTAATTTTTTCAGCATTCATCTTGTGCAAATTGTGATCAACTGAAGAAAAATCTGACATGGGGACTCTGCCCTGATCTGTTATAAGTAGCACTTCATAAGTATAATCACCCTCAGAATCTTTTTTTTCAATAACTTGTGCGCCTGCTAGTGAGGATAATTTAAAAAATTCCTCAATTTCTTCATCTCCAAACGCACTGGTTTTTTCAATAACACACTGATTAAGAGATCTGGCACAATTCAACTTAATATCCTGGCCGAAATAATAAACTAGGGCCAAGCCCGCACCTGCAAAAATTAATCCCATTACAAAAAGTACAAATGGCCCTGCTTGAGTTCCTTTTGCCATGTTTTACTCCTTTTTTATTCGACAAGTTTAAAAAGTATAGCATTTTGAGTAAAAAACATGAATAAAATCTATACATAAAGGCAGACAAATTTAACTAAATTTGTCTGCCTTTATTATGAATAATTTTATTAAAACTGTAGGCCAGCTTCTCTTGCTGCTTCTGCAATTGCGGCTACTCTGCCGTGATAAAGATTTCCGCCACGATCAAATACGATTTGCGTAATCCCTTTCTCTTGCGCCTGTTGAGCTATTAACTTACCAAGCTCCTTAGAGGCTTCAATATTGCCGCCATGGGACAGTTTTTCTTTTAAAGAGCCTTGAATGGAGCTGGCTGAAACCAGTGTTAATCCATTAACGTCGTCAATTAACTGAGCATAAATGTGTTTATTGCTCCTGTAAACTGCTAACCGTGGCTTTTCCGCTGTTCCACCCAGGGTTACTCTTATTCTTCTGTGTCTTTTTTGGGTTTCTTGTTTTCTTATTTTCTTCTTTATCATTCTACTTCACCTGATCATTTACTATTTTTTACCAGCTTTACCGGCTTTTCTGCGTACATATTCACCTTCATACCTTATTCCTTTGCCTTTGTAGACTTCAGGAGGTCTTTTGCTGCGAATTAATGCTGCAATATCACCAACAAGCTGTTTATCTGCACCTACGACAACGATCTTATTGTTGCCTTCAACTTTAATTTCAATACCTGCGGGAGGCTCAATTCTGACAGGATGGCTGTATCCCAATGCGAGATTTAAATTTCTGCCATCCAATGTTGCCCTATAGCCGACCCCTTGTATTTCAAGTCTTTTTTGAAAGCCGCTGCTCACGCCATTAACCATGTTAGAAACAAGTGTCCTGCTTAATCCATGAAGGGCGCGGGACTTTCTTTCATCGTTAACTCTTGAAACTATAAGTTTATTATCCTGTTTTTCAACTTTTATTTCAGGTCTGAGTTTAACTTCCAGGTTCCCTAAAGGGCCTGAAGCTTTTACTGTGTTGCCCTGTACTTCGACATTTACTTTATTTGGTATTTCGACAGGAGCTTTACCTATCCTGGACATTTTATTGTTCTCCTAATTTGTTATTTTAATATACATAGCAGAGGACTTCGCCTCCAATGTTTTCTTTTCTTGCTTTTCTGTCTGTTAACAGTCCTTTATTTGTGCTTAAAATAGCAACACCAAGGCCGCCTAAAATCTTTTCAATATTTTTAGCTTTTTTATAGACTCTTAAGCCAGGTTTGCTGATTCTTTGTATTTTTCTGATAATTGGCTGGCTTTCTGACTCATATTTTACTTCGATAGCAAGAACTTTAAATTTGCCGTCTTCCTTGACTTTATAATCAACGATATAGCCTTCAGCTTTTAATACTTTGGCAAGTTCAACTTTTTGCTTGGAACTTGGCATTTCAACCATTTGATGTCCTGCGGTTCCGGCATTTCTTATACGTGTCAGCATATCTGCTATTGGATCGGTGTACATTATTATTCCTCTCTTTGCTTGTTATTACCAGCTGGCTTTAGTTACGCCCGGGAGGAGTCCCCTGTGAGCGTACTGTCTTAAATGTATCCTGCAAAGGCCAAAATCCCTGTGATATCCTCTTGGCCTGCCGCAAATGATACATCTGTTGCGCAGCCTGACTTTTGGGTATTTGCCTTTGGCAACCAGCCCTCTTCTTGTTTGTTCTTTATTCATCATTGACGTTTTAGCCAAAATGTTTCTCCTTATTCCTTAGTGATATATTATTGTTTTTTCCTGAACGGCATTCCCATCTCTTCAAGAAGGGTTCTTGCCTCTTCATCTGTTTTTGCTGTGGTTACTATTGTGATATCCATACCTTTAACTATTTCCACATCATCATATTTAATTTCAGGGAAAAGCATCTGTTCTTTTAACCCGAGTGAATAATTTCCTCTGCCGTCAAAACTCTTATCGCTAACTCCTCTGAAGTCCCTTATCCTTGGGAGAACAATGCAGCAGAGCTTTTGCATAAAATCGTACATTCTGTCACTTCTTAAAGTTACACTTGTACCTATAGGCATTCCTTTTCTTAATTTGTAAATAGCGATTGATTTCTTTGCTTTGTGGACAATTGGTTTTTGTCCGGCAATTCTTGTCAGTTCGCTCACGGCAGAATCCAGAATTTTTATATTCTGTACTGCTTCACCAACTCCCATATTTATAACTATTTTTTCAAGTTTTGGGATTTCGTGAATGTTTTTATACCCAAACTTTTCTTTAAGGGCAGGTATTACATCTTCTTTATATCTATTTTTTAGGTCTTTAGTTACTGGCATTTTAATTTATATACCTCATTTTTTATACATCAAATTGTTCGTTACATTTTTTGCAGACTCTGGTTTTTTTCCCATTTTCAAGAACTTTATAAGTTATTCTTGTTGCTTTTTCGCATTTTGGGCAGTATAGCATAACCTTTGAGGAGTTAATAGGGGCTTCAAGCTTGACTAGGCCACCCTGGACTCCTGCCATTGGATTTGCTTTCATTGCTTTAGTGATCATGTTTACTTCTTCAACAACAACCTTATTTAATTTAGGCATTGCTTTTTTTATGTTGCCGATTTTTCCTTTATCTTTGCCGGATATGACAACGACTCTGTCACCTGTTTTAATATGTAGACTATTTCCGGTTTCTTTCTTTGTTTTCATTTAAATTACCTCCGGTGCGAGTGAGATTATTTTCATATAACCCTTGTCACGGAGTTCACGGGCAACTGGCCCAAAAACACGTGTACCAAGCGGATTTCCTTCTTTATTTATAATAACTGCGGCATTATCATCAAATCTTATACTTGTGCCGTCCGGCCTTTTTTTCGTGGAAGACACCCTGATAATAACTGCTGTTACTACTTCTGATTTTTTTATCTGCATATTGGGCGATGCTTCTTTGACCGTACCAATTACTCTATCGCCGATACTTGCATATCTTCTGTTTGAGCTGCCTAATACTCTTATTACAAGAAGTTCTTTGGCGCCTGTATTATCTGCCACTCTTATTCTTGATTCCTGCTGTATCATTTTATTGCATCCTTTTCGTTACTTCAACGACTTTCCATAATTTGGTCCTGCTTATGGGCCTATTTTCAATAATTCTGACTTCATCGCCCACTGCACAGTCTACTCCTTCATTATGTGCTTTATATTTTTTTGTTTCGGAAATGATTTTTTTGTATTTTGGATGTGGGTTATATTCTATAACCTTAACCACTACGGTTTTATCCATTGTTGTATTTAGTACCTGTCCTATTTTTTCTTTCTTAGGCATTTTTAAGTCCTTTTTCTTTAATAATAGTTTTAATTTGAGCAATTAATTTTCTTTTTTTCTCAATGTCAGCAACATTTTCAAGCTTAAATGTGGCTTTTTGTATTTTAAGATCAAAGAGTTCTTTTCTCAAGGAAATAATCTTGTCTTTGAGTTCATCGATTGTATGTTCTCTGATTTCAGTTAGTTTCATAATCTCACCTAGTGTCTTTCAACTATTCTTACTTTGTTTGGCAATTTTTGCGCTGCCAGCTCAAGTGCATGTATTGCAACATCTCTTGGAACACCGGCAATCTCAAACATAATTCTGCCTGGTTTTACAACTGCCACCCAGTATTCAGGGTTACCTTTTCCTGAACCCATCCTGGTTTCTGCTGGTTTTGCAGTAACGGATTTATCCGGGAAAATTTTAATCCATACCTGGCCGCCTCTTTTAATACTACGGGTCATTGCCCTTCTGGCAGCTTCTATCTGACGGCTGTTAACCCAGCATGGATCCATTGACTGAAGGCCAAATTCACCATGATTCAGCGTAGTGCCTCTGGATTCAGTGCCTGTCATCCTTCCGCGCATATGTTTTCTATATTTTGTCCTTTTAGGCATTAACATTGTTATTTACCTCTTCTTCCTCTTCCTGCTCTTGGCTGGGCAGGTGCAGCACCTGCTTCGGTCGGAGTAGTCTTAAATTTTATGTTTGCATCTGTTTTTTCGCCGGGAAGTATTTCACCTTTAAATATCCAGACTTTAACGCCAATTATGCCCATTATGGTATCTGCTTCAGCGAAACCATAATCCACATCAGCTCTTAAAGTCTGAAGAGGGATTCTTCCTTCTTTTGCCCACTCGGTTCTTGCTATTTCAACACCGCCAAGACGGCCTGAAACACAAACTTTTATACCTTGAGCGCCTGATCTCATTGCTCTTTGAATAGCCTGTTTCATTGCTCTTCTGAAAGCCACACGTTTTTCCAGTTCCTGGCCTATGTATTCAGATATTAACTGGGCATCAACATCAACTCTTGCAACTTCAAGAACATTAAGCTGGACACGTTTTGATGTGAATTTACCGAGGTCTTTTCTTAGAGTTTCAATACCCTGGCCGCCTTTTCCTACTATAATTCCAGGCTTTGCTGTTACTATTGAAATTATGACGATCTGGGCTTTTCTATCTATAAGAATCCTGCTTATTCCAGCAGAATAATATTTTTTCTTTATGTATTTACGGATTTTATTATCTTCATCAAGCAGCTCAACATACGCCCTTTTGCCTGCGTACCAATTGCTTAACCAGGGTTTTATAACGCCTATTCTAAATCCTGTAGGGTGTACTTTCTGACCCAAGGTTATTCCTCCTGTTTACTTTCTTCTTGTGTTTCTACTGTATGTGATTCATGCTGGATAACTTCCGGCTTAATTTCTTTTACTTCAGCTTCCGCTTCTGCAGGACTTTCAATTTCAGGCTGCATTTCTACTGTTTGAGGAGTTATGCCCTGTTCTAATTCCTGTTTTGCTTCCTGTATAACTTCGGCTGGTTTTTCTTCTACTATTACTTGTTTGGCAGGTTTAGCCGGAGCTTTTTTAGTTGCTGTTTTTGCTTTAGTTGTAGCCTTTTTAGCCTGTTTTTTCTTTTCTTCAAGTTTCTTTTTCAGCTCTTCACTCACTTTAACAACAACAGTAAGGTGTGAAGTGCGTTTTTGTATTTTATACATTCTGCCCTGCGCGCGGGGTTTTGCTCTTTTATAAGTAGGGCCGTCATCAGCGTAGGCTTCAGAAACGACTAACTCACTGATATCTGAGCCCCATCTTTCCGTAGCATTAGCAGCAGCGCATCGAATATTTTTCTCCACTACTTTTGCTGCGAAATACGGCATAAATTTCAAAATATTTACCGCTTCACTCACGCTTTTGCCGCGAACCGCATCAATAACGCGCCTGATCTTTCTAGCCGGCATTCTTATATATCTTTCTCTTGCGTTTGATTCCATTTTTAGCCTCTCTTATTTTTAAGCTCTTTTGGCCTTTTTATCAGAGCCTGCATGTCCACGAAATATACGTGTTGGCGCAAACTCACCTAACCTGTGCCCTATCATCTGTTCTGTTATATAAATCGGGACATGTGATTTCCCGTTATGTACTGCTATTGTATGATTTAACATGTCAGGTATTATCATCGATGCCCTTGACCAGGTTTTTACTACTTTTTTGTTACCTGATTTATTCATCTCATCGACTCTTTTCATCAATGATTCTTCAACAAATGGTCCTTTTTTTAATGAACGAGACATTAATTACTCCTTTTACGTTTTCTGACAATTAGTTTATCAGATTGTTTGTTTTTTCTGGTCTTTTTACCAAGCGCTGGTTTGCCCCATGGTGTTTTTGGCTGTCCACCGATAGGACATTTGCCTTCTCCTCCGCCGTGAGGGTGATCTACAGGGTTCATTACAGAACCTCTAACTGTAGGCCTGATTCCCATCCAGCGTTTTCTTCCGGCTTTACCCAGTTTCTGGTTTTTATAGTCAATATTTCCAAGAACGCCAACAGTTGCGTAGCATTCTCTGCGAACCATTCTCATTTCTGAGCTTGGTAACTTTAATGTGGCATAATCTCCTTCTTTTGCCATAAGCTGGGCGCCTGCGCCTGCACTTCTGCAAAGTTGTGAGCCTTTGCCGGGGATGAGTTCTATATTATGCACTATTGTACCAAGAGGAATGTTTTCCAATGGCAGTGCATTACCGCTTTTAATTTCACTTTCGGGTCCGCTCTGGATGGTATCTCCAACTTTCAATCCCACTGGAACCAGAACATATCTTTTTTCACCGTCAGCATAGAAAACCAAAGCTATTCTTACGTTTCTGTTTGGATCATATTCAATTGTTTGTACAGTTGCAGGAATATTAATTTTATCTCTTTTAAAGTCAATAATCCTGTATGCTTGTTTATGGCCAGCGCCCTGGTGGCGACATGTTACTCTTCCTTGATTGTTCCTTCCTGAATGTTTTTTCAAGTTTCTTAATAAGGACTTTTCAGGTTTATCTGTTGTTATCTCGGCAAAGTCGCTTATTGTAACGAATCTTTGTCCGGGTGTTGTTGGTTTTAATTTACGGTTAGCCATTTGTGTTAAGCTCCTAATAATTCTTCAATAGGTTCACCTTTTATGGTAACTATTGCTTTTTTGCCTGATTGCGTTCTTCCACTTTTTTTACCGCGTCTTTTTTCTTTACTTGGCATATAGACTGTTCTTACGGTTTCTACTTTTCTTCCAGGGAAAAGCATTTCTACTGCCTTTTTGACATCAATTTTAGTAGCATCTTTGGTTACTTCGAAAGTATATTTTTGCAAAGATGTCTGACTTGTTGATTTCTCTGATACTAGAGGTCTTTTAATTATTTGATATAAGTATTCTGTGCTCATTATTTATTTAACCTCTCTGTTATTTCATTTAATGCTGATTCAGTCATTACAATCTGATCAGCTTCAAGAATATCTTTAACATTAATATTAGATGGCAATATTAATTTTACGTTAGGCACATTTCTTGATGCGAGTTTTAAATGTTGGTTCTCAGCATTATTAAATTCTGTAATAACAAGAATTTTTCCGCTAACGCTAAGTGAATCAAGTACTTTAATAAATTCTTTGGTTTTTGGGTTTGTAATAGCTGAAAAATCTTTTATAAGTTTAATACTTTCTGTTCTAGCTGAAAGAGCTGATCTTAATGCAAGTCTTCTTGCTTTAACCGGCATTGAAGTACTGTAATCTCTTGGCTTTGGCCCAAAAATTACGCCACCGCCAGCAAACAGAGGACTTCTCGTGCTACCTGCTCTTGCTCTTCCTGTACCTTTTTGTTTCCAGGGTTTTTTACCACCGCCACGCACTTCAGAGCGTGTCTTTGCGCTTGCTGTGCCTGCGCGGGCGTTATTTAACTGTCTTTTTAAGGCAAGATGCATTACATGCATATTTGGTTCTGTACCAAATACTTTTTCATCTATATCGATAGGCCCTAATTGGCTTCCGTCACTATTGTAAATTATTAATTGTTTTGTCATTATTGTTATCCTTTACTTTGCATTCCAGACTGTTCTTGAAGGCATGATTGCGACCATTTTGCCTTCTGGCCCTGGAACAGAACCTTTTATAAGTAACAAATTTTTATCTTTATCTATTCTAACCAGAGTAAGTTTTTTAACAGTTACCTGTTTATTTCCCATCTGGCCTGCCATTTTGAGTCCTTTAATAACTCTTCCTGGCGTAGTACCTGCACCAATTGATCCTGGTTCTCTGTGATTTTTTGAACCGTGTGTCATTGGTCCTCTTGAGAAATTATGAAGTTTTACTGTTCCCTGAAAACCTTTACCAATTGATTTTCCGGTTACATCAACTTTTTTAACGCTTTCCCATACAGAAAAATCAATTTCCTGCCCAATTTTAAATTCCTGAGGATTTTCAACTTTGAATTCTCTAAGATATTTAAATGCAGGCAGGTTATTTTTTTCTAAATGCGACAATTCGGCTTTTGTGAGTTTTCTTTTCTTAACTTCACCAAAGCCTACTTGAATAGCGTTATAGCCATCATTATTTTTTGTTTTAATTTGAGTTACTGTTAATTTTTCTAATTTTATGACTGTGACAGGAATTGCTAATCCGTCTTCATCATAAATCTGGGTCATGCCCAGTTTTTCTCCAAATAAACCTA